>DATAFZ010000018.1:0-6518 GCA_036257225.1 Candidatus Limnocylindrales bacterium | reverse complement strand
CGGTTGCAGGTGACCGGTCGTGATCCCCCACACGGCCGGCCACCTCCCGTGTCCCGCAGGTAGCGCGGACGCGGTGGGCGACCCAGGCTCGACGGAGGGTCTGGCGCTCCCGTCGGCCGCTGAGGAGTGGTGCGACCAGATGACGGCGGCCGACGCATCAGTCGGACAAAACGGACCATCCTCTGGACCGCCACCTGACATCGAGGCCCTGCTCGAGGCCATCCTGCCCGGGATCCGGCCAGCATCGGTCCGCTCGCTCGCCGATGCGGGCCGCGGGCGCACCGTGCGCCCTGGCGAGTTGATCGTCCGCCAGGGCGAGGAGATGCCGCTCGTGCTTCTCACCCGAGGACACGCCGGATTCCGGCGGACGACCGTCGATGGGCAACAGCTGATCATCGGCGTGGCATACCCGGGCGGCATGTTCGGCATCGGCAGTGTGTCGGCGACGATCTCGACCGTGGAGCTTGTGGCCCTGACTCAGGCGGAGGCGGTGATCTGGCGAGGCGACGTCTTCCGTCGCGCGGTCGCCGCCGACCCAGCTCTCGCTCTCCTGTGCATCGAGCGCCTGGCAGCACGCCTCAACCTCCTCACCGAGAAGGTCGATGGATTCCTCCACCAGGGCGCTCGCCGGCGGGTGATCCGGATCCTTGCCAGGCATCGTGACCTGTTCTTCTCGGATCCGCCGGTGCTGACCCGGACCCACCTGCCCGGTCTGGTCGGCACCAGCCGTGAGATGACGGGACGCGTCCTCCGGGAACTCGAGCGGGAACACGTCGTTGCGAGAATCGGGCGGACCGGCCTCAAGCTGCTGGATCCAGCGCCGCTTGACGAGGAAGGCGCGTCGCACGTGCGCGTTCTCGGCGTTTCCTGACGCGTCGCACAGAGCGGAACATATTCCTCGTCGCTCGATGGTCAGGCGATGCACGGTCACGCCGGTGGTGCGAGGCCGGCGTGTGAAGGGCTGCTCCGAACCCGTGCTCCCGCACGCAGCGGGCCGTCGGGCGCACTCACGCCCTGCGAAGCGTAGGCTCGGTGAGCCGGGGACCATCCCCGCCTCGCTGCCACCACTCCACGCGGCGGACCGACCCGTCGTCGTCGTCGCCGACGACGACCAGACCCTCCGATCGTTCTTCCAGGCAGCGCTCCAGCGGGAGGGCTTCGACGTGCTGCTGGCGTCCCATGGGCGCCGGGCGATCGAGCTCGCCCGCGACTACGCAGCCTCCGTCCTGGTGGTCGACCTGCACATGCCAGGCTTGGACGGGCTCGAGACGATCAGGGGCGTGCGTGCCGATGCCGGGCTTCGGACGCTGCCGATCATCCTGATCACGGCCTCGACGGAGGAAGCGGACCACGTGGCGGGTCTCGACCGCGGGGCGGACGACGTGGTCGTAAAGCCGGTATCGAGCGCCGAGCTGGGTGCTCGCGTTCGGGCCCAGTTGCGACGGCGGGCGGCGATGACCGACGAGCTCGAGGCCGAGCGCCAGCATCGTCGGCGAGTCGCGGCCCTGCTCCCGGAGCTGCCGCGCGACGCCCCGCTGTTGACCCTGGCGACGATCGTCGCCGATCGCCTGCCGGCCATCCTGGATGTCGACGGCGTGGCGATCATCGCGTTCGAGGATGACGGTGCGCGAGGCATCGCAGCCAGTCCGACCCTGGCGGATCGATTCCGGCCGGCGCGCCTGTTGCCGGCCGGCGAGGGTGCGGCGACCGTGCAGCAGGCAGAGACCGGCCCGTGGCTCGTTACGCCGGCGCGATCAGGCAAGCGTGCCGGTGCGACGCCCGAGCTGGCATTCGTGCCCTTCAGCCTGGCCGCCGCGACCCGGCCCATCGGTTGCTTCGTCTTCGCGGTCCGACCATCGGCAGGAGCCACGCGACTGTCGCATCGCCTGGCCGACCTCATGGACACCACCGACCTGATCGTCTCCGCCCTGCGTCCGGCGATCGAACATGCCGAGACGACCAACGCCGCCATCCTGGGTCTGCGTGGCATGATCCGCGACCGGGCGTTCACGACCGTCCTGCAGCCCATCGTCCGACTGGAGGAGGGCGCGGTCGTCGCGGTCGAGGCGCTGACCCGATTCCCCGACGGTGCGCGACCCGATCAACGGTTCTCCGAGGCGAGCCGGCTCGGTCTCGGGTTGGCCCTCGAGCGAGCCACGCTGGCGGGCGCGATCGAGGCCGCCGCGCCGCAGCCACCGAACGTCGCGCTCAGCGTGAACGTGTCGCCCGACGTCCTGAGCGAGGACGATACGCTGGCCGACCTGCTGGCCGGGGCCGGCCGTCCGGTGATCGTCGAACTGACGGAGCATGAGCGGATCGATGACTACGCGGGTGTCCGAGCCGCCATTGCCCGCCTGGGTCCCAACGTGCAGCTCGCGGTCGACGACGCGGGCTCCGGGTACGCCAGCTTGCGCCACATCCTTGCGCTGCAACCCGCGTTCGTGAAGCTCGACATGGAGTGGGTGCGTGGCATCGATCGCGACCCGATCCGCCGTTCGCTGGTGTCTGGCCTGACCTACTTCGCGGTCGAGACCGGTTGCGAGCTCATCGCCGAGGGAATCGAGACCCCGCAGGAACGAACCGCGCTGCTGGAACTCGGCGTGCGGCTCGGTCAAGGCTTCCTGCTCGGCTATCCGAGGGCGGTCGGGACGTCCGACCCCGCCTGAGGGATCCGACGCGGGACTACGCGCTCTCGTCCGGCGCGAGGCGGGCCCCGGATCGATGCCGGCCCATGGCCTCGTCGAGACGTTCGGGAGAGACCCAGCGCAGACCTCGCCTGCCCACCCGTTCGACGATACCCTCGCGCTCCAGCTCGCGGACGACACGGCGGGTCATCTCGGGACTCGTCCCGACCAAGCCGGGCAGATGCGACCGCGACAGGATCGGCTCCCGCCCGAAGAACAGATCCTCGTGAGTCCCGAGCACTCGCAGGACTCGCCGTCGCGCGTCCTGGTGGACGAAGCCATCGATGCGGTCGGTGATGCATCCCTTGTAGCGAGCCATACCCTCGATGACGTCGAGCGCCAGGCCCACGTCTGTGAGCACCAGCGTGCGTAGCTCATCGCCCGACCATGTCGCGATCTCCGAGGGTGTGGCGGCCACCAGATCGACCGCTGCCTTGTTGCCGGCGACGCTGGAGAAGCCGAACAACATCCCGGGCGAGCCGATGCCCAGCACCAGCTCACGACCGTCTTCGGTGGTCCTACGGAAGGTGAGATGACCGTGGAGCACGAGCGTCAGCGGGATCGGGTAACCCTGTCGGAACGCGACAAGACCCGGCGCCACGATGGAGACGTTGGCGGACGCCGCCAAGATCTGGTGCGAGGCCGGTGTCGCGCGTGGAAGTGCCCTGCTGAGGAGCGGGAGAAGGGTCGCCATTGCGGATCACGCAGTCGGCTGTCGGGGTGCGATCATCGAAGTATCTGACTAGAAAGATACACGCACGTCATCTTCCTGTCAAGAGTCTTGCGTCACAGGCATCGGCGTGGCAGACTGCGACAGATGGCTAAAGACGAGATCGATCGCATCGTCGCCCAATGGAAGCGGACCCGACCCGATTTGGATCTCGCGCCAACCCATGTGCTGCAGCGGATAACCCGACTCGGCCTCCTGCAGCAGCTGAGCTTCGCCGACGTGCTCGCGACGTATGGACTCAGTTGGGGGGAGTCCGTACTGCTCGCAGCCCTACGCCGGGCGGGCCCGCCCTATCGCATGAACCCCTCGAGGCTCTACGGCTCCATGATCCTCTCGTCCGGCGGCATGACGAAGTTGTGCGATCGGCTGGAGCGAGCTGGGCTTCTCGAGCGTCGTCCCGACCCGGCCGATCGGCGAGGTCGGCTGATCGGTCTCACCGCGAAAGGGCTGGCCGTCGCCGATCGTGCGATCGTCGATCATCTGGCGAACGAGGAGCGACTGCTGAGCGCACTCTCGGCGGCGGAGCGCAAGAAGTTACGAGAGCTCCTGCGCAAACTGCTGGCGTCGGAGCCGTTCCAGGCGCTCGATCCGGCACGGTCGGGATCGAAGCGGCGCGCTGGTGACGCGCTCGACTGATCAGCCGGACTGGGTGTTATCGCAGCGTCTGGTCCTGTCACATCGGGTGGTCGCGCGGGTTCAACTTGATGACACGACACCACGAAAGGATGTGACCGATGGAGCCCCGAATGCAGGGAGTCCGTTCCAGAGCCCCCTCGCGCGGACCGACCGAGCCGGTCGACCGACTCGTCCGCGTCGTCCTTGCCCTGGTCATCATCCAGCTGACCGTCACGACGGCGTCGATCCACCTTGGCCTGGGTGGACAGCTCTTCACGGTCAACGGCCTCGGCTACCTCGCCCTCGCTGTGGCGTACGGCGTCGGTGCCCTGGTCCCGCTGCCGTTCGTCGATCGCTTCGCCTGGGTGCCGCGTTTCGGCCTCGCGGGATACACGCTGCTGACGATCGGTGCCTACCTGGTGATCGGCCCGTACTTCACGCTCGGCTGGGTCACCAAGGGGATCGAGACCGCGCTCGTCGGCCTGCTTCTGGCTGATCTCGTCGCCGTCTACGGATCACCAGGTGGCGTCTGGCACGCCGTCCTCGGGTCCTCGCCCGCGACTCGGCCACCGCGTGGGCCGCGCCATGCGTGAAGAACGTCTGTCTGGGGCGCTCGGCTGGCTCGAGCAGCGTTGCGACCTCCTCGCCGGCGGCACCTGAGGCGTTCGACGCGCGACCGGCTAAGGTTCCGGGATGCCGCGCGATCCGAACATCCCCGACGCGTTCGACGTGTACACGATGGTGCTCCTTCGCCGTCCCGACGACGCACCGGAGATGACGGAGCAGGAGCTCGACGCCCTGCAGGCACGGCACCTTGCCTACCGAGCGAAGCTGCGCAACGACGGGGTGGTGGTCGCCAACGGCCCGCTCGGGGAGCAGTCGGATCCGTCGCTTCGAGGGCTCTCCATCTTCTCGTGTGATCTCGATGAGGCCCGGCGCTTGAGTGACCTCGACCCCTCGGTCCAGGCAGGGCGTCTGACCTTCGACGTGTTCGAGTGGTGGGTGGCCGCCGGGACGCTGGCGTTTCCGGACACCTCGGGGGCTGTCGGCGACCGCCGCGCCATGCCCGATGACTGACGGTCCTCACTCGGTCATGCGGACGCCGTGATCGAGGTCGACGGTCTCGTCAAGCGCTATCGGAAAGCAAAGCGCAACGCAGTCGACGGCATCAGCTTCTCCGTCGCCGATGGCGAATTCTTCGCGTTGCTCGGGCCGAACGGCGCCGGCAAGACCACGACGATCTCGATCCTCACGACCACCCTGGCCCCCTCGGCAGGACGAGCCACGATCGACGGCCACGACATCGTTGCCGAGGCCAGCGCCGTCCGTCGCCGCGTCGGCATCATCTTCCAGCGACCGAGTCTCGACCAGAACCTGACCGCCGAGGAGAACGTCCGCTTCCACGCCGTGCTCTTCGGCCTCTACCCCTACCGACCGGCGTACGGGCTGATGCCTGAGGCGTACCGGCGCCAGGTCGGCGAACTCGCGGCACTGCTGGGCATCGAACGCGAGATCTTCGACCCGATCCGGACGTACTCGAGCGGCATGCGCCGCAAGCTCGAGATCGTGCGGAGTCTCATCCACCGGCCGACGGTGCTGTTCCTCGACGAGCCCACCGCCGGCCTGGATACGCCGACCCGGCGCACGCTCTGGGACCATCTGCGGACCGTCCGACGCGAGAGCGGCACGACGATCTTCCTCACGACCCATTACCTGGAGGAGGCCGAGCAGGCCGACCGGATCTGCATCATCGACGACGGCCGGATCGTCGCCGAAGGCACGCCCGCCGCGTTGAAGGCCGACCTATCGCGCGAGTCCGTGGTGGTCGACGCCGAGGACCGCGGCCACCTCCGGCTCGAGCTCGACCGGCTCGGCTTCCGGCCGGACGGGAACGGGCCGTTCACGATCCCGCTGGACGGTCGCGGCGCGCACGCGACCCTCAAGGCGATCGATACGCCACTGACGCTCGTGCGGACCGAATCCCCGAGCCTCGAAGATGCTTATCTCGCGATCGTCGCTCGCGCCGAGGGATCTTCCGGTGAGTGAGGTCTCGGCCGTCCTGGTCATCGCCCATCGCGACTTCGTCAAGCTCCTTCGCGACCGGCTGCGGATCTTCGCCGACTTCGCGCTGCCGCTGACGCTCGTCCTCCTCCTCGGACCTACCCTCCAGGCCGGGTTCGGCGAGCCGGGCGGGTTAGACATCACGACGTTCGTCTTCACCGGCGTGATGGCCCAGTCGGTCTGGCAGTCGGCATCGATCGGGGTCATCTCGCTCATCTCCGACCGCGAGGAGGACTTCAGCCAGGAGATCTTCGTCTCGCCGATCTCGCGGTACTCCATCGTCGCCGGCAAGATCATCGGCGAGTCGCTGGTCGCTCTGCCGCAGGCCCTTGCGGTGCTGGTGCTCGCCGTCCTGCTCGGCATCGCGATGTCGCCCCTGACGATCATGGCCCTGCTACCGGTCGTCCTGGCGATGGCCGTCTATGGCG
>DATAFZ010000007.1:0-33836 GCA_036257225.1 Candidatus Limnocylindrales bacterium | reverse complement strand
GGCGTGCTGTACCCGCATATCACGTCAGTCATCGGCAATGGGGTCGTCGTGAATCCGGTCACCCTCATCGACGAGCTAGACATGCTGGTCGCCCGCGGCATCGATGTCGAACGGGTGCGGGTCAGCCGCAGCGCGCACGTGATCATGCCGTACCACATCGCGCTCGATCAGGCCAACGAAGCCCGGCTCGGAGGCGCTGCCGTCGGGACCACCGGGCGGGGCATCGGGCCGGCGTACGGCGACCGCGCGTGGCGGCTCGGCCTGCGGATGGAGGACCTCCTCGACCGCGACACCCTGCGCGAGCGGATCGGGCGGGTGCTGCCCGACAAGAACCTGCTCCTGTCGTCGATGGGCTGCCAGCCGTTCACGGTCGACGCGCTGGTCGACGAGGCCCTCGGCTGGGGCGAGCGCTTACGCGACCACCTCGACGACACCACCTGGCTCGTCCAGGCCGCGCTCGCGCGCGGCGAGGGCGTCCTGCTCGAGGGCGCACAGGGCACGTTGCTCGACCTCGACCACGGCAGCTATCCGTACGTCACATCGTCGAACCCGGTCGCCGGCGGCGCCTGCACAGGTGGCGGGGTGGGTCCACTCCAGGTCGACGAGGTCATCGGCGTCATGAAGGCGTACTCGACGCGGGTCGGGTCGGGGCCGTACCCGACCGAGCTGCTGGATGGGATCGGACGGGGGATCGCCGAGCGCGGTCACGAGTTCGGGACCGTGACCGGGCGCCCACGACGAGTGGGTTGGTTCGATGCCGTGCCGCTGCGATATGCCGTCGCGGTCAACAGCGTCAGCTCGATCATGCTCAACAAGCTGGACATCCTGTCGGGCATCGACACGCTCCGCGTCTGCGTCGCGTACGAGGTCGACGGTCGCCGTGTCGAGACGTGGCCGTCAAGTGGCGCCGCGCTCGCGCGCGCTGTCCCGATCTATGACGAGTACCCCGGCTGGTCGGAGCCGATCAACGGCGTCCGCTCCCTGGCCGACCTGCCCGAGAACGCCCGGCGCTACGTGACGGCCATCGAGGCGCACGCCGGCGTGCCGATCGTGCTGGTATCGGTGGGTCCCGAGCGGACCCAGACGATCGAGCGAGCCTGGCGGTCCATGCGCCAGCGCCAGGTGATCCCGGCATGAGCCCGGCCGGCCTGGTCATGCCGACGCGGATCCTGATCGTGGGCGGCGGGGGGCGCGAGCACGCGCTCGCCTGGAAGCTCGGCGGGGAACCGGGCGTCAACGAGGTGGTGGTCGCGCCGGGCAGCCACGGGATCGGCACGGAGCCACGCGTCCGGGTGCTCAAGGACCTCGACCCGCTCGACCCGGACGCGGTCGTGTTCGTGGCCCGCGCCATCGCCGCCGAGCTCGTGGTCATCGGTCCCGAGGCGCCCCTCGCGGCCGGTGTCGCGGACGCCCTCGAAGCGGCCAGGATCCCGGTCTTCGGGCCGACAGCCGCGGCGGCGCGGATCGAGTCCAGCAAGGCGTTCTGTCATGACGTGGCGATCGCGGCCGGCGTGCCGATGGCGAGGGCCGGCGTCTTCGCCCGCGGCGAGCACGAGGCCGCGGTGGCGTACGCACGGCAGCTCCAGGCGGATAGCCGCGGTATCGTCGTCAAGGCCGATGGACTCGCGGGTGGCAAGGGCGTCACCGTGTGCGAGGACATCGACACCGCGGTCGGCGCGATCGCCGCGACCAGCGAGCACGGTGCGGTGGTGATCGAGGAGCGGCTCGTGGGTCGGGAAGCGAGCCTGATCGCCATCTGCGACGGGAAGGTTGCCCTGGCGCTGCCGATCGCGCGCGATCACAAACGGCTGCTGGATCTCGACGCCGGTCCCAACACCGGCGGGATGGGCGCCTACAGCCCGCTCGAGGACCTGCCCGACACGGCCAGCGAGGACCTCTTGGAGCGCTTCCACCGGCCGATCCTGGCCGAGCTGGCACGTCGCGGTACCCCGTTCCGTGGCGCCCTCTACGCCGGGCTGATGCTCACCGACGACGGCCCGGTCCTGCTGGAGTGCAACGCGCGGTTCGGCGATCCCGAAACGCAGGTCATCTTGCCGCGCCTCGCATCGCCCCTCGGCCCGCTGCTGCTGGCCGCCGCCCAAGGCCGGCTGCGGCAGGCTGCGAGATCGCTCCACGCCGAGGGCAGCCGCCTGGCGACCTTGCCGGTGGCGTCCGTCGGTATCGTCCTGGCCGCCGCGGGCTACCCGGACGCACCGCGCAACGGCGACGCGATCGAAGGACACCACGCCGCGCGGGCCGCCGGCGCGCTCGTGTTCCATGCCGGGACCACGCGCGACGCCGACGGTGGCTACCGGACCGCTGGTGGACGGGTCCTCACGGTCGTGGGCCGAGGCCCCGAGGTGGAGGCCGCCCGGCTCGCCGCGGAGGCCGCCGCCGACCGCGTGTCGTTCGACGGGATGCAGCGGCGGCGTGACATCGGCTTCGACCGCGAGCTACTCGCCTCGCTCATCGGTGCGGGCCGTTGATCGCCCGCTACACGCTGGCCGAGATGGGGGCGATCTGGTCGGAGCAGGCGCGCTTCGAACAGATCCTCCGCGTGGAACTCGCCGTCGCCCGCGCGCAGGCCGCGCGCGGGCTCATCCCGGCAGCGGCCCTCGAGGCGCTCGAGACCCGGGCCACGATCGACGTCGACCGGATCGCCGAGATCGAGCGCACGACCGACCACGACATCATCGCGTTCGTCAGCCAGGTCGCCGCATCGGTCGGGCCGGAGGGCCGCTACCTCCATCTGGGACTCACCAGCAGCGACGTCGTCGACACCGGGCTTGCGCTGCAGCTGCGGGCCGCCGGCGCGCGCCTGCTCGCCGACTGCGATCGGCTGATCGCCGTCCTCGTGGCGCGGGCCCGGGCCGAGGCCGACACGACGATGATGGGCCGGACCCACTCGGTCCACGCCGAGCCGACCACGTTCGGGCTGAAGGTCGCCGGCTGGGCGTTCGAGATCGACCGCGGTCGGACGCGGCTCGCCACCGCCGTCGACGAGATCGGCACCGGCAAGATCTCGGGCCCGGTCGGGACGTACAGCCACCTCGACCCCGAGCTCGAGACCGAGGTGCTCGCGTCACTCGGGCTGCACGCCGACCCGGTCAGCACGCAGATCGTCCAGCGCGACCGGCACGCGGCGCTCCTGGCGGCCATCGCGATCCTGGGCGGCAGCCTGGAGCGCATCGCGACCGAGGTCCGCAACCTCCAGCACACCGAGATCGGCGAGGTCCAGGAGCCGTTCAAGGTCGGCCAGAAGGGCTCCAGCGCCATGCCCCACAAGCGCAACCCCATCCTGTCCGAGCGGATCTCCGGCCTGGCCCGGCTGCTGCGGGGCTACGCACAGGCCGCGTTCGAGGATCAGCCGCTGTGGCACGAGCGAGACATCAGCCACTCCAGCGCCGAGCGAGTGATCCTGCCGGACGCGACGATCCTGCTCGACTACATGCTGGTCCGCATGACCGGGCTGATCGAGGGACTCGTCGTCCGGTCGGAGCGGATGCGCGAGAACATCGCACGGGGCCTGGGGCTCCATGCCAGCAGCCGGGTGCTGGTGGCGCTCGTCGAGAAGGGCGGCATCGCCCGCGACGAGGCCTACGCGATCGTCCAGCGGGCGGCCCTACGCGCCGCGGATGAGCGGGCGCCGCTCCGCGAGCTGCTGGCCGTCGACCCGGTGGTCGCCAAGCGGCTTCCGCTGGCTGAGCTCGATGCGTGCTTCGACGAGGCGACCTTCCTGCGCAACGTCCACGCGGTGATCGATCGGCTCGATGCGCTTGCGCCCACGACGGAGGTCAGTCGTGCTGACGGCTGATCGGTTCCTTCGATCGGGCAAGGTCCGTGACCTCTACGAACTGCCCGACGGTCGTCTCCTGCTCGTCGCATCCGACCGGATCAGCGCGTTCGACGTCGTCCTCCCGACCGAGATCCCCGACAAGGGGCGGGTCCTGACCGGCCTGTCGCGGTTCTGGTTCGGAGAGACCGAGAACATCATGCCCAACCACCTGCTCGATACCGACCCGATGATCATCGCGGACGCCTACGAGGTTGCCCTCGCTGAACGCCCGGCCGACACACCGGCCGGACCGGCGATCATCGGCTCGTTCGACGAGTGGCGTGGTCGCGTCATGGTCTGCCAGCGGACCGAGGTCGTTCCGGTCGAGGCCGTCGTCCGCGGCTACCTCGCCGGGTCCGGCTGGAAGGAGTACCGCGAACGCGGCACCGTGTGCGGCATCGCCCTGCCACCGGGCCTCGAGGAGAGCGACCGGTTGCCTGCGCCGATCTTCACGCCGGCGACGAAGGCCGAGCTCGGCGCCCACGACGAGAACATCGACTTCGACACGATGGTCGAGCACATCGGTCGGCACTGGATGTTCACGCCCGACATCGCCGGGCCGATCGCCGAGACGATGCGCGACCGGGCGATCGCGCTCTACGGCTATGCGACGGCGATCGCCGCTCGCGCCGGGATCCTCCTGGCCGATACCAAGTTCGAGTTCGGGATCGCGCTCGGCCCGGACCTCGATCGTGATCCGGTCGGCCCCGTGGCGGAGCGGATCGAGCACTCGCGACGGCCGCTGGGACAGCGCCCCGAGAGCCGAAACGGTCGCCTGCTGCGGGACCAGCTGATCCTGGTCGACGAGGCGTTGACACCGGACTCCTCGCGCTTCTGGGACGCCGCGACCTACGAGCCCGGCCGGCCGCAGGCGAGCTTCGACAAGCAATTCGTGCGCGATTGGCTGGAGGCACAGCCCTGGGACAAGACCGCCCCCGGGCCGGCCCTGCCGGACGACATCGTCGGTGGCACCCGCTCCCGCTATATCGAGGCATTCGAGCGGATCACCGGCGCCAGCTTCGACCGCTATCTCCAGGAGGACGTCATCGCCCGATGACCAGCTACCGCTTCGCTGTCAACGTGACGCCCAAGCCCGGGATCCTCGATCCGCAGGGACGGGCGGTCGAAGGCAGCCTCGACCACCTCGGCATCGAGGGCGTCCGGTCCGTTCGGGTCGGGCGTCGGGTGGAGTTGACCGTCGAAGCAGCGGACGAGACGGCCGCGCGCGTCGTCGTCGAGCGGCTGGCCTCGGAGCTGCTCGCGAACCCGTTGATCGAGTCGTATGCGATCGAAGCGATCGGGGCCGTGACCTGATGCCCGTCCGCGTCGGGGTGGTGGTGTTCCCGGGCAGCAACTGTGATCGGGACACGCTCCACGCACTCGACCTGGCGGGCGCCGAGCCGGTCGCCTTGTGGCACGAGTCAGCGACCCTCGACGGGGTCGCCGCCGTCATCCTGCCGGGCGGGTTCGCCTACGGCGATTATCTCAGGGCCGGAGTGATCGCACGGTTCAGCCCCGTGATGCGGGCAGTCGCCGCCTTCGCGGACGATGGCGGGCTCGTCCTTGGCATCTGCAACGGGTTCCAGGTCCTGGCCGAAGCCGGCTTGGTGCCGGGCGCCCTGCTCCGCAATCGACAGCTGCGGTTCCTCGGCCGGGACGTCCATATCGCGGCCGAGCGGCTCGATACGCCGTTCACCCACGCGCTGGCGGCTGCCGGTCGCCCGCTGCGCATGCCGATCGCTCACGGCGAGGGGTGCTACTTCGCCGACGACTCGACGCTCGATGCCCTCGAGGCCGACCGGCAGGTGCTGTTCCGGTACGTGAGCGCGGCCGGCGAACGAGCAGGAGAGGACGATCGCGACGCCAACCCCAACGGCAGCCTGCGGGCGATCGCCGGTGTCCTGAACGCCGGCGGCAACGTGGCGGGCCTGATGCCGCACCCCGAGCGCGCCTCCGAATCGATCCTTGGCTCCGACGCGGGGGCAGGGATCATCCGCTCGCTGGTCGACAGTGCGGCGCATGCAGCGGCGGGCGGGCGTGCCGTCGCCGTGGGCGCCCGATGACCGTGGCGGAGGCGCAGCCGATGCCCGCGCTCGGCATCGATCCGCTCCATCGCCGGCTCGGTCTGACCGACGACGAGCTCCGGGCGATCCACGAGCGTCTCGGTGGGCGCGAGCCGAACGATCTGGAGCTCGCGATGTTCAGCGTGATGTGGAGCGAGCATTGCTCGTACAAGAGCTCGAAGCCGCTGTTGCGCACCCTCCCGACGGCCGGGGATGGCGTCGTCGCCGGTCCGGGCGAGAACGCCGGGGTCATCTCGCTCGGCGACGGGCTGGCCGTGGCGTTCAAGATCGAATCGCACAACCACCCGTCCGCGGTGGAGCCGTATCAGGGCGCCGCCACCGGGGTCGGTGGGATCCTGCGCGACATCTTCACGATGGGTGCCCGGCCCATCGCCGTGCTCGATGCGCTGCGGTTCGGCGATCCGGGCGATGTCCACACCCGCCACCTGGTCGACGGCGTGGTGCGCGGGGTCGGTGGCTATGGCAACTGCGTCGGCATCCCGACGGTCGGCGGTGAGCTGGTCTTCGACCCGTCGTACCAGGGCAACCCGCTCGTCAACGTCATGGCGATCGGCCTGCTTGACGAGCGCCGGCTGACGCTGGCTGCCGCCCCCGGCCCGGGGAACCTGGTCGTCCTGTTCGGCTCGACCACCGGTCGCGACGGCATCGGCGGCGCCTCGGTCCTGGCGAGTGCGACCTTCACCCATGACGATCCGTTGAAGCGACCGAGCGTCCAGGTCGGCGACCCGTTCGCCGAGAAGCTGCTCATCGAGGCGTCGCTGGAGCTCATCGACCGCGGCCTGGTGGAGGGCCTCCAGGACCTCGGTGCAGGCGGGATCACCTGTGCCACATCCGAGACCGCCGACCGGGCCGGGACCGGCATCGCCGTCGACCTCGATGCGATCCCGCGCCGCGAGCCAGACATGGAACCCTTCGAGGTCATGATCTCCGAGTCGCAGGAGCGGATGTGCGCGATCGTCCGGCCGGATCGCTGGGAGGCCGTCCGCGAGGTCTGCGAGCGATGGGGTCTGCCGGTGGCCGTCATCGGTCGGGTGACCGACGACGGCGACATCACGGTCGAGCGCGATGCGACCGAGCTCGCCCGGGTCCCGGCCGCGAGCCTCACCAGCGACGCGATCGTCCACGAGCGCCTCGGGCGCGCGCCCGAACATCGGCGGAATGCGCCGGCGCCGGGCGTGCCGCTCAGCCCCAGCGATCGACTCCCGGAACGCGGCATGGACCCGGGTGCCGTGCTCCTGGTCCTGGTCGGCTCCCCGAACCTCGCCTCCCGACGGGCGGTGTTCGAGCAGTACGACTCGACCGTCGGTGCCGATACGGTCGTCGGACCGGGCCATGGCGCTGCGGTCCTCCGGATCAAGGGCACGACCAAGGCGATCGTCGCGTCGACCGACGGCAACCAGGCCGTCAGCGCGATCGACCCGTACGCAGGGGCGGCCATGAGCGTCGCCGAAGCGACGCGCAACGTCAGCATCACCGGCGCGCGGCCGCTCGGCGTCACGAACTGCCTCAACTACGGCGACCCCACTCGTCCGGAGGCGTTCTGGCAGCTGAGCGAGGGTGTCCGCGGCCTGGGCGACGCCTGCCGCGCACTCGGCGTGCCGGTCACCGGCGGGAATGTGTCGCTCTACAACGAATCACCCGCCGGATCGATCGCGCCGACGCCCGAGATCGGTGTCGTAGGGCTCCTTGACGACGTCAACGCCTTGGTCGGGCCGGCATTCGCCGCAGACGGCGACACGATCGTGCTGGTCGGTACCGCGACGCCGGGGCTGTCCGGCTCGGCCTACGCGGCGCTCGCAGGGACCGCCGCCGAGGACGGCCTGCCGTCACTCGACCTGGCCCGGGAGGCTGCCGTCCAGGCGTTCATCCGGGAAGCCATCGGCCGGGGCCTTGTCGCCAGCGCCCAGGACGTGGCAGGCGGTGGACTCGCCGTGGCGCTCGCCGAGTGCGCGATGTGGGGCGGTCGCGGCGCGGCGGTGCGGGTCCCGACCGCCATGTCGCCCGCTGTCGAGCTCTTCGGCGAGAGCCCGTCGCGGATCGTGGTGACCGTCACGCCGCGGTTCGTGCCGGCATTGGTGCTGCTCGCTCGCCAGCATGGCGTGCCGGTCGAGACGCTCGGTTCGGTCGGTGGCGACCGGCTCGTGATCCAGCTCGTCGGATCCGGCGCGACCGGCGCGTCCGAAGAGCGGGGAAGCACGGTGGCCGACGAACTGGATGTGCCCATGACCGCCTTGCGGCACGCGTGGGACAACGGCCTGACCCGCGCCCTCGGCTGGGAGGACTGAGCACCGTGTGTGGGGTCTTCGGGGCGGTCGTGCCGGGCGGCGAGCCGACCGAGGCGGCGGCGATCGCCACGCTTGGACTGTTCGCACTCCAGCATCGCGGCCAGGAATCGGCGGGCATCGCCGTGAGCGACGGCGAGCAGCTCATGCTCTACAAGGACCTCGGGATGATCGGGTCGGTGCTCGACGAGCGTCGCCTCCCCAGCCTCCGGGGGACCCTCGCGATCGCGCACTGCCGCTACTCCACGACGGGATCCACGGTGTGGGAGAACGCCCAGCCGACCTATCGCCAGGGACCGCGGCGGGCGCTCGCCATCGGCCACAACGGCAATCTGGTAAATACGAGGGAGCTGCTCGGGCAGCTGGCCGGCGGCCGCGCGCGACTGCCGGCGTCGACCGACACGGAACTGCTTACGGCGCTGCTCGCCGATGAGCCGGCCCCGGACACGGTCGAGGCACTGCTGGCGGTCCTGCCCCGCGTCCGCGGGGCGTACAGCCTGGTCATCCTCGACCAGCGGCGCGTCATCGGCGTTCGGGACCCGCACGGCTTCCGTCCGTTGGTCCTCGGCAAGCTGCCGACCCGTGCCCGCCAGCCGGGCGGTCCCGACGATGGCGGCCCGCAGGCCGCTCTGTGGGCCGCCGATGCGACCGGCTGGTGCCTCTCATCGGAGACCGCGTCGCTGGATATGGTCGGCGCGGAGTACGTTCGCGATGTCGAGCCCGGCGAGATCGTGGTCCTCGAGCCCGGCCAGCCGCCGCGCTCGATCCGGTACGCCGAGGCTGATCCCGCGCTGTGTGTGTTCGAGCTCATCTACTTCGCTCGGCCCGACTCCTACATGGAGGGTCGCAACCTCTACGAGGCCCGCCGGCGGATGGGCGAGCAGCTCGCAGTGGAGCATCCCGTCGACGCCGACCTCGTCATCCCTGTGCCCGATACCGGCGCCCCGGCAGCCGCCGGCTATGCGGAGGCCAGCGGCCTGCCGTACCGAGAAGGGATGTACCGCAACCGCTATGCCGGTCGGACGTTCATCCAGCCTTCGCAGGGGATGCGCCACCGGGGCGTCACCATCAAGCTCAACCCGATGCGCGAGGTGGTCGCGGGGAAGCGGCTGATCGTGGTCGACGACTCGATCGTCCGCGGCACGACCACGAAACGCATCGTCGAGCTGTTGCGCCGCGCGGGCGCGCGCGAGGTCCACGTCCGGATCAGCGCCCCGCCGATCTACCACCCGTGCTTCTATGGCATCGACACGTCCGTCGAGACCGAGCTCATCGCTGCGACCCATTCGGAGGACGAGATCCGGGAGTTCATCGGCGCCGATTCGCTCGGCTACCTGTCGATCCGTGGCGTGCTCGCCGCGCTCGACCTGCCGTATGAGCAGTTCTGCTTCGCGTGCTTCGACGGCAACTACCCCGAGCCGGTCCCGTACGACACGGCGAGCCGCAAGTTCATCCTGGAAACACCGGTCGTCGCCGGTCGTGACTGAATCGCGCCGCAGCGCGTATCGACAGGCCGGTGTCGATGTCGATGCGGGCGACCGCGCGGTCGAGCTCATGCGCGCCCACGTCGATTCGACGCGCCGGCCGGAGGTGGTCGGCGGCCTCGGCGGGTTCGGCGGCGCGTTCTCCATCCCCGAGGGCTATCGCGAGCCGCTGCTGGTCGCCTCGACGGACGGCGTCGGCACGAAGACCGCGATCGCCGCCGCGGTCGGCCGGTTCGACACGATCGGCATCGACCTTGTCGCCATGTGCGCCGACGACGTCGTGTGCACGGGGGCGGAGCCGCTCGCGTTCCTCGACTATGTCGCGGTCGGGTTGCTCGACCCGGTCGGGGTGGCGGAGCTCGTCGGCAGCGTCGCGGCGGGCTGTCGGGAGGCGGGCGCCGCCCTGGTCGGTGGGGAGACAGCAGAGCATCCTGGGATCATGGAGGCCGACGAGTTCGACCTCGCGGGCTGCTGCATCGGCGTGGTCGAGCGCGACCGGGTGATCGATGGCTCGGCCGTCCGCGAAGGCGATGTCATCCTCGGACTGGCTTCCAGCGGACTGCATGCGAACGGGTTCTCGCTGGTCCGCTCGCTGATCGCCCAATGGGACCTCGATCTCGCCGAGCCGTACCAGGCCCGCCTGCGGCGGACGCTCGGCGATGCCGCGACGGATGCGGCGCTGGAGGACGCGCCGCACGAAACGCTCGCGACACTCGGCGAGGTCGTGCTGACCCCGACGCGCATCTATGCCCGTGCTGTCCTCGCGGTGCGGGCGGCACTGGCCGACGGCCCCCACGATATCCACGGGGCGGCGCATATCACCGGCGGTGGCCTCCCAGCCAACGTTCCGCGGGCACTGCCCGACGGGCTCGCGGCGCGGCTGGATCCGCGGCGGTGGTCGGTCCCGTCCGTGCTGCGGTTGTTCGGCGCACTGGGCGGACTGGACGACGAAGAGTTGCGCGCCACGTTCAATGGCGGGCTGGGCATGGTCCTCGTCCTTCCCGCCAAGGCGATCCCGACCGCGATCCGCGTGCTCGGCGAGCACCATGTCCCCTCGATGGTGGTCGGCGAGGTGATCGCGGCAGCGCCCGATGGGCCTCGCTATCTCGAGGGGCCACTGGAGTCGATCGCGTGAGCGGGCGGATCGCAGTCGGCGTCTCGGGGGCTGGCTCGAACCTGCGCGCGCTCCACGCGGCGGCGCTGCGCCGCGAGCTGGGTGGGGACGTCGTGCTGGTATTCGCGGACCGGGCGTGCCCGGCGCTCGACTGGGCAGCGGAGCAGGGGATCGACACCGCGCTCGTCGCGGGTGGTGACGACGACGCCCTGGCCCAGGTCCTGGCCGGTGCCCGGCCGGACGTGGTCGTCCTGGCGGGTTACATGCGGGTGGTCGGCCCGCGGGTCCTCGAGGCGTTCCGCGATCGCATCCTCAACATCCATCCCTCGCTGCTCCCAGCGTTTGCCGGGGCGCATTCCGTTCGTGACGCCCTGGAGCACGGCGTCCGGATGACCGGCGTGACGGTCCACCTCGTCGACGCGACGCTCGATGGCGGGCCGATCGTCGCCCAGGAGGCCGTGCCGGTCCTCGAGGGCGATGACGAGACCGCGCTCGGGGAGCGGATCCAAGCGGTCGAACACCGGATCCTCCCGCACGCTATTGCTTTGGTCCTCGCCGGAGCTGTGGCGGCCGCAGGGCGCCACGTGACGATCGACCTCGATCGCGCCGACACCGAGGTCCCGCGACCGCGACGGGCGCTGCTCTCGGTATCGGACAAGACCGGGCTCGTCGAGCTCGGGCGGGGACTCGTCGCCCGCGGGTTCGAGCTCGTGTCGACCGGGGGGACGGCACGGGCGTTGCGCGACGCCGGGTTGCCGGTGACGGATGTGGCTGCCGTCACGGGATCCCCGGAGATGCTCGAGGGGCGGGTCAAGACGCTCCATCCGCGCGTGCATGCCGGGCTGCTCGCGGATCGGCGCCTGGTCGAGCATCGCCGGCAGCTCCTGGCCGCCGGCATCGCGCCGTTCGAGCTCGTCGTCGTCAATCTCTACCCGTTCGCGGCGGCCCTCGAACGGCCGGGGATCACGATCGACGAGCTGATCGAGGAGATCGATATCGGCGGCCCGTCGATGGTGCGCGCGGCGGCCAAGAACCATGCCAATGTCGCCATCGTGACGTCGCCGTCGCGGTACGACGACGTGCTTGCCGCCCTGGATCCAGCCGACGGTCTCGACGATCGACTGCGCCGCGAGCTCGCGCTGGAGGCCTTCGCCCACACGGCCGCGTACGACGCCCGGATCGCGGCCGAGCTGCCCGGCCGGCTGGTGGAGGCGGGGTTGCTGGACCAGCCGGTCGACCTGTACCCGCCGACGCTGTCGATCGCGCTCGAGAAGGTCGAGACGCTGCGCTACGGCGAGAACCCGCACCAGGCGGCGGCGCGCTACCGCCGCCCGGGCAGCACGCTGGCGGACGGCCTGTTCGGCGTGGAGCGACCGCCGTTGCAGGGCAAGGCGCTGTCGTACAACAACGTGCTCGACGCCGCGGCCGCATCGGCGCTCGGGCGAGCCCTGCTCGGGCCGGCCGTCGTGATCGTGAAGCACACCAACCCGTGCGGCGCCGCGGAGCGTCCGACGGCGCTCGGGGCCTGGACGGCGGCGCTCGAGGCCGACCCCGTCAGCGCGTTCGGCGGCGTGGTCGCCGTGACACGCGAGGTGGACCTCGCCCTCGCGGAGGCGCTCACCGCGATCTTCCTCGAGATCGTCGTCGCGCCGTCCTATGCGCCAGATGCGCTCGAGATCCTGGCGACCAAGCCCAACGTGCGGGTCCTGGTCGACGAGCTCTTGGCATCCGACGAACCGGCTCCGGGCAACGCAGCCGGCCCGCTGGGTTCGCTCCGGACGGCCGGCGGTGCGGTGCTCGTCACCGCACCCGACGTCCTGACCGACACGCCGACGACCTGGGTGTGCGCTACCCGCCGAGCGCCGACGGCCGAGGAGCAGCTCGACCTCGACCTCGCCTGGCGGCTGGTCCGCGGCGTCACCTCGAACGCGATCGTGCTCGTCCGTGAGCGTCGACTGGTCGGGATCGGCAGTGGGCAGACGTCACGGGTGGATGCCGCCCGCCAGGCGGTCGCCAAGGCGCACGCGATGCTCGGACCCTTGTCGACCATCGGGGCGGCCTGCGCCAGCGACGCGTTCTTCCCATTCCCGGATGCGGTCGAGGCGTGTCTTGCGGCCGGCGTCCGCGCGTTCGCCCAGCCTGGCGGCTCGATGCGCGACAACGAGGCGATCGCCGCCGTCGACCGCCTGGACGGGACGATGCTGATGACCGGGATCCGCCACTTCCGCCACTGAGGCAGGCGTCAGTCGGTGGCGCGGACCGCCCAGGCTCGTGCGGTCAGCGGGATGGACCCGTCGTCGGCGATCGGCAGTCGGGCGCGGATGCGTTCGCGCAAGTTGGCGCGATCCGTATCGGACAGGCTCATCGCGTGGCGCGGTGCCGGCGCGGTCGACATCAGGAACGGCTGCCAGTAGTCGTCGAAGTCGCGGAAGACGGTCGGGACGTCGATCGGCTCGACCTCGATGTCGGCGAGGCCGGCGTCCTGGAACGCGGCGCGGAGCGGCTCGGGCTTGCAGATCTCGAAGCGCAGACTCTCGGCGGTTGCCGCGACCCGCGGATCCTGCTCGATCGCGGCGTCCCAGAAATGGCGCATGATCTGCATCCCGTCGCCGTAGTCCCAGACGTAGATCGCCACGGTGCCGCCGGGGCGGGTGACCCGGCGCATCTCGGCCAGCATCGCGACAGGGTCGGGGACGAAGTTCAAGACAAGGCCGGAGACCGCCGCGTCGACAGTGTCATCGGCGAGCGGGATGCTGGCCCCGTCAGCGACATCGAACGATGCCCGCCGATCGTCGGTCGACGACCGCGCAACCTCGAGGAACGTCTCGGACGGGTCGACGCCGAGGATCGACGCCGGTTCGCATCGCGTGAGGACCGTCTGCGTGACGGCGCCGGTCCCGCACCCGACATCGACCCAGCGACTGACTGGCCGCACATCCAGGCGATCGATGAAGACATCGGCCACGCGCCGGCTCCAGCGCCCGACGTACGCCTCGTAGCCTGACCCGCTCCTCCAGAAGGTCGATGTCGACATGGTCCGAGTCTACGGAACCGGAGGGCTCGGGTACCATCGCGCTCCGATGCCCGATCGCCCCCGCTACTACCTGACCACGGCCATCGCGTACGCGAATTCGAAGCCCGGCGTCCACACGCTGTACGAAGTCATCGGCGCGGACGTCCTCGCGCGGTGGCACAGGATGATCGGCGACGACACGCGTTTCCTGACCGGCACCGACGAACATTCGATCAACATCGCCCAGTCCGCCGTGGACGAGGGTCGACCGGCCCGCGACTTCGTCGACGAGAAGGTCGCGCTGTTCAAGACGGCCGAGGACGCCCTGGGCATCTCACCCGACCGGTTCATCCGCACGACCGACCCGGATCACATCCGCGCCGCGCAGGAGATGGTCCGCCGCGCCCACGCGAACGGCGACATCTATCTCGGCACATACGAGGGCTGGTACTGCCCCAACGAGGGCTTCCGCAACGCCACCGACGTGATCGAGACCGCACGCGGCACGATCTGCCCGAACCATCCTGACGTGCCGCTGCAGTGGCTGACCGAGCGCAACTGGTTCTTCCGCCTGTCGGCCTACCAGGGGCGCCTGGAGCGGTACTTCGCCGACAACCCCGGGTTCGTACAGCCCGATTACCGACGCAACGAGATGCTCGGGTTCATCCGCGGTGGGCTCGAGGACTTCTCGATCTCGCGCGAGCGGACGCCAGGCGGGTGGGGGATCCCGTTCCCGATCGCCGAGAACGGGGAATCCGCCCAGCGCGAAGATGGCTCGTGGGATCCGGAAGCCGGCGTCATCTACGTCTGGTACGACGCGCTCATCAACTACATCACGGGCGTCGGGTTTCCCGACGATCCGGCGTCGTTCGAGCGCTGGTGGCCGGCCGACCTGCACGTCATCGGCAAGGACATCGCGCGCTTCCACACGATCTTCTGGCCGGCGATGTTGTGGAGCGCGGGCCTCGAGGCGCCCAGGCGCGTCTGGGTCCATGGCTGGCTGATGGCCGCCGGCGGCGAGCGCATGAGCAAGAGTCGCGGCAACTTCCTCGACCCGACCGACTTCGTGGATGCGCTCGGCAGCGATGGCGCGCGCTACGTCCTGCTGCGCGAGGTGCCGTTCGACCGCGACGCGGAGGTGTCGTGGGACGCGTTCGTCCGTCGCTACAACGCCGATCTCGCGAACGATTTCGGCAACCTCGTGAACCGCACGGTGTCGATGAACAAGCGCTATCTCGAGGGCGTGCGACCGGCGCCCCGCGCCGAGGCGATGTCGCCGCTGGCCGAGGGTTGGAACGACACGGTCCGTCTGTACGCGGAGGCGCTCGATGGCTGCCGGCTCCACGACGCGCTCGCCGAGCTCTGGGAGTTCGTCGGCGGGGCGAATCGGGTGGTCGATGCCGAGAAGCCCTGGGAGCTGGCGAAGGCCTGGAAGGGTGGGGACGAGGCGGCCGGCGATCGACTCCGTGGCGTGCTTGGCGATCTGGTCGAAGCGTGCCGATTGGTCGGCCTGGCCGCGGCGCCGTTCATGCCCGGGACAGCGCCGCGAGTGCTCGCCCAGCTCGGGTACGGGTACGGCTACGAACCCGACGGGAACGGCGGGTCGTCGCTGCTGGGGGAGCTTGAATGGGGCGCCCGCTCCAGCGAGGCCGGTCGGATGGCAGTCCCCGAGCCGCTGTTCCCGCGCCTCGAGGTGGAGGTGGCCGAGGAGGCGGCTCCGGAGGGTCGCCCCGAGTAGAGCCCCACGTCGCGGGCATTGCCCACGGCTCCCGGGGTACGGGAGCAGACGACAGGTTGGACCCCTCGGATGCCGATCTTTCCCGTACGACCGCACTATCCGCCACGGATTCCCGTGCCAAGGGACGTCATGCCCGAATCTGGGCTGGCGTGTCGCCTGCTCCCGTAGGGCGGGAACACACGTCCAAGCACCGCCCACATACGATGCCCGCGTGCGCCTGATCGACTCCCACTGCCATGTCAACGCCGATCGGTTCGCGGACGACGCGGAGCAAGTGTTGGACACGGCCCGGGCAGCCGGCGTGGAGCGGATCCTTGTCCCGGGATGGAACGTCGCGTCATGCGAGCGCGCACTCGACCTCGCCCAGCGTGTCCCATGGATCGACATCGCGGTCGGCGTCCATCCCCACGACGCCGCCAAGGTCGATGACGCCGGCTGGCGCACCATCGAGGGCTGGGCACGCAGCGAACCGGTGGTCGCGATCGGCGAGACCGGCCTCGACTACGACCGCGTGTTCAGCCCGATCTCGGATCAGCTGACCAACCTGCGCCGGAACGTTCGGCTCGCGGCAGATCTCGGCCGCCCCGTGATCCTCCATTGCCGTTCGACCACGGGCCGGCGCGACGCGCAGGACGCGCTGCTGGCGGAGCTGACCGCGATGGGACGACGACGGCCGCCCATCGTCATCCACAGCTTCTCGGGACCGGTCGACTATGCGCAGGCCATGCTCGATCTCGGCGCGTCGATCAGCTTCTCCGGTCTTGTCTTCCGCAAGGGGGAGGAGGCCTCCGCCGAGGTCGCCGTGATCACGCCCATCGATCGCCTTCTGGTCGAGACCGATTCGCCGTTCCTCGCCCCACCCGGGGCGCCGAAGTCACGCAACGAACCCGCCTACGTCGAGATCACCGCGCGCTGGGTGGCGGAGCATCGCGGCGCCACCGCGGAGGCATTCGGAAGCGCCTTGGTCGACGCCTACGATCGGACCTTCCGACATCAGCGTGCCGCGAGTTGACAGCCCCCTCGCCCGTTCGGTAGTCTGGCACTTAGCACTCTCCCATAGAGAGTGCTAATGCATCGACGGACCGCCCCGCGGGGCAGGGCCGCGATCGATGCGCAACATCGACGATCGGGTCGGCCGACCGCGTCCCACCCCGAGCGGTCGCCACCCACGGACCCACGCCCGACGGTCGGCCGTGACCGTCACAGGAGGTATTGCACGTTGGCCACTGCCACTGCGACCAAGACCAGGCTTCGCCCTCTCGGCGACCGCGTGGTCATCGAGCCGACCCCGCGCGAGGAGATGACCAAGAGCGGCATCGTCCTGCCGGATACCGCGAAGGAGAAGCCCCAGGAGGGCAAGATCATCGCGGCGGGTCCCGGCAAGGTGAACGACGACGGCAAGCGCGAGCCGATGGACGTCAAGGAAGGCGACAAGGTCCTGTACGCCAAGTACGCCGGGACCGAATTCAAGATCGACGGCGACGAGTACCTCATCGTCAGTCAGAAGGACATCCTCGCGATCGTCGCGGACTGACGAGGTTGCCACCACCCTGGAGGACTTACGACATTGGCTAAGCAGATCCTCTTCGACGAGACGGCTCGTCGATCGCTCAAGCGGGGCATCGACCGCCTCGCCGACGCCGTCAAGGTGACGATCGGCCCCAAGGGCCGCAACGTCGTCCTCGACAAGAAGTTCGGTTCGCCGACGATCACCAACGACGGCGTGACCATCGCCCGTGACATCGAGCTCGACGACGCCTTCGAGAACATGGGCGCCCAGCTCCTCAAGGAAGTCGCGACCAAGACCGACGACGTCGCCGGTGACGGCACGACCACCGCGGTCGTGCTCGGCCAGGCGCTCGTCAGCGAGGGCCTCCGCGTCGTGACCGCCGGTGCCAACCCCATGGTCGTCAAGCGCGGCATCGAGGCCGCCGTCGAGGCGGTCGTCGAGGAGATCAAGAAGCAGTCGCGCCCGGTCGATAACCGCGAGCAGATCGCGGCGGTCGCCGCTATCAGCGCGGCCGATCCCGAGGTCGGCGAGATCATCGCCGAGGTGATGGACAAGGTCGGCAAGGACGGCGTCATCACCGTCGAGGAAGGCCAGAGCCTCGGACTCGAGAAGGAGTACACCGAGGGCATGCAGTTCGACCGGGGCTATCTCTCGGCGTACTTCGTGACCAACCCAGATCGGATGGAGGCCGTTCTCGAGAACCCGCTCATCCTGATCACGGACAAGAAGATCTCGAGCGTGCCGGACATGCTCCCGGCGCTCGAGAAGGGCGTCCAGCAGGGCAAGCCGATGCTGATCATCGCCGAGGACATCGACGGTGAGGCACTCGCCACGCTCGTGGTCAACAAGCTCCGTGGCACCGTCTCGGTCCTCGCCGTCAAGGCGCCCGGCTTCGGCGATCGCCGCAAGGAGATGCTGCGCGACATCGCAACGCTGACCGGCGGCGCGGTGATCAGCGAAGAGGTCGGGCGCAAGCTCGATTCGGTGACGGCCGAGGACTTCGGGACCGCGCGCCGCGTCGTCGCGACGAAGGACGACACGACCATCATCGATGGCGGCGGCTCGCAGGACCAGATCCGCGGACGGATGACCCAGATCAAAGCCCAGATCGAGGAGACGACCTCCGACTACGACCGCGAGAAGCTCCAGGAGCGCCTCGCGAAGCTGTCCGGTGGCGTCGCGGTGATCAAGGTCGGCGCGGCTCCCGAGGTCGAGCTCAAGGAGAAGAAGCACCGCATCGAGGATGCGCTCTCGACGACCCGCGCGGCCGTCGAAGAGGGCCTCGTCGCCGGCGGTGGGACCACGCTCCTGCAGGCCATCCCGGCCCTCGACAGCATCAACCTCGGCGGCGATGCCCAGGTCGGCGTCGATATCGTGCGCAAGGCGCTCGAGGCGCCGGCTCGCCAGATCGCCGACAACGCCGGTGCGCCCGGTGAGGTCGTGATCGAGCACGTGAAGGGCCTGAAGCAAGGCCATGGCTACGACGCCCTCGCCGGCGACTACGGTGACCTCTTCAAGAAGGGCATCGTCGACGCCGCGAAGGTGACCCGGTCTGCGCTCCAGAACGCCGCCTCCATCGCCGCGATGGTCCTGACCACGGAGACGCTGGTCTCGGACCTCCCGGAGAAGGAGAAGGCCGGCGCCGCCGGCGGTCACGACCACGGTGGAGGGATGGACTTCTAGATAGCCTGAAACCGTCCGCTGGTGTCCGCCGATGATGGAACCACGAACGAAATGACCTCAGAGGCGGGTGTCCCATCCGGGGATGCCCGCCTCTGTTGCTCGCGACCCTCGACGTCAGCGTTGACTCCGAACACCACGTGGGACGCTTGGGTATTGCCTTGCCAGTACCTTCGTACTAGCGTCGCGACACTACGGCCGCAGAGGGCTGGGGGAACGGGGCAGTGATCCGGCCGCAGTTTCGGGGTCCCATCGTGGTCACGTGTCCTGGGTTTGTGCGCACCCAGTAGCGCGGGAGACCTGGGGGAAGCAGGGGTTGGAAACGATGAAGCGCCTACTCGGTATGGCGATGGGCATTGCCCTGTTGCTGACCGCGGGGACGGCAGCGATGGCGGCCCCGGTCGGGACCACGACGATCAATCTACGCACGTGGGAAGGTACGACCCCGATCGACGGCGTGCGGGTGTGTCTTGCGCGTGGCGCGGATCAGATCGTCTGCGGGGAAACAGAAGACGGAGAGCTGTGGGCTGATTCGCTGCCGGCTGGAGCGTACCGGGCGTGGGTCGAGCCCACCGCATATGAATTGATCGGCATCACCTGTACCACCTTCCCCGATGTCCCATATGGCTCGTGCCGACCGCGTGGCACGGAAGTCCGCTTCGTCGTCCGTAAGGACGTCGTTGCCGTCAACATCAACTTCCTGCTGTCCGCCACCTAGATCCTTGCCAGGTCGGTCGGGGCCCCATCGTCCGAGCCGCAACGAGAGCCATGGCGAGGTGTGACCCGCCGATGACCATCACCGTCCAGCGACCTCAGCTTCACGACCCAGCCGTCCGCGGACGACTGATCGTCGCGGCCTGGATCGTCGCGCTCATTGCGCTGGTGCCCGCCCTGGCCCTGATTCGAGAAAGCCTCGCCCTGCCGGGGACGATCCTGCCGACGCCGAAGCCGACCGATGGGATCCGGCTCGACGCGATGGCGCTTAGTGCCATCAGGGCGTTCGGCGACCGAGCAGGTCTGGCCCTCGTGACAGGCATGGCGATCGCCTGGCTGATCGTTCGCGAGGCGTGGCGAGATGCCTTGTTCGTCGTGATCGCGGTGGCGATCGCGATGATCGCTATCCGGCTGGCGAAGAACCTGTTCGATGCCCCAAGCCTCCCGACGGTCGGGCTCTTCTCCCCTTTCGTGTTGCGTATCCCAAACGCCGCGGTGGTGGTCATCGCGCTGGGGATCATCGTCGGAGGGCGGCTGACGCCTCGGCCCGGGCTGACTTTCGCGATCGGAGCGGGTCTGCTGATGGTCCTTGCGGTCCAGATCGCCGCGGGCAAGTCGGTCCCGCTGGTCCGCGGTTTCGATACGTTCCCGAGCGGCCACGCGGGGAACTCGATGGCGCTCGCGTTCTCAGTCGCCTGGATCGCGCTATCCCGATGGCCCGCTGACCGCTGGGTGGTGGGCCTGGCTGCCGTCTACGCAGTCGCCGTCGGGATCTCGACCGTGTATCTGGGGACGCACTACCTCACGGAAGTCTTTGCCGGCTGGTCGCTCGCGATCGCGTCAGTGCTGACCTGCTGGCTCGTACGCCAGCGACTCGACGGATCGATGGATGCAGGCCGCCACGTCGGAGGCGATCATGGCGGTGGCCGACCGATGCATGCTTTGGCCGACAGTCAGCTGCGCTCGCCCCCACCGGCGCAGGCAAGGCCGCAGCCCACAAAGAGCTCACCACCTTCGGGCGGTGGCGAACTGACCGCCAAAGGCCGTGATGGGCGCATCCGGATGCAGGACACCATCCGTCGACGGGATCCACGTCGGTCGGACGGCTGAGTTCGTTGCGCGGACCGCGCGACCGGGTGGGCGACGCCATCCTGTTATTTCCGAATACCCATCTAGTTCGGCGCGTCGTCGTGCTCGTCGGGCGCATCCAATGCGTCCTCCAGCGCGACGTGCAGGATCTCGGCGGAATCCTCCAGGTGGGCGTAGCCATGGGCTTAGAGCGCGGTCTCCACGGCCCGGATCGCTACCGCCAGGACGTGCGCGCCGAGCGGTTCGTCCGGTAGGTTCGGAGTGTGGCCGTGCTGGTCACAGACGGAGTCCAGGTCCATCAGCGCACCCGCGGCCGTCGCGCATCGAAGATGGTCCGGCCGCGGGTGACAGGCTGGCCCACGCCTTGCCCGCGAGCGGCCCGAGCATCGCGCCATTGCTCGTCGCTCAAGTCACGCTCAGAGTTGTTGCAGCAGACACGCATCGTCCGGAGATCCCGCTGGTCGTCGTGATGCACGGTGACGCCGGGGCCTTTTCGTACGCGTCATCTGGCGGCATACACTCAGATCCGGACCAGCGATCGCTGGACATGGGAGGGACACGATGTTTCGCATCCGACGGTTCAGCGTCATCAAGACATCGAACGTGGTCGCGCTCATCTATATGGTCGTCGTGGCCATCTTCGCCGTCCCATTCGCACTGATCTTCGCCATCGCCGGAACGACGAGCCAGGCCCAGGGCGCTGGCGCTATCGGCGGGGTCGTCCTGGGGCTGGTCGTGATCTTCTTCTACGGGTTGCTCGGCTGGGTCTTCACGGCGATCGCGTGCGTCATCTACAACCTGGTGGCCGGCTGGATCGGCGGCATCGAGGTGCAGGTGGAGGCCGTCACGCCACCGGCTGCACCCCCGGCTTGGATGACCCCCTCCGGACCCCCGCCGGCGCCCCCGACCGCGCCACCGGCAGCCCCGCCTGGCTCGTCGCCCACCGTTTGACAGGGAGCGTCCGCGCACGGACGCTCTGCCGATGGCCCGTCTCATCGCCGTCGTGATCCTGGCCGCTGCCGCCCTCGGCTGCCAGGGCCCGCCGGTCGTGCTGCTCGACGATCCCGACGAGATCCTGGCCGCGGCAGCCACGACGGCCGCCGCCGCCACGAGCGTCCACGTCGATATCGCGGTGGATGGCAGGGTCGCCCTGGACCCGCTCGGAACGGGGGCTGGGGCCCCGATCGACCTGCGCGATACGACCGCGTCGGCCGATCTCGATCTCGCTGGCAGCCGGCTGCGAGCCACGTTCTCGTCACCCGGGCTGCTTGGCCTCGCGGGCGAGGCGATCGCCGTCGAGGAGGGGTCGTATCTCAAGACCACGCTCACCGGGAGCAAGTTCCGGCTCCTCCCGTCCGATCGTCCACCGGAGAACCCCCTTAAGGGTCTCAACGATCTCCTGGCGCGGGCCGACCTCGACCCGATCAAGGGCGCCGACGTGCCGTGCGCCGGCGGGACCTGCTACACGCTGACGATCAAGCTCGATGCGGCCGACCTGGCGGGCCTCGGCGGCGCGGCTGGCCCGCTTCCGAGCGCCCTGCCGATCCCGCTCCCGGACCTGTCGGCCGCGGCGATCGACCTGACGCTCCACGTCGAGCAGCGCACGACCCGGCTGTCCGGGATCACCGCCGTGGCGGGCATGGCCGACCTCGGCAACCTCGGCGTCCAAGCGACTTTCACGCGCTGGAACGAGCCGATGCAGATCACGGCGCCGCCCGGCGACCAGGTCGAGGGGAGCGGATAAGGCTGCGGCCGCCACCCGGACCTAGAATGCCGGGGTGAGCCCCAGGAGCCGTCGCCGGGCCGGCGACCCGATCCTCGACGACGCCGCCGCGACCCCCGGCACGATCACGGCGGACGTCTCGGATGCCGTCCCGGCCGAGCCCGACTGGCTGCGCGACGCGGCCGCCGAGACGCCGGACCGCGACCCGACCGCCCCGCCGCTGCCACCCCCCGACCCCGAGGTCCTGGCCAAGCGCCGGGCCGAGCGTGAGGCCCAGATCCTCCGTGCGCTGAACCCGGAGCAGGCCCGCGCGGTGACGACCACCGAAGGACCGCTGCTGATCCTCGCCGGCGCCGGTTCAGGCAAGACCCGTGTGCTCGCGCATCGCATCGCCTACCTCGTCGGCGTCAAGAACGTGCCGCCCTTCCGCATCCTGGCCGTGACGTTCACCAACAAGGCCGCAGCCGAGCTCCGCGAGCGGATCATCAGCCTGGTCGGTGAGGGCGGCCGCGACGTCCAGGCCGGCACGTTCCATGCGCTGTGTGCCCGCGTCCTTCGGCGTGACGGCGAGGCGATCGGCATCAGTCGCCGGTTCGTCATCTACGACACCGACGACCAGCAAGCCCTGATGAAGCAGATCCTTCGCGAGGAGGACATGCCGCTCACCGGGGAGTTCCGGCCGAGCATCGTCCTGGCGGCCATCAGCCGCGCCAAGAACGAGATGCTCGACCCCACGTTCCTCGCCGAGAATGCGACGAACCACCGGGAGCGGACGATCGCCCGACTCGCGAACCGCTACCAGGAGCGACTGCAGGCTGCCCGTGCGCTCGACTTCGACGACCTCCTCCTGGAGGCGGTCCGTCTGTTCCAGGAAGCGCCCGACGTCCTCGCGCGCTACCAGGATCGCTGGCAATACCTCCACGTCGACGAGTACCAGGACACGAACCGCGCGCAGTACCTGTGGATCAAGGCGCTCGCCAGCAAGCGCGGCAACCTGGCGGTCGTTGGCGATGACGATCAGTCGATCTACTCGTGGCGCGGTGCCGACCTGCGCAACATCCTCGACTTCGAGCGCGATTGGCCCAGGGCCACCGTCGTCAAGCTGGAGCGCAACTATCGCTCGACGCAGCTCATCCTCGACGCGGCGCACGCGGTCGTGTCGCGTAACACCGCCCGCAAGGACAAGAAGCTCTGGACCCAGATCTCGGGCGGGCTGAAGATCCAGCGGTTCGAGGCCTACAACGAGGATGAGGAAGCCGAGTGGATCGCCCGCCAGGTGGAAGGGCTGATCGGCGGCCGCGGCACGGCCCTCACTCGACGCGCCGACGAGAGCGACGAGGACACGAAATTCCGCGCCCGCGACATCGCGGTGATGTACCGGATGAACGCCCAGTCACGGGCCATCGAGGAATCGTTCCTCCGCTACGGCCTGCGCTACCAGCTCATCGGCGGGACCCGGTTCTACGCCCGGCGCGAGGTCAAGGACGCGCTCGCGTACCTGCGCATCCTGCGATCCGACACGGACAGCGTGAGCTTCGAGCGCGTCATCAACGTGCCGGCTCGCTCCATCGGCGACAAGACCGTCGAGGCGCTACGTGCTGCGGCAGCGGCGACCGATCCGGACACGGGGGAGCCCGGCACCTACTGGGGCGCCATCGAACGCGGAGCCCGCGGGGAGCTGCCGCTCCTTGCGCCCCGGACACGGAATGCACTGGCCGAGTTCGCTGCCCTCGTGCGTCGACTGCGGACTCGGATCGGGGTGCTGCCGCTTCCCGAGCTGCTCGACGAGGTGCTCGAAGCGTCCGGCTACCGCGCGATGCTCGCCGATGGATCCGAGGATGGCGAGGATCGATGGGCGAACCTGCTCGAGCTGCGTTCGGTCACGACCCGCTACGACGATCTCGAACCCGAGGACGCCCTCGATCGGCTGCTCGAGGAGACGGCCCTCGTCGCCGACCAGGATTCGTACGAGGGCGACGCCGACGCGGTGACCCTCATCACGCTGCACGCCGCCAAGGGACTGGAGTTCCCGGTCGTCTTCATCGCGGGCCTCGAGGAGGGGCTGTTCCCGCACAGCCGGGCGCTCGATGACGAGCAGCAGCTCGAGGAAGAGCGACGGCTGGCGTATGTCGGCATCACCCGCGCCAAGCGCCGGCTGTACCTGTCGCATGCCTGGCGGCGCGCGACCTGGGGGATGGGGCAGGCCTCGGTCCCGTCGCGGTTCCTGCTCGAGATCCCGGCCGAGCTCATGATCGGCCCGCGTCTCGGCGGCATCGATGAGCCCGAGCGCGACCTCGATCTCGACCTCGTGTTCGGCCAGCGGCGAACGACCCGCTTCAATACGCCGACCCGGGGACCCGGACCCGCATACCGGCAGGGGAGTGGTCGACCCGGTGCGCCACAAGAGGGCGAGACCTTCCGGCCGAGCCGCGACCTGGCGGCGCGTCGTGAGGCGTTCGAGGCCGGCGCGCAATCCGGCTCCTTCGGAGCGGGGCAGGCGCAAACGCCGGCCAGGCCGGCCCGCCCGATCATCCCGGGCGAGCGCCAGTTCCGCGACGGCGACCGGGTGCGCCACGGGCGGTGGGGTGACGGCATCGTCGTCACGTCCAAGCTCACCCGGAGCGATGAGGAGATCACCGTCGCGTTCAAGGAACCAGGCGTCGGCCGCAAGACGATGCTGGCAAGCCTCGCGAACCTCGAGCTCGTCGGCTAGATGGTGGCTCCTGCCGATACCAGCATGGTCGCGATCACTGTCTGACCGCGCGCCCGCGCGTGGGCCAGCGGCCGCACGCCATCACCGTCCGCCAGGTCCACGTCCGCGCCATGCTCGATCAGGAGGCTGACGATCTCCTGGTGGCGATGGCCACCGTCGGACAGTAGGATCGCCTCGAGCAGCGCGGTCCAGCCGAGGTCGTTGACGTGGTCGACGTCCACATCGGTCTCGGACAGGAGATACCGGACGACCTCCACGTGGCCGCGTTCTGATGCTGGGATGAGGGCCACGCCGCCATACCGGTTCGTGATGGCCGGATCGGCGCCCGCTTCACTCACCAGCTTGAGGATGTCGAGCAGGCCCTCGGCACCGGCGTAGAGGAACGGGTTGAAGCGCTCGCCATCCTGCGCGTCGGGGTCGGCCTCGGCGTCGAGCAATGCGCCCACGACGTCTGCCGCGCGAGCCCTCGTGGCGAGCATCAGTGCCGGCGAACCCGCGGCGTCGCGGGCATCGGGATCAGCGCCCTCCGCGAGCGCCGCGGTGATCGCCGCGACGTCGCCTGCGGCCGCCGCCGCGAGGAGACGCCGATCGGCATCGGAGGGAGGCACCGCCGAAGGGTAGCGGTTCGCCCTACGATGGCGACGTGGACGCCGGGAACAGCATCACGATCGACGACGAGTTGGAGATCACGATGGCGCTCCTCGGCGCACCCGCGCCCACCGCCATCACCCGCGCGTACGTCGCCCCCCCGGCCTCGGTACCCTCAGGCCCATGACGGTCGAGCTTCCGCCGGTCGATCCGGCGCTCGTCGACACCGCCTCCGCGCTGGATATCGAGGCTGCCACCGCGCGCCACCGCGAGCTGGCCGCGGCTGTCGACCGGGCCAACGAGCTCTACCACGCCGAGGACGCGCCGGAGATGACCGACGCGGAGTACGACCAGCTCTTCCGCGAGCTCGTCGCGATCGAAACGGTGTACCCCGAGCTGATCACCGACGAATCGCCGACCCAGCGGGTCGGCGGCGCCCCGGCCGGGGGCGTCTTCGACGAGGTCCGCCATCGGCGGCCGATGCTCAGCCTGTCCAACGCGTTCAGCCACGACGAGCTCCGGGCATTCGACGTCCGGGTCCGGCGCGGCCTGGCGCTGCCTCCGGCGCCCGAGCCGGCCGACGACCTGCGCTACGTGGCCGAGCTCAAGATCGACGGGCTGGCGGTCACGTTGCGCTACGAGCGCGGCCGGTTCGTCCAGGGTGCGACCCGCGGAGACGGCACGACCGGCGAGGACGTGACGCAGAACCTGCGGACCATCTCGGTCATCTCGGATCGCCTGACCGATCCCATCACGGCGGACGTCCGCGGGGAGGTCTTCATGCCGAAGGCCGAGTTCGTGCGCATCAACGCCGAACGCGAGGAAGCGGGGCTGCCGCTCTACGCCAACCCGCGCAACTCGGGTGCGGGGTCGCTCCGCCAGAAGGACCCGGCCGTCACCGCCAGCCGGCTGCTGTCCTTCTGGGCATATCAGCTGCTCGAGGAGGGCGACGGCCGGCTCGGCACGCAGTCGGCGGCGCTCGACCGGATCTCGGAACTCGGCCTGCCGGGCAACCCCGAGCACGCGGCCGGCCTCGACATCGACGCTGTCATCGCATTCACCGAGCGCTGGCGCGAGGCGCGGCACGAGTTGCCCTACGAGACTGACGGCGTCGTCGTCAAGGTCGACCGGTTCACCCAGCAGGAGCGGCTCGGGATGGTCAGCCGGGCACCGCGCTGGGCGATCGCCTACAAGTTCCCGCCGGAACAGGTCGAGTCGACGGTCGAGGACATCGTGCCCTACGTCGGCCGCACCGGGACGCTGACGCCGGTCGCCCACCTGACGCCCACGAAGGTCGCCGGCTCGACCGTCGCCCGCGCCACCCTGCACAACCTCGACGAGATCCGGCGCAAGGACATCCGCATCGGCGACCGGGTGATCCTCCAGAAGGCCGGCGACGTCATCCCGGAGGTGGTTCGACCACTCGTCGACAAGCGGACCGGCACCGAACGCGAGTTCGCGATGCCGGCCGCGTGTCCCGTGTGCGGCACCCCGGTCGTCCAGGACGAGGGAGCGGTGCGTGTCTACTGCCCGAACCCGCAGTGCCCCGCACGGGTGTCACAGGAGCTGTCGCACTTCGTCGGACGCGGTGGGATGGACATCGAGGGCGCCGGCTGGAAGGTCCTCGAGCAGCTCCTCCAGCGGGGCATGATCAAGCAGCGCGGCGACTTCTACCGGCTGTCGGTCGAGGACCTCGAGTCGCTCGATCGCTTCGGCAGGAAGAGCGCGGAGAACCTCCATCGCTCGATCCAGCGCTCGCGCCGCCGGCCGCTCGCCCGGGTCCTCAACGGACTGGGCATCCCGCAGGTCGGCGAGCAGACCGCCATCGATCTGGCGGCGTGGCTGGTCGAGCAGGTGCCGGCCGGGGAGGGCTGGCTCGAGCGGGCGGCGTCGTTCCTCGCCGGAGTTGGACCGGAGGCCTACGAGGCGGTCTACGGGGTCGGCCCGACGGTGGCCACGAGCCTCGCCGCGTACTTCGGGCCTGACGGTCCCGGTGGCGACGCGCTGCGGGACCTCGCGGCGGCCGGCGTCGAACCGGAGCTCCCGGCCCCGCGACCGGCCGGCGCCGCTGCCGGCCCACTCACGGACAAGACCGTGGTCGTCACCGGCACGCTGCCGGGCTTCAGCCGGCAGGAAGCGGAGGAGGCGATCCGCGCCGCGGGCGGGAAGCCGGGTGGATCGATCTCGAAGAAGACGGACTACCTGGTCGCGGGGGAGTCGGCTGGATCGAAGCTCACCAAGGCCCAGGAACTCGGTGTGCCGATCCTCGATGAGGCTGGCTTCCGGCGCTTGCTCGCTGGCGAGCCCGTCTAGCGAGGGCGCAACCTGGGGCTGGCGCCTCGCGCGTAGCGCTCCATCAGCTCGCTGACCGCCGCACGGGCGGCCTGCCATTCGGGCTGGTCGCCGAGGATCACCCCGTCGGCCCCCCAGCGCCGGAGCTGGGTCATCGCCGTGACGATCATGTCGTGGGCGAGCTTCCGGTTGCGCCCCGCGTCGATCTGACCGGTCACCAGATAGCGCCGGACCGTCTCGAACGGAGCCGTCCAGCGGCCCCAGCGGATGCGATCGCCCTCACGGAGCGTCTCCAGCCACTCATCGTCGCCGACCGGGTGGCGATCGTGCTCGGCCATGTGGCGGCGAAGGTCGACGCGCAAGCCGGGCAGGTCGAGGCTGTCGGTCCGTCCGTCGTCGTCAACGCTGCGATAGCAGACCGGGCAGCTGGGCAGCTCCGCATATGCGCGAGGCGCCTCGCCGTAGGGAAGGCCGCAGCGCCGGCAGAACGTCGCGTCCTCTCGGGCGGCCGGCGTACCGCACTGCAGGCAGGTCGTCGTGATCATCGACGGATAGGGTGCAGAACCGCACCGCTCCGGACCATCCCACCATCGGCCCTCCCGACCGGGACCCTTGGGTCAGCGGCCGCCGCTTCCTCGACGTGGTCAGCCCATGGCGTGGTTGAACTGGCCCCAGATCTGCTCGGGTCGCCAATCGAGCGGCTCGCCGCGGATCAGGCGAGGCGCCCGCCATGCCTCGGTCCAACCGTCGGCCTCGAGCGTCTCGGCACCGGCCATGTTCTCGAGGAGGATCCCGCACCGCACGCGCTTCTCCGGCCCGGACGCGAGTCGCCGCGCCTGCAGGATGGCCTGCGCATCCGACACGCTCGGCGCGACCGTCGCGCCACCGCCCCACGGCGCGCGGATGACGTAGCCCGCCGGCCCATCAGCACCTTCCAGGATCCGCGTGCCATCGATGCTGACGAGGGTGGCGATGACGTCGCGGCGATCCTCGCCGGTGGCGCGCCGGTCGAGCGCGACGATGGTGTCGAGGTCGGCGGGCCGGTACATCCGGATCCGCGGGTCGATCGACCGGCTGTCCGGGGCGGGCAGGCCCGGTGCTTCCATGGTCCGGTACCACGTCTGGACCTCGAACCCCATGCGTTCATACAGCGGGCGGCCGCGATCGGTGGCCACCAGGACCAACGTCCGGCAGCCCAGCGAGTCCGCTGCGTCGATGGTCCACTGCGTCAGCGCTTGCCCGAGGCCATGGCCTCGGTGAGCGGGCGCGACCCAGATCGTCCCGATCCAGCCGACCAAACCGTTGACCGTCGCGACCCCGGTCCCGACGACATTGCCCTCGCCGTCCTCGGCCACGACGGCGTGACAGGCAGGCGAACCGAGTGCGAACGAGAACCAGGATCGGCGGTCGCCCCACTCGTCGGCCAGGATCGCGGCGGCGGCAGGCTGGAGGTCGTACGGGCGCATCGGGCGCAGGCGCGGGGTCGGCATGGCCCGGCTATCATCGGGCCATGGCCACCCTCACGCGCGCGGACGTCGAGCATGTCGCGCATCTCGCGCGGCTGGGTCTGACCGAGGAGGAGCTCGCCCGGCTGGAGGGGCAGCTCAACCACATCCTCGACCAGTACACGATCCTCTCGACCGTGCCGACGGACCACATCGCTCCCACCGCGCAGACGATCGAGCTCGAGAACATCCTGCGTGACGACGTCGCGCAACCGTCGCTCCCGGCGGACGCTGTGTTGGGCAACGCGGCCGAGCACGACGGTGCGTTCGTCGTCGTCCCGGCCATCCTCGGCGGCGAGTGACCGACCTCACGCGACTCCACGCGCACGAGATGGCGACCCGGCTCCGATCCGGCGAGGTGTCCTCGCGCGAGCTGACCGAGGCACACCTCGTCGTCGCAGAGCACCAAGATCATGCCCTGCATGCGTGGTTGTCGATCGACCGCGACCGTGCGCTGACGGAGGCCGACGCCGCCGACGCCCGGCTGGCGGCCGCGCGCGGCGAGGGAGATGCCGCGGTCGACGCGCTCCACCCGCTCCTCGGGATCCCGGTGGCGCTCAAGGACCTGGTGTCGGTGGCGGGCGGGCAGTGCACGGCTGGCTCGCGGATCCTCAAAGGGTATCGCGCCCCCTATGACGCGCATATCACCGAGCGGCTCCGCGACATCGGCGCGGTGATCCTCGGCAAGACCAACATGGACGAGTTCGCGATGGGCTCGTCGACCGAACATTCGGCGTTCGGCCCGACCGCCAACCCGTGGGCCCTCGATCGCGTCCCGGGCGGCTCCAGCGGTGGCTCGGCGTCGGCCGTTGCGGCCTACCACGCGCCACTGTCGATCGGCACCGACACGGGTGGTTCGATCCGCCAGCCGGCAGCGCTGACCGGCATCGTCGGCATGAAGCCGACCTACGGCCGGGTCAGCCGCTACGGCATCGTGGCGTTCGCGAGCTCGCTCGACCAGATCGGGCCGTTCGCACGCGACGCGCGCGATGCGGCTGCGCTGCTCCACGCCGTCGCCGGTCGGGACGAGCGCGACTCGACCTCCGCGCCGGAGCCGGTACCCGATGCCTTGCTGTCCCTGCCCGCCGATGACGACACGGCGGCCGCCGGGTTGCGCGGCAAACGGCTGGGACTTCCGCGCGAGTACTTCGTGGCCGGTATGGAGCCGGGTGTCGAGGCGCTCGTGCGGGACGCGGTTGCGGCGCTGGAGGCCGCGGGGGCGATCGTGGAAGACGTGTCGCTGCCACACACGGAATACGGCCTCGCGACCTACTACATCGTCGCCCCGGCCGAGGCATCGGCCAACCTGGCGCGCTACGACGGGATCCGCTACGGGCCGCGCCTCGGTGAGGGGCGTGACGTCCTTGGCGACTACCTGGCGACCCGTGGCCGCGGGTTCGGGCCGGAGGTCAAGCGCCGGATCATGCTCGGGACCTATGCGCTGTCGGCCGGCTATTACGACGCCTACTACCTCAAGGCACAGAAGGTCCGGACGCTGATCAAGGGTGACTTCGATGCGCTGTGGGCGCAGGGGTTCGATGCGCTCGTCGCGCCGACCTCGCCGACGGTCGCGTTCCGCTTCGGGGCACGCCTGGAGGATCCGGTCGCCATGTACCTGTCGGACGCGTGCACGCTGCCAGTGAACATGGCCGGGCTGCCCGGGATCTCGATCCCGACCGGGCTGTCCGAGGGGCTGCCCGTGGGGCTCCAGTTCATCGGGGCGCCGTGGTCCGAGCCCGGATTGTTCGAGCTGGCGCGGGGCTACGAGGCGATCACCGCGAACCAGGACTGGCGCCGAATGGAGCCAGCCGACCTCGCGGCGCTCGATGACCCGGCGACGCCGACACCGAGCGAGCGCATGGCATCGATGGCGGTCATCGACCGGTAGGTCGAGCGCATCAGTTCGACGACCGGGGTGGGTCGGTAGTCCCATCGTCCCCCTGCACGGTCGGTCGCGCCTCGGGTACGATGCCCCTGTCCTTATCCCGCGGTGCCGTCACACGCCGCGTCAGCCGTCACAAAGCAGGGGATCCTATGGAGCCGTCCGTCGCCGTTCTCTTCATGTCCGGGATCATCCTCACCATCGTCGGATCGAGTCGCGTCGTCGCGACTCGCATCGGCCGCGGCGTGATCGCCGGCGACGATGCCGGGACCCAGCCGATCCCGATCCTGGATCGTCCCGACGTGGCGCGCCTCGTCTGGCTCGCCGTGGGGTTGTACGGGCTGTTCCTTGCCTCGGCCGGGGTCATCTTCGGCCGCTGATCCTCACGTGGACCGGCAGTCCACGCCAAGGGCTCGAAGCGGTACGGATCACCGCCCCACGCCCCGGTCGCGTCGCCTGTCAGTCCACAGAACCGCCTGAGGCGATCCGGAAACGCCGTTTGGCCGCTCGCTGTGGTCTGTCAGTCCACGGCAGCGGCCGCGCCCGCCGCGCTGTCCCGCCGGCGGCGTAGCGCCTCCTCGATGGCCCAGATCGCCAGCGGCCGCAGGTACATCGACGCCCGGAAGTTCCCGCGCTCGTCGTACGCCTCCGGTGTCCGGAACCACAGCCCGCGCTCGTAGGTGACCTCGGCGGCGCCGCGGGCCGTCTCCCAGCCTTCCTCGATGAGGCCGCGGCCGATCATGAATGCGGCCAGCGCGTAGGTCGTCCCGACCCATACCTCGGCCGACTGCTCGCTCGACGCGTCGACCGATCCGTCCGGGCGCATGCCATTGACGGCGCCCATGCGTCCGCCACCGAACCGGCGGACGTTGTAGTCATGGATCGTGCGCAGCGCCTCGTCCACCCGGTCGGCCGGCAGCAGCTCGCCAAGCCCGGTGGCATCGGCGTACCACTGGCCGGCCAGCTGGTCGGCCATGATGCTGGCTGAGCTGGCGCCGCCGCCGTCGTCGTAGGCGTAGTACCCACCGCGCCAGAGCCGTCGGTCATAGGCGACCTGGGCACGCTCGAACCAGCCCGCCCAGCGACCCGCAGCCTCGGTATCGCCCAGGCGACCGGCCATCGCCTCGGCCGCCGCGGTCGCCGCCAGCCACAGCGAGCCGCCGTACGCGGACGGACCATGCATCGGCCAGGTGTCGTACGTCTGGTCGGGCTCGCCGTCGTGCTCGGGCAGGCCGTCGGCATCGCGGTCGGCAGCCGACAGTCGGCGCAGGACCGCATCGACCGTGGGAAACACGTCGCGGATCAGGGCATCGCCCCGGCCGTCGGCGGCGACCGCGTCGCGCCACGCCTGCAAGACGAACTTCGGGCCCAGATCCTTCCAGGCGTTGACATCCTGGAAGCGGTACCAATTGGGACGATGGAACGGATCGTCGCCGGGGCCGCCCACGTCGTGCGGCACGGTGCCACCGACCTTGCGTGGCGCGTCGCGTCCCGACGCCTGGATCGTCACGACCGTCGGATCGTCGATCGGGATGGCTGCCAGCAGGTCGCGGATACCTCGCTGCTCGAGGTCCGGGAACAACTCCAGCAGCGCGAACGACGCGTAGAAGTCGACATCGACCGTGTCATAGAACGGGTAATCGACGCACTCGAGCAGCGCGAACCGCCCGACGTCGTCTGGTGCCGGCTCCGGTCCGCCGACCTCACCCGCCTCCCAGAACGTCCCGCCATCGACCAGGAAGTACAGTTCATTGAACAGGGCCGCCCGATACCAGGCGGGCCGCTCGACGTCTTCGAGGATGGGCTTTTGCCAGGCCTCGATCGCCGCCCGCCAGGCCGGCGTCTCTGCCAGAGCGTGGGTGGCGATGTCCCAGGCGCGTTCCCCGCTCGTGCCCCACGACCGCGTGTAGCGCTTCCACCAGCGCCGGCCGGCGCCGAACTCGACCATCGGCAGGTCCCAGGCGAGCGCGAAGCGCACGGACCGACGTTCGCCCGGCGCCAGGCTCGTGGTCGCTGCGAGGGCAGCGCCCGCCGGTCCGGCCGCGGGGGAAACGGCACGAACCGGCGGGGCCGCGTCGAGACGGCCGTCGGCGGAGAAGTCGGTCCAGAGGTCGGTATCAGCGATCGGGTCGAACGCGGCGCGGAGCGACAGATCCCAGCCGTCTCCCGCGAGGGCACCCAGCGCCAGCGTGCCGCGCAACGCGGGCGGGGCGTCGTCGCCAGGGTCATCGAATCGGATGCCGGCGATGTCGGGACCATCCGCGACGATCCTGTGGGAACGACCGGGGGCGTCGCCCTGGGAGGGCCCGCCCGGTGGATCCGCCCACGTCGCCATGATCCCGACCGTGACCGGCTCGGGCCCCGGGTTCTCGACCCACCATTCGAAGACGCCGACCGGGAGGGCGCTGCGCTCGAGGTCGCCGGCGATCACCGGCGACAGCTGCTCGCCGACCAGGCGTACGCCGACGACGTCCGCTTCGAAGGCCTGCCATGCCCGCGGGAACAGCGCGTGATAGGTGCCGCCGCCAACCGGCAGATCCCACCCCCAGCCGGACAGGACGCCGTCGGGCGGCCGCAGGGCGGAGAGGAC
>DATAFZ010000015.1:0-13354 GCA_036257225.1 Candidatus Limnocylindrales bacterium | reverse complement strand
ATCCAGCCGAGGAGGACCAGTCCGGCGAGGCCGAAGCGCATCGCCGCCATGAGGAACGGCGGCATCGTCTCGACCGCCACCGCGATCGCGAGGTAGGTCGAACCCCAGACGCCGTAGAGGATCGCGAGGCCGACCCACATCGCGCGGCGGTCCGGTGGGCGTCTGGTTGGCATAGTCGGCTGGTCCAAGTGCACAGCATACGCCTCGTCCCTGGCCGGCGTCCGTCCGTCGCCGGCGTCCGGCGGCGCCCCCCGCCGAGCGCTGGACGGACCGGTCAGGCCGCCGCAGCCACGGGACGGCAGATCTTGCAGGGTCGGTAGCCGGCCGCGCCCGCCTCATCGAGCGAGCGGAACGGACGGCGGTTCTTCTCCAGCATGTGGCGCCCGGTGCGGCACGTCGGCCAGCACACGATGCGCGTCGACGCACAGCCGATCAGTCGCTCTCCGCGACGCGCGGCGTCCTCCATCGCGTCTGGATCGAGTCCCTCGGTCCCCAGGATCGTGCGCTTGTTCGCCGGCCCGCCGAGCGAGTACTGGCCGATGGAACCGTCCGTCCGGACCACGCGATGGCAGGGCACGATCAACGGGACCGGGTTATGGCCGAGCGCCGTACCGACCGCGCGGACCGCCCGGGGCCGCCCGATCTCTGCCGCGATCCAGCCATACGGGCGCACCTCACCACGCGGGATCTCGAGGGCCTTGCGCCAGACATCCTGTTCGAACGGGCTGTGGCCGCGAAGGTCGAGCGGGATGCGTACCCTGCGGTCCCCCTCGAGCCGGCGCGCGATGGCGCTGCCCAGCCGCGGAGGCAGCTCGGCCGGCATGGCCGGCCGGCCGGTGGTCGCCAGATGGCGCGCCTCGAACGCGCCGTCGTCGTCCGCGAGGTCGACCAACGAGACGCCCCGGCCGTTCCACGCCACGACGAGCGGGCCGAGCGGTGAGTCGATCCGATCGTAGCGGTCGGCGAGCCCGACCTCGACGAGGACCGCGGGCCGAAGCGTTGGCGGAGCGGCGACGGCGAGATCGGCGAGGACTGCCACCTCGCGGTCGGCGGTGGCGTCGAGCTGGCTGGTCATGCGGTCATCTCCTCGAGCTCGCGGCGGTGCTCCGCCTCGAGCATGGTGCGTAACAGGGCGACGCCCCGGTGGACCTGGGCCTTGACGGTGCCCTCCGGTCGACCGAGCGCCGCGGCGGCCTCCGGATAGGACAGGCCGTCGACGTGGCGAACGATCACGGCAGCTCGATATGCCGGCGGCAAGGCGTGGAGTCGCGATGCCCAACGCTCACGCTCGGCGTGGCGTTCGGCGACCTCGGATGGTGCGGCCGCAGGCGGTGCCTCTGGCTCGGGCGGCCGCGCCCCGTCGGCGTCGATCGACACCGGTCGAGGCCCTCTCGTGGCCCGTCGCGCGGCGACCGAGCGGCAGCGATTCAGGACGATGGTGGTCAGCCATGGACGCAGGCGAAGCTCGCGGATCCGATCCCCGTCGTATGACGCGAGCGCGCGATACGCTCGTACCAGGGCGTCCTGGGCAGCCTCCTCCGCGTCGCCGACATCGCCGAGCATCCGCAGCGCGATCGTGTACAGGCGATCCTGGTGGGCGACGACCAGCGCATCGAACGTGCGGTCGAGGTCGTCGGCGAGGGCCGTGGTCATCCGGTCGTCAGCGTCCATCAGGGTCTAGAACCGGTGACGGGACGGAACCGTTGCACCCCGCCACGGTACCCCGGCTATCGCTCGGCCGACGCATGGGGCCCATGCGACAATCGCGGGCCATGGGCCACGCCGATCGATTCGACGACCTCATCGCCAGTCTCGGCGGGTTCCATCGGACGTGGCTCATCCACCTCGGCCTGGATCTGGGGTTGTTCGCGCGCATCCGTGCGGCGGGCGAAGCCGGGATAACGCCTGCGGCGCTGGCGACCGAGACCGGCACCGATCCGGCGGCGGTCGCCGCCTGGGCATGGGCATCCGACGCCCACGATCTCACCACCTTCGAGGATGGGCGACTCACGATCGACGAGGACGTGGCCGAGATCCTGCTCGATGACCAGCGGCCCGAATTCCTTGGCGGGCAGTTCAGCCATGCCGTCGTGGCGTCGATGGACTGGGGCGGCATGGAGGACTTCTTCCGAACAGGCCGTCCGATCACCCACCGACCGGACCGCTACCGCGCCGCGATCGAGCGACTGACCCGCCAGGACATCGCCGTCTTCTTCCAGGAGGTGCTGGCGGCCCTCCCGCAGCTGGTCGTCGACCTATCGCGGGGTGGTCGCGTCGTCGACGTCCACTGCGGCGGCGGCCGATGGCTGGTCGCCATGGCCCGCCGGTTCCCCCATCTCGAACTGGTTGGCGTCGAGTTCGAAGAGGACTCCGTCGCCCGCGCGCGGGCGACCATCGAGGCCGAGGGGCTCGCCGATCGCATCGAGATCCGGCACGGCAAGGCGACCGACCCTGGGCATGAGGGCGAGTACGACCTCGCCTACTTCCAATACGCGCTCCACCAGCTCGACGATGCGCCGGGGGCCCTCGCCGCAGCCTGGGATGCCCTGCGGCCGGGCGGTCGGCTCGTCGTCCTGGACTGGCCGTTGCCCTCCTCGTCAGACGAGTTCCGGACCCGCCACGGCGAGATCATCGCGGGCATGCAACTGGACGAGCTCTATCAGGGCACGGCGCTCGCGACCCGCGACCAGTTCCTGGAGTGGTTCGCCGAAGCCGGCCTGCCGGCCCCGGAAGCCATCGACCTGCCGTCCGGGGCGTCCGCATTCCTCGCGGAACGGACGCCCGACCAAGCGAGCTAGCTGACCTCGATCGTCCCCTTCATCGTCGGGTGGATCTTGCAGAAGAATTCGTACGAGCCCGCGGTGTTGAACACGAGGCTCCCTGTCGCACCGCTGGCGAGACTGTCGGTCGTGCACGTCGGGTCCGACGTCACGGTCGCGGTGTGCGGCGCGCTGTCGTTGTTGGTCCACGTGATGACGTCGCCGACGCTCGCCGTGATCGACGCGGGACTGAACGCGAAATTCGCCATCGTCGCGCTGACACTGCCTATCTCCGACGACGGCGCGCACGCCGCCTCGCCGGCTGCGGCGGTCTCCGATGCCGTAGGTGCACTCGCAGGCGCCTCGCTGGCAGGCGCCTCGCTCGCCGGGGCGGCGGTCGCGGGAGCCGACGCCGTCGCGCCGCCGCATGCGCTGAGCACCAACAGCAGGACCGAGCAAAGGGCAAGGATCGTCCGGGACATCTGGGCCTCCTCCTGGATCGGGGCTGGTGGTTGGTCGCTGGGGGACGCGGGATGGTACGCCACGACGGGTCGGACGGTTTCGTGAGGTCGGGTCAGCTCGACGGCCGGATCGACGCGGACACGGTCCGCAGGCTACTCCGGCACGAGGCGGAGGTCCACGCCATCCCGGGTCGGGACCTTCGTGACCTTGGCGACGCCCTATTGCTGCACGATCCCGAGGAGTCCGATCCGTTCTGGAACCGCGTCGAGGCTATCCGCTGGCCGGATGACCCGGTGGCGTTCGATCGACGACTCGCTGAGGTCGCCGTGCTGTTCGCGTCGATCGGGCGGCAGCCGCACGTCTGGAGCTCGCCGCCGCACGACGAGCCGGCCGACCTCGTGGCGCGCCTCGCGTCGAACGGATTCGAGGACATCGGGCACGGGTTGTTGCTCGTGGCACGGGACGTCGAGCCGGCACGGTCCGCGCTGACCGCAAAACCGCTCCCGGGCGACATGACGCTCGAACGGCTCAGCGCCCTGACCGGGCCGGAGGCGAGGATGGCCGCCGACGCAATCGTCTCGGTCCTCCTGCCCGCGTTCGGCGTCGGTGACGACCGGCGCGCCGGTGTCATCGGCGAGACCCGCACCTCGTTGGCCGACGCGCGGTTCACCCACTACCTCGTCCGTCGCGCCGGCTCCCCGGTCGCGGTGGCTCGGCGGGCCACGTTCGACGGGATCTCCTACCTTTCGTCGATCGGAACGGTCGACCCAGTGCGCGGCCTCGGACTCGGCCGGTTCGTCACCGCCACCGCCATGGTTGACGCGGCGGCAGCGCGAAGCGAGTGGATCCACCTCGGTGTCTTCGCCGACAACGTGCCGGCGCGCCGCCTGTACGAGAGCCTCGGGTTCGTGATGAGCGGCGAACCCGGACCGGACATGATCTTCGTCGGGTGAACCGGGTCGTGGGGCGTGGCTGGGCGACCGTTGAGCTGGAGCGCGCCGCGAGCGAGCTGGCCGGCAGCCTGGCGCCGGACACCCTGTTCGAGGCGGCGCCGCGCTCGGCGATCCTTGGGGCGCGCTGTCTGCGGGGCCGTGCCGGACACGATTTCGAGGAAAACGATGGCGGCGCAGACTGGATCGTCCTCCTCGAGCCCGACACCGAGGGTCGGTTGGCGGCGTTCCTCGCCCGGTCCGGCGAGGGGTGGGCGGCAACATGGACCATGACCACCTCGCCGAAAGGCACGAACGGCGCTCCCGGACCCCTCGGCGAGGAGCGCCTGGATCACACGCGCCGGGCCGCCGGGCCGTACCGGCTGCTGCTGTCCGCCGCTACCATCGAACCATGACCGATGCGACCGTCACGCTCAGGCCGGCCGCGGCCTCCGACGCCGATGCCATCGCCGCCCTGTTCACCGACGAGGGCTATCCGGCCGGGCCCAGCGACATCGTCGAGCGCCTCACTCGGTTCTCGTCCGAGCATTCGCAGGTCCTCGTCGCGGAGCACGAAGGGGTCGTGCTCGGCTTCATCGCCGTCCACGCCCTACCACGCTTCGAGCACGACGATCGGATCCTGCGGGTGCTGGCGTTGGTGGTAGATGCCGGCGCCCGCGAGCGGGGCGTCGGCCATCGGCTGATGATCGAGGCCGAGCGCATCGCGGCCGAGCTCGGGGCTGCCTTCGTCGAGGTGACCTCGGGCCACCATCGACCCGATGCGCGCCGCCTGTACGAGTCGATGGGCTACGACGCATCGGTCGCCGCCTATTTCCGGAAGAAGCTCTGACCGGCCACTGCGCGTTCACATCCCTGTGGCACCATTCGCCGCCATGACCGTCACCGCCCCGGCAGAACCCGTCATCCGGGTGCGTGGCCTGACCAAGCGTTATGGCGACGTCGAGGCCGTGGCCGGTATCGACTTCGAGGTCGCGAAGGGCGAGATCTTCGGGCTGCTCGGCCCCAACGGCGCGGGCAAGACCACGACCGTCGAGATCCTCGAGGGCCTGCGGCAGCCAGACGGCGGCGAGGTCAGCGTCCTCGGGGTCGATGTCACCCGCAACGCGGATGCGCTCAAGCCGCGGATCGGCGTCAGCCTCCAGACCGCGGCGCTCTATCCGAAGCTGACCGTGACCGAGCTGGTGGACCTCTTCCGGAGCTTCTATCCGCGCTCCCGGCCGACCGAGGAGCTCATCGATGCCCTGGAGCTCGGCGAGCGACGCGCCGCGCGCAGCGAGGTGCTGTCGGGTGGGCAGCGACAGCGGCTGGCGGTCGCGCTGTCGCTGGTCAACGATCCGGAGCTGGTGTTCCTCGACGAACCGACGACGGGGCTCGATCCGGCCGCCCGCCGGTCGCTGTGGGACATCGTGCGCGGGCTGCGCGCACAGGGCCGCTCGGTGCTGCTCACGACCCACTACATGGAGGAGGCCGAGATCCTGTGCGACCGGCTGGCCATCATGGACCATGGCCGCATCCTCGAGATGGGCACGGTCGAGCAGCTGGTCTCGAAGCACTACCAGGAGCGGACGGTGCGGTTCGATCGGCTCGCCGGCCTCGCCAGGGATGAGTTGGAGGCACTGCCCGCGGTCACGTCGGCCAAGGAGGACGGCAACGAGGTCCTGCTTTACACCCGCGACCCGGGCAAGACGATCGGTGGGTTGCTCGATCTCGCCGACTCGCGCGGTCTCGAGCCACAGAACCTGGCCATCCGGCGGGCGACGCTGGAGGACGTGTTCCTCGACCTGACCGGGCGAGCGCTGCGGGACTGAGCGTCGATGCAAGCCCTCCTCGCGCTCACGGTCGCGAACATCAAGAGCTATCTGCGAGACCGCGCCGCCCTGTTCTGGACGCTCGCGTTCCCGCTGATCTTCATCTTCATGTTCGGGTTCATCTTCCAGGAAGGCGGTCAGAGCCGGTTGACGCTCGGCTGGGTCGATGAGGACCGGTCGCCGGCGGTCACCCAGCTGCGCGAGGCGTTCGCGGCCCAGGCGGGCACCGAGATCGTCGAGGCGACCCAGGACGACGCCCTGGCGCGGATGCGGCAGGGCGAGGTCGACGCGGTCATCGTCGTCCCTGCGGGCTACGGCGAGGCGATCGCCTCGGGTGCGGCCGGGACAGGCGGACCCACCCAGGTCGTCGTGTACACGGACCCATCACGCTCGAACCTGGTCGCCTCGGTCTACCAGTCGGTGCAGGCCGTGCTCGGCGTCGTCAACCTCGGTGGTCGACCGCCGCTGGTGATCCCGCAGCCTGAGACCCTCCAGACCGAGAACCTCAACTTCATCAGCTACTTCGTGCCGAGCATGCTCGGCTTGTCGGTGATGCAGGTGGGCATCTTCGCGGCCATCCCGCTCGTGGCCGATCGCGAGAAGCTCATCCTCAAGCGGCTCGCGGCGACGCCGTTGCGGCGCTGGCAGCTCGTCGGCTCGAATGTGCTGATGCGTCTGCTCATCGCGCTCGGCCAGGCGGTCATCATCATCGGGGTCGGGGTGTTCGCGTTCGGCGTCCAGATCGTCGGATCCCTGTTGCTCGCGGCGCTGTTCATCGCCCTTGGGGCGATGGCCTTCCTCGCCCTCGGCTACGTCATCGCCTCCTTCGCGAGGACCGAGGAGGCGGCCAACGGCATGACCAGCGTCGTGCAGTTCCCGATGATGTTCCTGTCGGGGACGTTCTTCCCGCTCGACCAGATGCCGGCGTTCCTGCAGGGCATCGCACGCGTCATCCCGCTGACCTATCTGTCCGACGCGCTGCGCCAGGTGATGGTCGGCGGCGCGGCCTTCGCGCCCTTGTGGGTGTGCGCGTTGGTCCTGGTCGGCTGGCTAGTGGTCTGTTTCGCGATCGCCTCGCGCACGTTCCGCTGGCAGTAGGTCCAGGCATCGCCGCTCGCCGGCGACCCCCCGCGTGCGATCCCTTCGATGTTCGAATGATCTCGCTGGGTCGGAGGCCCGCCGCGAAGCGCCGATTTCGTCGCATCTGATAGTTCGATCTCGGCCTTCACGCACGATCTGGCCCGCGATCGCCAACCGGCGGGGCAGAGCCACGCACAAGGTCGTGCGGTCCAAGTCGACGATGCGCCGATTTCGGCGCATCTGCGTGGAGAGGTGAGCCGGGCGCAGTCGCGATGGATCGGGGCGAAAAGCGCTACCAGCGCTCCTCGTGGACGAGCTCCGCGAGCGGGCGGCGGCCGCCTTTACGTAGCGGCCGCGTGAGGTCGGACGGATCGGCCGGGTAGCCGAACGACAACAGGAACTCGCAGTGGTGATCGTCCGGGTAGCCGAGCAGCGACCGCGCGAGATCCTGCTTGTAGACGGTCGCGGGCACGCTCCCGATGCCGAGCTCCCACGCGGCCAGCGTCATCGAGTCGGCGGCCATCCCGAGATCGAACATCAGCGACAGGCGTGCATCATCGCGGGCGGGATCCGGCGTCACGAGGGCAACCGCGACCGCGGCACCGGCGAGGTGGCCGGCCCACCGTCCGACCGCTGCGAGCTCGCCGAGATGGGCTCGATCCCGGCACACGATGAACGCCCAGCGCTGCTGGTTCTTCGAGCTGTTGGCCCGCCGGCCGGCGCGCAGGATCCGGTCGAGGTGAGCGTCCTCGAGCGGTCGGTCGGCGAAACTGCGGACGACACGGCGGGACGAGATGGCGTCCCAGACGCCGTCCGCGTCGGCCATCAGCCGAGGCCCGGTTCGTCGGCGGTCGCGAGCGACTCGAGGTCGGGCGTGCGGGTCGCCCCGGGTAGGGCCACCTGGGCCAGCGTGCGGAAGCCGCCGGGCATGGTGTCGACCGCCGACAGTCGCTCCTCCGCTGCTGGGATCCGCTCGGCATGGGTCGCCGCCGCGACGGCGGCCGCTTCATCCGGCGCGAGCGGGCCGCCCAGCGTCTCGGCCAGGAACCGCGCGACCCCAGCGCGATAGGCCGGGTCCTCGTACAGCCACGAGTGCTGGCCGCCGGGCACGACCAAGGTCTCGACCGGCATCGGCGAGTTCTCGCCTACACGACCACGGCGTGCTGCAGCGGCGACGCGCGCCAGGTGCGAGAACGGCACGACCTGGTCCTGGTCGCCGTGGGCCAGAAGGATCGGCCCGTTGTAGCGCGCGATCGCATGGGTCGCGCTGACCTCGGTCACGACGTGGCCGCGCGGTCGGAGGAACACCCGCGTCGTCAGCCAGGCGAGCGGATAGGCGATCGGGTCGGGGATGGGGAGCCGCGCCAGCCGGAACGTCTGTCGGGTAAGGCGGTATGGGTCGGCCGGCGCCGAGGTGGCCACGATCGCGGCGACGCGTGGCTCCGCTGCGGCTGCGAGGATCGCACCGATCGCTCCCATCGAGTGGCCGATGATCGCTCCCTCGGTGACCTCGGGTCGCTCGACGAGCGCCCGGAACGCGGCGAGCCCGTCGAGCCCGAATTCGCCGGCGCTGACGGGAAGCACCTCGGCCGGGTTCTCGCCGTGACCTCGGACATCGATCGCCAGGCAGTGGAAGCCGGCTGCGTGGAGGAACAGCGCGAGCGGCAACGTCCGGTCGCGGGCCGACTCCCAGCCGTGGATGAGGACGACGCCCGGTCCGGGCGCACCCTCTCGCGCCGGGATGAACCAGGCCGGCAGGTCGAGCTCGTCGGATCGGACCGTCGTCGACTCGAACTGCAGCCCGAGATCGCTCGGTGCCATCGTCGGCGGGAAGCGGCGCGGGTAGCCCGCCCGGGCCCGATACGCCAGCGCGAACCGGTAGGCAAGGCCGAACTGCGCTGCTGCGATCGCGGCGGCCACGCCCGCCCGGGTAACGGTTCCCATAGGCCAAGGGGACGGCACCGCGGGCAACCTGTCAAGCCCGGGCCGCTGAACGCCGCCGGTACACTTCGCCCGTGGCCAAACGCGATCCCCACGAGGTACTCGGTGTCGCCCGGGGCGCCGACCCGACCCGGATCAAGGCCGCCTGGCGCCGTCTCGCACGAGCGCATCATCCGGACCTGACCGGCGACGATCCGGCGGCGTCGCGGGTCGCGACCCGGCGCATGGCAGAGATCAACGACGCGTATGCCGTGCTGACTCGTGGTCTCGCAGGCGAGCCATCGGAGGCCGCGTCCCCGGCCGACATGGGTACTGGCGCCCGGCGGCGCGGCGGGCCGCCCTCGCCGCGACCGACGCGGCCGGTCACCGGGCGCGTCGACACGACGTCCACCTTCCGGCCGCGGAACCAGACCACGCCTCGTGAACCGGGTGGGCCCTACCCGCACGGTCATCAACGCTCGGGTGGTCAACCGCCCCTCCGCGGTCAACGCGTGGGGCAGGAGGCGCCGCGCGCCTCGACACCGACCGGACCGCTGGAACGCGGACGGATCCGCAACTTCCGTCGTCCGCGGCCGCCCCGCCTCGATCGCGCGTTGGCGCACGTCATCGAGTTCGGCAAGTTCCACGGACACACGCTGGGTGAGATCGCGGCGTTCGAGCCGTCCTATATCGACTGGGTCGCCAGCACCGTCACACGCGATCCGGAGCTCGTCGCCGCGGCGCGCGTCGTCCAGGGCGACCTGGATGCACGAGGGGTCGGGAGACGCTCCCATCCAGCCCCGGGTCGGGCCTCGAGATCCGCCTAGACGCCTGACACGATGATCGCCCCCCGGTGATCCGGGAGGCGATCGAAGCGATGATCCGCGCCAGTTTCTATCAGTCCTGCCAACCCAACGGCCTTACGGGCCTGATGGCCGAAAGATCCGGTTACTCGGCTCGTGATCGAGGACCGGGATCCCTCTCTCGAACCTCCTCGAGTGAGCGTCCGCTCCCCGTTCCGTGACCGACGCCCCAGGTGCTGTCCCCGGTTCGATCGCGGGTCGGCTTGGTCAGAACCCTACGTCCGCGCAGCCCCGCACGGCAATGGCACCCTGGTCCCGAAACCGCCCGGTCGATGGTCGGGCGCACGGGCGCACCATCGGTGGGACGGCCGTACCAGGTGCACCGGCGCACCGGGCGGCCTCCGCGGCTACGCTTCCGGCGTGACCCATCGACCTCCTTTTCGCCGGTCGGCGCTGCCCGCCGCGTTCCTCGGGCTGGCCATCGTCTCCGGGTCGGCCGCGTGCTCCGCGCCGACCTCGCAGTCGTTCGACCCGACCTCGGCATGCACCACCGATGGCCGGATGGCCGGGGCATACCCCGAGCTGGAGGCCCGCATCCCGTCGACCTACGAGGGCCGCGGACCCGACCGGCTCGACTCGGGCCGTCACTGCACCCCGTCCAACCTCGGGTCACTCGCCGCGGCCGGCTTCGACGAGGTGCGTTTCGCCGGTGGGACCTGGGACTTCGGCGGACAGCGCGCGGCGGCGCTCGTCGTCTTCACGGCCGACGGTCTGACCGCCGACCGGATCGCGGAGTTCTACGCGGCGAGTGCCGACGCCGCGGATCGCACGCAGGTGACAGGGATCTCGACCCCGACCCTTGCCGGGCGGCCGGGTCATCGACTCGACACGACGACCGGCAGCCGTACCCAGACGGTCGTGGTGTGGCCCGCAGCCGAGCCCGACGTCGTCAACGTCGTGATCACCAACGACCTGCCCGATCCGAAGATCGATGCCGCGGTGGACGCCTTCGGCGGTCGTTGAATCGGGTCACCCGGTGCTACAGTCGATGCCATGACCGACCGCCGTTCGGCATGGGAGCGCGAGCGACTGAAGCCCGCCCTCGAACGTGCCCCGGAACGCAAGCCGTCGTTCTCGACGATCAGCGACATGCCGATCGATCGGCTCTACGGCCCCTGGTCGCTCCCCGACGAAGCCGAGGCGCGGATCGGCCAGCCCGGCGAGCCGCCGTTCACCCGGGGCATCCACCCGACCGGCTACCGCAGCCGCCTGTGGACGATGCGGATGTTCGCGGGCTTCGGGTCGGCAGAGGACACGAACGACCGGTTCCGGCAGTTGCTCGCGGCGGGGCAGACGGGGCTGTCCATCGCCTACGACATGCCCACGCTATACGGCTACGACACCGACGACCCCGAGGCGGAAGGGGAGTTCGGGACCTGCGGAGTCGGGGTGAGCAGTCTTGCCGACATGGAGGTACTGCTGGCCGGGCTGCCGCTCGAGAAGGTCTCGACGTCGATGACGATCAACTCGCCAGCTGCGCCGATCTGGGCGATGTACATCGTCGCAGCCGAGAAGGCCGGGGTGCCGCGCGATCGTCTCGAGGGCACGCTGCAGAACGACATCCTCAAGGAGTTCGTCGCCCAGAAGGAGTTCCTCTTCCCGCCCGAACCGTCCATGCGTCTGGTGACCGACACCATCGAGTTCGGCACTCGCGAGATGCCACGCTGGAACACCATCTCGATCAGCGGCTATCACATCCGGGAGGCCGGCTCGACGGCCGTCCAGGAGCTGGCGTTCACCATCGCCGACGGGATGGCCTACGTGGAGCACGCCATCGAGCGCGGCTTGCGGGTCGATGACTTCGCGCCGCGGCTGTCGTTCTTCTTCAACTCGCATTCGGACTTCTTCGAGGAGATCGCCAAGTTCCGGGCGAGCCGGCGCATCTGGCACGATCTGATGACCAATCGCTATCGAGCCGAGAACGAGCGATCGGCCTGGATGCGCTTCCACACGCAGACTGCCGGCGTGTCGCTGACGCCCCAGCAGCCGCTCAACAACCTCACCCGGGTCGCGTTGCAGGCGCTCGCCGGCGTACTTGGCGGGACGCAATCGCTCCATACCGATGCCTACGACGAGGCCCTGGCCGTCCCGACGGCAGAGGCCGCGCTGCTGGCCCTCCGCCAGCAACAGGTCATCGCTGAGGAGACCGGCGTCGATGCGACGGTCGATCCTCTTGGCGGGTCCTGGTTCGTGGAGGCCCTGACCGACGAGACCGAGCGCCAGGTGTGGCGGTATCTCGACGAGATCGACCGGCGGGGCGGCATGGTCGCCGCCATCAGCGAGGGCTACCCGCAGCGGGAGATCGCCGACGCCGCGTATCGCTACCAGCGCGAGTTCGACGCTGGACAGCGACGGATCGTCGGCGTGAACGCATACGTCGACGAGACCGAGGAGACATCGGTGCCGGTGCTCGACGTGCCGGCGGGATCGCTGGAGCGCCAGCTCGCTCGGCTCGAGCGGACACGGCGGGAACGCGATGGGTCCGCCGTGGACGCCGCGCTCCGTGGGCTGCGCGACGCCGCTTCGCGGCCTGGCTCGACCGATACCAACCTCATGCCGCACTTCATCCGATGTGCGGAGGCCTACGCCACGCTCGGCGAGATGTGCGGCGTCCTGCGCGGCGTGTTCGGGGAGTACCGCGAGCCGGTCGCCGTCTGACCGCCGAGCCATACACTGCTTCGGGTCGTGGATGCTTCCGTCGTCGGGCGCGACCGTGAACTCGCCGAAGTCTCGCGATTCCTGGACTCCATCGCGACCGGATTCGGCGCGCTGTTGCTCTCCGGACCGGCAGGGATCGGGAAGACGACGCTCTGGGAGCACGCCGTCGCAGCGGCCCGCGAACGCGGGTATCGAGTAGTCGTCTCGCGGCCGACGGAGGTCGAGACCGGTCTCGCGTTCGCGGCGCTCAACGACCTGTTCGCTGATCTCGCGGACCGACCACCGGCTGAGCTGCCCGAGCCGCAGCGGATCGCCCTCGAGGCTGCCCTCTTCCGGGTGACCGCCGCCTCGCCACCGCAACCACTCGCCGTCTCGATCGGGGTCAGGCAGCTCGTCCGACAAACGGCCGCGCGCGGGCCGCTCGTGATCGCGATCGATGACTTGCAGTGGCTCGATGAGCCATCCGCCCGAGTCCTCGACTTCGTCGCCCGCCGGCTCGAGGAGGAGCCCGTCGGGCTCATCGCAGGCCAGCGGACGATCGGTGGTGACCGGGCGCTGGCGGTCTTGGAATCGATCAACGCGGGCCGCCTCAGGCGTCTCGACCTGCGTGGCCTGTCGATCGACGAGGTCGATCGGCTGGTACGGGCACGGCTCGGGCTCGAGCTGGCGCGTCCGACACTCGTGCGGCTGCATGCCGTCGCCGCCGGGAACCCTTTCTACGCGTTGGAGCTCGGCCGGGCGATGGCGAGTGGCGAGGGAGCCGACGACCTCGGCGCCTTGAAGGTACCGCCGAGTCTCGACCGTCTCGTGGGTCGCCGACTCGACGCGCTTGGGTCCGATGCCGACCTCGTCAC
>DATAFZ010000129.1:0-26401 GCA_036257225.1 Candidatus Limnocylindrales bacterium | reverse complement strand
GACGGCCGGCGACGACGATTCGGGCGCGTCACGATCGAGGCGCTCCTGACCCCGACCAGGCGCGTCGAGGTCGAGGTCATCGAGGCTGCCAGCGGCCGGGTGGTGCCGGCACGCGTGCGGTTCCGAGCACCCGACGGGCGGTATCTGCCGCCGCTTGGCCATCGCGACGAGGTCAACCCGGGTCTCAACGAGGACAGCGGCGCGGATGTGATCCTGGGCGACGCGACGTACGCCTACGTCCCGGGCCGCTTCCCGATCCTGCTGCCCCCAGGCCCCGTGGAGGTCGAGGTCGTCCACGGCTTCGCCCACCGTCCGCTGCGGCGGACCGTCGAGGTCGGTGATGGTCGCGCGCCGCTGGTGCTGGCGCTGGAACGGGTCGCGGCCGCCGACGATGCCTGGACGGCAGTCGATTGCCATGTCCACTTCATCTCGCCGACCTCGGCGTTGCTGCAGGCCCGGGCCGAGGGCGTCGCGATCGTCAACCTGCTGGCGACCCAGTGGGGCGACCACCACACGAGCCTGTCGGACATGCCGGCAGCCGTCGTTGCCGACTTCGCCGGCGAGCACCTGGTCGTGATGGGCAGCGAGAACCGCCAGAACATGCTCGGCCACATCGGCCTGCTCGGCGCGCCCGACCCGGTCCTCCCCATGGCCAGCGCCGGGCCGCCCGAGGCGCGGCTGGGCGACCCCCTCGAATGGCTGATGCGTGACTGGGCCGATGCCGCCCACGCCCAGGGCGGGCTGGCCGTCGCGGTCCACTTCCCATTGCCCTACGCCGAGATCGCCGCGGACATCGTCGCGGGCCGGATCGACGCGGTGGAGCTCCAGGCCCTGACCCCTGGCGCCGACGGGCCGTCGATCCGCGAGTGGTATCGGTTCCTGGCATGTGGCTACCGCCTGCCGGTGGTCGGTGGCACCGACAAGATGTCGGCCGAGGTACCGGTCGGGGCGATCCGCACGTATGCCCGCCTGGATCCGGCGGAGCCGCTGTCGTTCGCGGGCTGGGCGGAGGCGGTCCGCGCTGGTCGTACGTTCGTGTCGTCCGGATCGTTCATCGACCTGCGGGTCGACGGTCACGAGCCGGGCGACGTCATCCGACTCGGAGCCCGCGGGGGGACGGTCGAGGTTCGTGCCACGGCGTGGGCCGCACAGCCCGTCATCGACCGGCTGGAGCTGGTCCACGATGGGGCGGTCGTCGCCACCGTCGCTACCGGCGGGACCGATCGTGCCGAGCTGTCGGAGCGGATCAACGTCGGCCGCAGCGGCTGGCTGGCGGCCCGTGTCGCGAGCCGCGCGCACATCCACTCGGCGTTCGCGACGAGCATGGGCGCCCATAGCTCGCCGGTGTACCTCGACGTCGGCGGTCGCCGCCCGTTCTCGGCCGAGGACGCCGCGGCGATCGGCACCATCATCGAAGGTGCCCGCACGTGGGTCGAGACCGTGGCGTCAGTCCGATCGGCGGCCGAGCGAACGCGCCTCGCCGCGTACTTCACGTCGAGCCAGAAGGCGCTCGAGCTGCTGATCCGCGAGCACGCCGGCCCGTAGGCGTCAGACGATCGTCCGGATCTTCTCGAACGGCTGACCGAGTGCCTCCGGGCCGATCGTCGAGTAGCCGCCGTCGACCAGCAGCTCGGCGCCGGTCACGAACGACGCGCGCTCGGACAGCAGGAACGCGACCGCATCCGCGACCTCGCTCGGCTCCGCCATCCGTCCCAGCGGCTGGAACTCCGCCGCCAGCGCATCGGCTCGCTCGCGGGTGCCGTACCGTCGCTCGATGTTCCGGCTCCACATCCAGCCGGGCGACACGGCGTTGACCCGGATGCGCTGCGGGGCGAGGTGGTTCGCTGCACTCTTCACGAGCATCAGGAGCGCCGCCTTCGACACGTTGTAGACGACGCGGGCCGGTTGTGAGACGTGCCCACTGACCGACGCGATGTGCACGATCGCCCCGCCGGACCGCATCGCCGCCGCAGCCCTGGTGGTGAGCATCGCCGCCGAGGCGACGTTCGTATCGAGCACCCGCAGCCACATCGCCCGGTCGCTCGCGAGGCGCTCGTCCTCGAAGTTGGCGCTTGCCCCGACCACGCCGTCGAGACGACCGAAGCCGTCGGTCGCGGCGGACACGAGGCGGTCGAGGTCGGCATCGCTGGCGACGTCCGCGGCGACGAACCGGGCGCTATCGCCGAGCTGCGTCGCGACCGCCTGACCGTGCTCACGGTCGCGGTCGCCGAGGATGACGCGACCCCCGCCCTCGATGAGGACCCGGCCGAGCGCCTCACCGAGGAACGAGGCCGCCCCAGTCACGATGTAGACGCGACCGTCGAAGTCGTTCACGAGCGCGGGCGCGCGCTCAAACGCCGACACGCTGGTGCTGCTTGTCGGCCTCCCACGCCTCGCGGGCCGCGCGGACGCTCGGTCGGTCGCTGACCTCCGGGATGCCGACCTCCCACCACGCGCCGCCCTCGGTCCAGGTGTACTGGTCGATCGGGACGACGATGACGTAGCTGCGGTCGGCGGCCTTCGCCCGGGCGAACGCGGCCGGAAGGTCGTCGACGCTGTCGACCCGTTCGGCGATCGCGCCCATCGATTCGGCGTGCTTCACGAAATCGACCTGGAAGTAGGTCTCGTGGCGGGTCGTCGAGAGCAGGTTGTTGAACTCGGCGCCGCCGGTGTTGACCTGCAGTCGGTTGATCACCGCGTAACCGCCGTTGTCGCAAACCATGAAGATCACCTTCTGGCCGGTCATGACGGTCGAATAGATGTCCGAATTCATCATCAGGTACGAGCCGTCACCGACCCACGCGATCACGTCGCCCGTCGGCCGGGCGAGCCGGGCGCCCCACGCCCCGGCGATCTCGTAGCCCATCGTCGAGTAGCCGTACTCGGAGTCGAACGAGCCGACCGACTTCGAGCGCCAGCCCATCGTCAACTCGCCGGGCAGTCCGCCGGCTGCCGACAGGATGTAGTCCTCGGGGTCCGCGATCGCGTTGATCGCCTGGATGACTTCGGCGTAGGCGGGCGGGCCGTCGTGGCTGCGGCCCGACCACGAGTCGAGATAGGCGTGCCACTCGGCGATACGTTCATCGGCCATGGCCAGCCACTCGGGCGGCGCGGCGTAGTCGCTGAGCGCCTCGTCGATCGCCTCGAGCGTGACCTTCGCGTCGCCGATCACGGGTGATGCCCCCTGCTTGTGGGCGTCCCACGAGGCCGTGTTCACGGCCACGAACCGCACGTCGGGATCGCGGAAGACCGACCAGGAGCCGGTCGTGAAGTCCTGGAGGCGTGTGCCGACGGCGATGACCACGTCGGCCTGCTCCGCGACGGCATTCGCGGCACGCGAGCCGGTCACCCCGATCGGGCCGGCGTAGTTCGGATGGTCGTGCGTGAGGGTCGACTTGCCGGCGACCGTCTCCACGACCGGGATGCCGTGGCGCTCGGCGAACGAGCGGACGACGTCCGTCGCATCCGAGTAGTGCACGCCACCACCCGCGATGAGCATCGGCCGCCTGGCGTTCCGGATGATGCTCGCCGCGCGTTCCACGTCGCGCGGATCCGGCCCGGGCCGGCGGACGTAGTGGACACGTGGCTCGAAGAACCGAACCGGGAAGTCGTACGCCTCGGCCTGGACGTCCTGGGGCAGCGCGAGGAACGCCGGCCCGCGGGTCGCAGGATCAAGCATCGTCGCCAGGGCCTGCGGCAGGGTCTTCACGAGTTGGGCCGGCTTGGTGATGCGGTCCCAGTAGCGGCTGACCGGCTTGAACGTGTCGGCCACCGTGATGGTCGGGTCGCCGAACTGCTCGACCTGCTGGAGGACGGGATCGACGATGCGGTGCTGGAACGTGTCGCCCGACAGGAGCAGCACCGGCAGCCGGTTCGCGTGGGCGACGGCGGCGGCGGTCACCATGTTGGTCGACCCCGGTCCGACCGATGACGTCGCGATCATGATCCGGCGGCCTCGCATCGCCTTGGCATACGCGACTGCCGCGAGAGCCATCGACTGCTCGTTCTGGCCGCGCCAGGTCGGGAGCCGGTCCTGGACGGGCTCGAGCGCCTCGGCGAGGGAGGTGACGTTGCCGTGCCCGAAGATGCCGAAGACCCCGGCGAAGACCGGGACGTCGTCGCCATCGTTCGTCGTCCGCTGGGCGAGCAGCCAGCGCACGATGGCCTGTGCGGTGGTTAGTCGGATAGTGTCCATGGCTCAGCCTCGCACGTCTCGAAGGTGGGCCGTCATCCCCTCGCGGAGGAAGGGCTCGAGCGATGTCGTGAAGTAGCGCGCGCCGCGGTCCAGCCATTCCTTGGTCATGTCGACGGTGCCAGCGTAGATCCCGAGGAACTTGTCCGAGCCGACGACCGCCGCGGCGACACGGTCGAGGGCTGCCAGCACGTCCGGGTGGCGCGTTTCGCCCGGATGGCCGAGCGACTGCGAAAGATCCGTCGGCCCGATGAACAGCACGTCGACGCCGTCGATCCCCAGATAGTCGTCGATGGCGTCGACCGCGTCCTGCGTCTCGATGTGGATGACGACGAGCGTCTCGCGGTTCGCGCGCTCGACATACGCGCTCAGCGGTTCGCGGAGGCCCCATTCCGACGCCCGGCTGCCCGCCAGCCCGCGGATCCCCCGTGGCGAGTACTTCACGGACTGGACTGCGCGTTCGACCTCGGCGGCGCTGTTGACCCATGGGATGTGGGCTCCGTACGCCCCGGTGTCGAGGTAGCGCAGGATCGTCGGCGGATCGTTCGTCGTGACGCGCACGATCGGGGTCGTGCCCCGGGGCTCGACGGCCCGGCACAGGTCCTCGACATCGCTCGGCTGCAGGGTGCCGTGTTCGGCGTCGAAGACGAGGAAGTCCCAGCCGAGCATGGCCACGTACTCGATGAGCGACGGTTCGGCCGTGCGCACGAAACAGCCGAAGACCGCATCGCCTGCGGCCAGCTTCGCCTTGGTCCGGTTCTCGAGCATCGCTCTCCCTCAGTCGAGCCGCAGGCTCGTGGCGTTCTCCCAGGCCCCGCTGTCCCACGATCGCGCGATGGCCGCGGCCACGGATGCGTTCGCGACCGCGTCCTCGAAGCTCGGTGAGTGCGGCCGGCCGGCCTCCACGGATCGGAGGAACTCGAGTGCCTCGATGACCTTCATGTCCTCGAAGCCGAGCGAGTTGCCGCCGCCCGGGACGATGTTGCCCTGGTGGGGGAACGTGTCGCCCGCGAGGACCTCGATGAATCCATCGGTCGGCTGCTCCTCCGGCAGGTAGAGGCGGAGCTGGTTGAGCTTCTCGTGATCCCAGCCGGCCGCGCCACGCGAGCCGTTGACCTCGTACGCCATCGAACTCTGCGGTCCGACGATCGACCGGTCGGCCTCCAGGGTCCCGCGTGTCCCGTTGGCGAACTCGACCAACGCACCCACGTAGTCCTCGTTGGTCACCGCGCCGGTGGGATCGCCGGGGTTGCCACGTGCGTAGTGCGACGCGCGGCCCGGGACCGGCAGCGGCCGCTCGCGGACGAAGATCTCCTTGGTGCCCACGACGCGGCTGATCGGTCCGCACAGGTACTGCGCCATGTCGATGACGTGCGACATCAGGTCGCTGAGGACGCCGTAGCCGGCCTCTTCCTGGAGGAAGCGCCACGACAGGAGGCCCAGCCGGTCACGCCCGTACATCGAGAAGAAGCGACCGCGGTAGTGGGTGAGATCGCCGAGACGGCCCTCGGTGATCAACTGCCGGGTGTGCTGAACGAGTGGCGCCCAACGGTAGTTGTAGCCGCAGCCGGTCACCACCCCCGCACGGCGACCGGCGAGCTCGATCGCCGCGGTCGCCCCCGGGTCGATGCCGACCGGCTTCTCGCAGAAGATGTGCTTGCCGGCTGCCGCTGCCGCTTCCACCACCTCGCGATGGAGCGCGTTCGGCGCTGTCACGTCGACGACGTCGACGTCGTCGCGCTCGATGAGCTCGCGCCAGTCGGACGTCGCGCTGGCGAACCCGAAATTCTCGCGCGCCAGCTCGAGCCGGTCGGGGACGTTGTCGGCGACGGCGGCCAACCGCGGACGGATCCCGCTCTCCGGGAAATACACGGGGATGTCGCGGTACGAGCGCGAGTGCGCCTGGCCCATCCAGCCGAAGCCCACGACGCCGATCCCGATCTCTGTCACCTGTCCACTCCTCCAGCGGTCGCTGCGACGCGGTCCCAGACCTCCGGGTTCACCAGGTGCTCCGGGCGCCGACCCTGGACGACCGCCATCGCCTGCTCGAACGCCGCTTGCAGGATGCGGCGCTTGCCGTCCGCCGTCGCCGACGCCACGTGCGGCGTCACGACGACGTCCTCCCTTCCGAGGAGCGGGTGATCGGTGGGGAGCGGCTCGGGCGACGTGACATCTAGACCGGCCCCGACCAACCGGCCGCTGTCGAGCGCGGCGAGCAGGGCATCCTGGTCGACGAGGCCGCCGCGTGCGGTGTTGATGAACACGGCACCGCGCTTCATCGCGGCGAACCGCTCCGCGTCGAACATGCCTCGTGACGCGTCTGACAACGGGACATGGACCGAGACCACGTCCGCTTCCCGGAGCAGCTCGTCCAGCGCATCGACCCTGACCACCTCTGGAGGGATGGTGCCGGGGTCGATATACGGATCCACCGTGACGACGCGCATCCCGATGCCCTCGGCCATCGCCGCCACCCGTCGAGCGATACGTCCGAACCCCACCAGTCCGAGGACCTTCCCGGCGAGCTCGATCCCCTCGTGGCGGGCGTAATAGCCTGGCGATGTCCCGGTCGCCAACGCCGCCTCGGACGCCTTGACCTTCTTCGCGACCATCAGCATCAAGGTGACGGCATGCTCCGCCGTGGAGACCGTGGGCCCATCCGGCGTGTTGCAGACCGCGATGCCGCGGGCGCTCGCCGCATCGACGTCGACCGCGTCGTAGCCGATCCCTGTGCGGGCGATGACGCGCAGGTCCGGTGCGCGGTCCATGACGGCCGCGCCGTACGGCGCGGCGCCCACCACCGCCGCGATCGCGCCGTCGATGCCGGCATAGCGGTCCTCGATGCTGCCCGGGCCGAGGATCGTGCACGAGGACTCGAACGACGACACGAGGCCGAGCAGCACCGGTCGCTCGAACCAGACCGGCGGAAGGGTCGGGCTCACGTTGCCCAGTCCTCGGGGCGCCCGGCGAAGGTCGGATCCGGCAGGCCACGATGGCCGGTCTCGATCGCGAACAGCCCGCCGGCCTGCGGCTCATGCGGCTCGGCTGCAGGGGAACCGCCACCGATGGTCGTGATGAACAGCGTCGACAATCCTGGTCCGCCGAACGCCGGCCTCGTCGGCTTCGCGACGGGCAGGGCGACCCGCCGATCGATCGCGCCGGCCGGCGTCACCCGCAGGACCATGGCTCCGTGGACACAGGCGATCCAGTAGCAGCCGTCTTCGTCGACGCAGGCGCCGTCCGGCCGTCCTGGCAACGAGGCGAAATCGAGGAAGACGCGTTCGTTCGTTGCTTCGCCGGTCTCGACGTCGTAGTCGTATGCCCAGACGAGCTTGCGCGGGGTGTCCGCGAAGTACATGGTCCGCCCGTCCGGCGCGAAGGCGAGGCCGTTCGTGACCCCGATCCCGGATCGCACCGTGACCGCGGACCCGTCCGGCTCGACGCGATGGAGCAGCCCCGTGAAGCGGCCGGCAGACGTCAGCGCGAACATCGAGCCGACCCAGAAGCGGCCTGCCGGATCGCACCGCCCGTCGTTGAGGCGGTTGCCCTGGCCCTCCGGCTCGAGCGATAGCCGATCGCGCCACTCGCCCGACGGCCAATCGATCGTACCCAGCCTGCCCTCCAGGGCGACGAGTAATCGCCCCGGTGTCGCAGTCAGCGCCAGTGCCCCGGGTCGGCCCGGTGTCGAGCGTCGCTCATCGGTGCCCGTGGCGGGGTCATAGCGATGGATCACCCTCCCGTCGATATCGACCCAGTACAGCCGAGCTTCGCCGGGGTCCCACAGCGGACACTCTCCGAGCTGTGCTCCGGCCGGGAGCACGCAGGTCGCCGCGAGGTCGCGCTGCGCGTTCGGGCTCACGCAGGACCGCCGACGAGCCCGCGCAGATACGCGACGCTGTCCACGGCGTCGGCCATGGGACCGCTGCCCTCGGCCGGCTCGGCCGGCAGCGAGACATCCTGCTCGAGCACGTACCAGCCCCGGTAGCCGTCGTCCTCAAGCAAGCCGATGACGCCGGCGATGTCGACGCCGCCCTGACCAAGGGGCACGAAGAGGCCATCGATGACGGCCTGACGGAACGGGACCTCGCCCGACCGGACGCGTTCGGCGCCGGCGGGATCGACGTCCTTGAGGTGCACGTGGAGGACACGCCCTCGTGCGGACCGCACGACATCCACAGGATCCGTGCCGGCAAGGTAGATGTGGCCGGTATCGACGCACAACGCTACGTCTGACGAATCGAGGAGCCGCTCGATGTCCCTGCCGGTAGCGATGGCCAGGCCCCAGTGCGGATGCAGCGCCGTGCGGAGCCCGGCGTCACTGACGAGCGCCTCGAGGCGGCGGAGGTTGGCCAGGAACGCGGTCCATTCGTCGTCCGTCATGTCGACCGGCGTGTCGTAGCCAGGGTGGGCGGCCGACGGTCCGAGGACGAGCACTTCGGAGCCGGTGGCGGCCAGCTGGGTGGAGGCGCGCCGGACGTAGTCGAGGATCTGATCGATCTGGTCGGGCCGATACAACAGGGCCGGTACGAACCCGCCGACGATGCTCATCCCGAAGCGCGCAAGGAACTCCTGGAGCTCGGCCGGGTCCGTCGGCAGGTACCCGTCGGGGCCGAGCTCCGTCGCCGACAAGCCGGACTCGACCATCTCGCGCATGACCCGATCGCGATCCATCAGGTAGCCCCAGCCGGGGGACCCGTCGACGCCCCAGGTGATCGGGGCGCCCGCCACTCGTTCGAGGAGATCGCTCACGTGCTGCCAACCTCCGGAGGTCTCGTCACCTTCGATGTTGACGGTCAGATTATCGTGCTGGTAGGGTGCTGTGCAATCGGTTGCACATGGCGCGCTTGTGGGAAGGGAGAGCCGGCATGCCAGGACCCGGCATCGAGCTGATCGGCGAGGAGGAGATCGCCGAGGTCATGCAGGTCCTGACCAACCGGTCGCTCAGCCGGTACGGTCGCGAGGACGATCCGGCCTTCGGGGCCAAGGTCCGTCGGGTGGAGGAGGAGATCGCGGCCCTCGCCGGCGTGCGCTTCGGCCTCGGCCTCAGCGGTGGGGGATCGAGCGGCTTGTTGGTGTCCCTGCTCGGTCTGGGTGTCGGGCCTGGCGACGAGGTCATCGTGCCAGGGTTCACGTTCGTGGCGTCGATCTCGGCCATCGTCTACGCCCGGGCGCTCCCGGTCCTGGCGGAGGTCGACGATTCGTTCAACCTCGACCCGACCGACGTCGAGGCGAGGATCACATCCCGGACCCGGGCCATCATCGTGGTCCACATGCTGGGCGCACCCGCCAGGCTCGACGAGATCAAGGACGTCGCCGACCGGCACGGCATCGCGCTCATCGAGGACTGCGCCCAGGCGTTCGGCGCGACGTACCAGGGCCAGGGCGTCGGTGGGATGGGGGCGACCGGGGTGTACTCGTTCAACGAGTACAAGACGATCACGTGCGGGGACGGCGGGATGATCGTGACCGACGACGAGGACCTCTATGGTCGCCTCTTCGCGATCCACGATCAGGGCCACGCCCCGAACCGGCTCGGCTCGAAGTACGCCGAGCGACCCTTCCTGGGCTTGAACTTTCGGATGACCGAATTGTCGGGTGCCGTGCTGCTGGCGCAGGTCAGGAAGCTCGACCTGATCCGCGACCACCTGCGCGCGAACAAGCGGATCGTGAAGTCGGCGATCGAAGACATGCCCGGCATCGGCTTTCGCACGATCGTCGACCCGGAAGGCGATGTGGCCACCCACCTCGTCGTCACCTTCCCATCGGCCGAGATCGCGGGGGCGGTCGCGGCCGAGCTCGGCTCGATCACCCTCGCCGCATCCGGCTGGCACGTCTACTCGAACATGGAGCACCTGCTCGAGCGACGGACCGTCAGCGGGCGCGGCTGCCCGTTCGACTGCGACTGCTACGGCGATGCGAAGGCGACCTACCGGCGCGGCATGCTGCCGCAGACCGACGCGCTGCTCGCTCGCTCGATGAGCATCGGTATCGGCGTCTCCGACGCCAACCTCGCGCCGTTCGGGCTGCGGATGCGCGACGACGAGGCTGCGGCCCGCGGCGTCGCGCAAACGTTCCGCGACGTGGCCGGCAAGTACCTCGCGGGCTGACGTCACACTCGTGGCGGGGCCTTCCGACATCGGCATCGGCCTGGTCGGCTACGGCCTCGCCGGCCGGCTGTTCCACGGTCCATACATCGACGCCACGGATGGGCTCGAGATCCGGGCGATCGCGACGTCCCACCCCGACCGCAGCGCGCAGGCTGCGAGCGACCATCCCGACGCCGACGTCGTCGGATCGGTCGACGCGCTGGTCGATCACCCGGATGTCGAGGTGGTCGTGGTCGTCACGCCGAATCGATCCCATGCGCCCATCGGCATGCAGGCGCTCGCGGCTGGTCGCCACGTGGTGGTGGACAAGCCGATCGCGATGAGCGTTCCCGAGGCGGAGGCGCTCGTCGAGGCCGGCGAACGTGCCGGGCGGATCTTGTCGGTCTATCAGAACCGACGCTGGGACGGGGATTTCCAGACACTGCGGTCACTGATCGACGAAGGTGCCCTCGGCGCGATCGACAGCCTCGAGGCCCGGTTCGAGCGTTGGAGCGCGATCGGACCCGAGTGGCGTGAGCTGGCCGAGGAGGCCGGCGGACCGCACCGCGACCTCGGCGCCCATCTGGTCGACCAGAGCCTGGTCCTGTTCGGTGACCCGGTGCGGGTATTCGCGCAGATGGATAGCCGTCGACCGGGGAGCAAGGTCGAGGACTCGACGTTCATGACGATCGATCATGCGGACGGGGTCCGTTCGCGGCTGTGGACGTCGCTGATCGCCCGGCGGACGGGCCCCCGGCTCAGGGTCCGCGGCCTCGATGGCGAGTACGTCAAGGAGGACCTCGATCCGCAGGAGCGCCAGCTCCTCGATGGCATGCGGCCGACCGATCCCGGCTTCGGCGAGGAGCCCGAGGAACGGTGGGGTCGTCTCGAGGTCGATGGCGCGAGCAGACCGGTCCCCACGCAGCGAGGGGACTACGGGCACTACTACGCGCTGTTCAGGGACGCGGTCCGCGAGCTCGGTGAACGGCCCGTCGACCCGGCCGATTCCGTCCGCGGGTTGCGTGTCCTCGAGGCTGCGGAGCGCTCGGCCCGGAGCGGGGCGGTCGAGGCGCTCTCGGGCGGCTCGCGATGACCGCCGGCCGGCTGCGCATCGGGTTCCAGGTCTGGAGCCAGTACGTCACCTGGTCCGAGCTGATGGCGATCGGCGGCGAGATCGACGAGCTCGGGTTCGACGAGCTGTGGAGCAACGACCACCTGCTGCCGCAGGCGGCCGGCGGCGTCGGTGCGTTGGGCGAGCTCGAGGGTCCCGTGTTCGAGGGCTGGTCGATCCTCTTCGGCTGGGCCGGGCTTACGCGGCAGGCGCGCATGGGCTGCCTCGTGTCGGGTGGCGGCTACCGGAACCCGGGGCTACTCGTCAAGATGGCGACCGCCCTCGACCACGCAACGGGCGGTCGCGCGGTCCTCGGGCTGGGCGCCGGCTGGTTCGAGCGCGAGCATCGGGCGTTCGGGTTCGAGTTCCCGCCCCTCGGCCAGCGCCTCGACCGTCTGGCGGACGCCGCCGCCATCTGTCGGGGACTGTTGGACGGTGGATCCCTGACCTACGAGGGAGACTGGTTCAGCGCGACCGAGGCGCGCAACGATCCGCAGCCGGTCCAGCCGCGGCTGCCGCTGGCGATCGGCGGCAGCGGTGAGAAACGGACGCTCCGGATCGTCGCCCAGTACGCCGACATCTGGAACGCTGATCAGGACGACCCGGTATCGTTCCAGCGAAGGAGCGGGATCCTCGACGATCACTGCCGGACGGTCGGGCGCGACCCGGCGTCGATCGAGCGGACGGCCGGCCTCGCCGCGCCGTGTATCCGCGCGACGCGCGAGGAGGCTGTCGATGTCCTCGCCGGGATCCTCGAGCACCACGCGATGCCCCGCGACGACGCGCTACGGATGGCGTCGGGTTCCCCGTTCGTGGGCACGGTCGAGAGCGTGGTCGCGGAGCTGCGGCGGTACCACGAAGCCGGGCTCGGGGCGGTCATGTTCGACTGGCCGGCACCTTTCGATCGGGAGACGCTCGAAGCACTCGCAGGCCCCGTCCGATCGGCGCTCGAGACGGACCGCTAGACCGCGATAGCAGTATCGGCCCGACGGGCCACCAGCCGGCTGTGCAGCCGGCGCCAGCGGTGGCGCAGGTCAGCCTCGAGGGCGGGCTCGGGCAACCCACGTGCGCGGCGCCGGTCGGCGAGTGTCAGGCCGCGCTCGACGGTCGCCAACGCCGCGGCGGCATCGCCGATCCGATGCTCGCGCAGCTTGGCGGCCTCGATCGCCGCAAGCACGGCGGTCCTGCCGGGACCGCAGGCCAGGGCGTCCCACGCCGTCAACGCCTCGTCGATCCGTCCGAGCCGGCGCAGCAGGTGCGCGCGGTCCGCCGCGATCCGCTCCTCGTCCCACGGTCGAGCGAAGGCCTGGCGCCGGTCCCAGCCGCTCGACGTGAGGCGCCTGTCCGGGCGACCACCGAAGTCGGGGTGCCGTCGCGGTGACCACCACGGCTCGTCGACGGACGGGCGCGCTGGCGCGACGGCGGTCGAGGCCGGTGGCGACGCATCCGCGGCCAGTGCCGCATCGAGACAGTCGACGGCCTCGTCGAGCCGCCGCTCGCGCCGGAATGCCCGCGCGAGGCCGGCCAGGTCGCCACGGGGCGCGCTCGAACGTGCGACCGGGTCCCCGAGTGCCCGCTCGAGGTGGGCAAGGAGACGGGCCAGCGATCGGACGTCCGTATCGTTGTGGCGCACGACGGCGGCCAGCGGCTGCGCCGGGCCGCCGCGCAGGAACCCGAGGTAGCGGCCGGGGATCTCCCAGCCGTCGACGTCGTCGTGGCGCACGACACCGAGCAGGGCCCGCTCCACCGTCCCGAGGCGCGCGTCGTCCATGCGATGACGGAACAGCCGGCGGACGATCGGCAGCAGGTCGAGGTGGCCGGCGTGATCCGGTGCGGCGCGACGAGCCAACCGGAAGCGTGTGACCAACAACGGCCAGTCGAACCCGCGGCCGTTGTACGTCACGAGCCAGGCATCCCGCGGGATGTGGCGGGCGACCTGGTCGAGCAGGACCCCTTCCTCGGCGTGGTCCGGCAAGAGCAGCTGGATCTGGCGGTAGGTCGCACCTGCCCACCAGCCGAGGCCGATGAGGAATGCGACCGTGCCGGCCGCCGTCGCGAGCCCTGTCGTCTCGGTATCCAGGCAGACCAGCGGACGATCCGCCGGTGGCTGGCCGGGGAGCGTCGCGAGCCGGTCGCGATCGAGCGGCAGGTCGCTTCCGGCGGCCTCGACCCGAACGAAGACGCCCCCACCGGTATCCACGACCTCGCCGGCGACCGCTTCGGCCAGCCGTCGCGCCAGGTCGCGACTCGGTGACCGACGGTAGGGCAGGGGATCGTCAAGGGCGCCGGGGCCCGGGTTGGCGGCCCGGAAACGGGCCAGGCGCCTGGCGAGCCGATCGCCTGGTTCGGCGAGGGTGTCGATCATCCGGCGGCGGCGAGGCGCGTCCCGGCGCCCAACTCCGCGAGTAGTCGAAGGGCGAGTCGTCGTGCATCGACGTTCGGTTCCAGCCGCGGACCGGTGCAGGCGGGGCAGCCGCCCTCACAGCCACAGGCGGCGATGAGGTCCGCGGCGCCGGACAGCAGTTCCTCGTGGCGCTGCCACAGCCGTTCCGACAAGCCGATCCCACCGGGCACCGCCTCGTACAGGTAGATCGTCGGCTCCTCCGCGTGGGGCGACCGGACCTGGGTGACCAGGCCGAGGTCCCGCGGGTCGACCATGAGCAGGACCGCCGCGATCGTCTGGATCGCACGGCCCGCACCGAGCAGGGCGACGTCCAGCTCGTCGCGTCGCCAGTGCTGACGAGCGCTGTCGGCGGTGAGCCAATAGGCCGTCGTCTGGAGCTCGAGCTCGGGCAGGTCGATGGGCCCCCAGCCGACGTTCTCGTCCGTGACGAACTTGAGCTTCTTGAACAGCGTGACGAGGCTTGCGACCATCACCTCGCCGTGCTTCCGATGGCCGCCCGTCGCCGGCGCCTCGGCGAAGACCTCGAGCGGCTTCAGCGTCACGGCCCGATTGGCGTAGGTGTAGTGGTCCACGTCGATCTTGTGGACGTAGGCCTTTCGCTCGTGCCACTCGAGGCGGTCGACGTAGTACTGGATCGACTCGTGGATGTAGATCGCCCGCTCGTGCACGAGCACCTGGGCGCTGAACAGGTCGACCTCGCCGAGGACGCGCGGGCGATCCGGCGTGGTGTCGATGATCACGACGTTCTCGGGCGCCGCCGCCCGAAGCGAGATCTCCGACGCCGGGAAGTTCTCGCTCGACCAGTACCAGCGCCCGTCGCCAGCCTGGCGGACATGACCCTCTTCGGCGAGGAACGCCAGCAGTTCGTCCGCCGGTGCCGGCCCGAACACCTCGCCCGGTTCGAACGGCAGCTCGAACGTGGCCGCACGAAGGTGGGCGAGCTGGACGTGGAGGTTGTCCGGGTCGAGACGGGCTTCCTCGGGCGTGTTGTCGAGCAGGAACTCCGGGTGATGGATCACGTACTGGTCGACCGGTGCCCCGGACGCCACGAGGATCGCGACGCTCGTCCCCTGCCGCCGTCCGGCCCGCCCGAACTGCTGCCACGTGGCGGCGACCGAGCCCGGATAGCCGGCCAGCACCGACACGTCCAGCCGGCCGATATCGACGCCGAGCTCGAGCGCGTTGGTCGAGACGACGCCCAGGATCTCGCCGTCGCGCAGGCCGCGCTCGATCGACCGACGCTCGGTGGGGAGATAGCCGCCTCGGTAGCCGCGCACCCGGCTGCGCGGCCCGTAGCTCTCGCGCAGCGCCTCGCGAAGCCCCGTCAGCAGGATCTCGACCGCCACGCGTGACCGCCCGAACACGATCGTCTGGCGGCCGGCTCGCAGGAACGGCAGGGCCCACCGCTGGGCGAGCGTGGCCGCCGATGCTCGTGCACCGCTGGCCGGCTCCATGATGGGCGGATCGACGAGCAGGACGTGTCGCTCGCCGGCGGGGGCGCCGTTCCGGTCGACCAGCCGCGCGGGACGGCCGGTCAGCATGGCCGCCAGCTCCGACGGGTTCCCGATCGTGGCTGAGCAGCACACGATGACCGGCCGGCTGCCGTAATGGGCGCAGATCCGGAGCAAGCGTCGCAGCACGTTGGCGACGTGGCTGCCGAACACCCCACGGTAGGTATGTAGTTCGTCGACCACGATGAGCTTCAGCTGCTCGAACAGCTGGAACCACTTCGTGTGATGGGGGAGGATCGCCGAGTGGAGCATGTCCGGGTTGGTCACGACGACCTGCCCGGCGGCACGCACGGTCGAGCGGATGGGGGCGGGCGTGTCGCCGTCGTACGTGGACGTGATGATCGACAGGTCGGCCGACGCTGCGAGCTCCCCGAATTCAGTCACCTGGTCCTGCCCGAGCGCCTTGGTGGGGAACAGGAACAACGCTCGCGCCGAGGCGTCCTCCGCGATCGCTTGCAAGGTCGGCAGGGCGTAGCAGAGTGTCTTGCCCGAGGCCGTCGGCGTGACGACCACGACGTCGTCGCCGGCGTGGACCGCCTCGATGGCCTCGAGCTGATGGGTGTATAGCCGCTCGATGCCGCGACTTTCCAGACCCTTGACGATGCGCGGGTCGAGCCAGGCGGGCATGTCTGCATGCAGCGCCTCGCGGGCCGGGATGATCTCGTGATGGACGACACCGCGAGCGAGCGAGGGCTCCTCCAGGAGGCGCTCGAGGACGGTCGAGGGGTCGGCGGGGGCATAGGTGCGCATCGACACGACTCCGGCTGGATGAGAACGGATGTTCGGAATGCAGGCAGTCTAGACGCAGCGTCAACCGCACGGATGACAGGTTGGCTGTCACGGCCGCTCGGTTGACACCGCAGCTACCCGTAGCTACGCTCCCGGCGATGTCCCGCCCGCCAGGCCCCGACGTGTCCGACGCCGACCTCGACGAGCCGCTCGAGGGCGCGGTCGCGGCGCCCGCCCATGGCGGTGTGGTCGACCTCGCCGCCCTGCCGATCGTCGGCCTCACGCGGCGGCGGATGGCGCTCCTCGTCGGAGCCCTATTGGCGGCGTGGATCGTGGTCGCGTTCGCTCGTCAGGTGGCGGACGCATCCGAGGCCGCGACACACGCCCAGGACATCGCGACCGGTAACGCGATGCTGCGGATGGAAGTGGCCGCGATGGAGCGCGAGCTCGAGGCGATCGCCCGGCAGCGGTTCATCGAGCAGCAGGCACGCGGCTACGGGGTCGGCACCTCGCGCGAGACGCCATTCGCCCTCGCCCCGGATGCGCCGCCGCTGGCGGACGATGCACCTGGCTCCGCGGCGGTCCGTGTGGGATCGGAGATCGAGCGGATCTCGCCGCTGGAGCGCTGGCTGACAGTGCTGTTCGGCCCGTCGGGCTGAGGGGCGAAGGCCCCCCGGACTCGGGGCCGAGTCTTCTGTCAGAACGCTCGCGTGATGAGCCATCGAAACGCGTACGTCAGGGAACCGGCCCGACCCGTGCATGACGATGCGCTCGGGGGCCTCCGCGTAATGCAGCGGTGAGCATGCGCCCTGCATAACTATCCACCCGACGCCACTCGTGACAGGTCTTTGGCGCTGTCCACCGCTCGTGTGGTGAGCATTTGACAAGAACGTGGACGAGGGCCTCGTCAGCCACCACCTAGTCGCTATCCTGTCATCCCGACGCGTTCGCGCCGGACGAGGGGAGGCCCGGGCGCCCGATGATCGACATCCCGGTCGATGACTTCATCTTCGTCGTCTGCGCGCTGATCGGCGGCGGCCTACTGCTGATCACGGTCCTCGTCGACGACCTCCTCGGAGCCATCTTCGACTTCGACGTCGGCGGCGTGTCGTTGATGCCGTTGTTGCTGTCATTCGTCTCGATGTTCGGCGTCGGCGGCATCTTCGCCAGCCAGGTCCTCGAAGTCCACGGCGCCCAGGCCGCCCTGTGGGGGGTCGGGTTCGGACTGGTCGGCCTCGGTATCGCGTACGCCATCTTCAGCGCGCTGCGTCGGGCTGAGGCGCCTTCGCCGTTCTCGACCAAGGACCTCGTCGGTCGCGATGCCTACGTCCAGGTCGGCATCCCTGCCGGGCACTACGGCAGCGTCCTCGTCAAGGCCGAGGGCCAGACCCACGAATACAGCGCTACAGCCTCCACGGACATCGTGGCCGGCACCGTCGCCCGCGTGCGCGGTGTCGCCGGCGCGGGACTCATCGTCGAGCCGATCGTTGAAGCCGGCGATGTGCCGGTCCAAGAAGGAGGGACCCCCAGTGCCTGACATCGTGGACTTCGTCGGTGGGGCGATCCCGATCTTCCTGATCATCATCGTGGCGGTCCTGATCGTGTCGTACATCGGCAGCCGCTACAAGGTCGCCGGTGCCAACGAGGCATTGATCGTGTCGGGCCAACGTGACCGCGGGCCGGACGGCCAGCGCAACCTGAAGGTCGTGCGCGGCGGGGGCGTCATCGTGCTGCCGCTCATCCACAAGGTCGGCAAGCTCAAGCTGACTGCCCGTCAGATCAACGTCAACTTGGCCGATGCGGTCAGCCGGCAGGGCATCAAGGTCGCGGTCCAGGGCGTCGCCACGTTCAAGATCGGGGCCGAGGATGAGTCGATCCGCAACGCCGCCGAGCGGTTCCTCGATGCGCAGGAGGAGCAGGTCGACTCGATCGTGAAGAACGTCCTCGAAGGCTCGCTCCGCTCGATCGTCGGGACGCTCACCGTCGAGGAGCTCAACCTCGATCGCCAGAAGTTCCAGCAGGCGGTGCAGGATGCGGCGAAGGGCGACCTCGCGACGTCCGGACTGCAGATCGACTCGTTCACGATCCAGGCGATCCGCGACGAGTCCGGCTACATGGACCTGATCGGCCAGCAGGAGACGGCGCGTCGGGAGCGCGACGCCCGGATGGCCAAGGCCGCCGCCGATCAGGAGGCCGCCGTCCGCGAGGCCGAGGCCGAGCAGGTGAAGATCAATGCAGCCCGCGACGTCTCGCTGCGGCGGGCCGAGACGGAGACGCAGACGGCTGCAGCCAACGCGCGCGCCGCCCAGGCAGGTCCCCTGGCCGAGGCCGAGGCGACCCAGGAAGTGACACGCAAGCAGACCGAGCTCGCCCAGCTCGAGGCGGCACGGACCCAACAGGAGCTGGTCGCGACCACGGTCCGTCCCGCCGAGGCCGAAGCCGAGGCACAGGTCCGCCGTGCGGAGGGCGACCGACAGGCCCGGATCGCGGCCGCACAGGCCGACGCCGAGCGCGTCAAGCTCGCCGGCCAGGCGCAGGCCCACGTCGTCGAGATCACCGCCGAGGCGACCGCCAAGCAGACCACCCTCGAGGGCAACGCTGAGGCGGGCATCGTCCTGTCCAAGGGCGAGGCCGAGGCCAAGGCCCTCGCCCTTCGCGCCGAGGCCTATCGCCAGTTCAACGAGGCGGCCATCATCCAGACGGTGCTGTCGCAGTTGCCGGAGATCGTCCGCGCCGCGGCCGAGCCGCTGGCCAACATCGACAACCTGACCGTCCTGTCGAACGATGGGGCGTCGGACATCGTTCGGAACGTCACCCGCACCGTGACCGAGGCCGGCACCACGGTGAAGGGTCTGACCGGCATCGACATCCCGGCCATGCTCAGCCAAGCGATGGGCGGTGCGGGGGACGGCCAGCGAACCCCTGGATCGGGCGGCGGCGGTCGAGGCGGATCCTCGTCCGGCGCGCGGCGCGGCGGCGGAAGCCGGTCGACCAGTCCGGCGACTGGCACCGCCCAAGCCGGCGCGGCCCCGACCGAACCGGGTGCGCCGACCCCGCCCGTCGAGCGGCGGCCGGCCGCACCCCAGTCGGCGCGAGCGACCGGAGCGTTGCCCCCGACGGTCGACCTGACGACACCCGCCGGACCTGCGGCTGCGGCGGCACCCGCCGGGGCTTCCGTCGCGGCGGCCGGTTTGCCGCCGCGGTTCGAGAGCCAGGAGCAGATCGATAGCGCCCTCAAGGAAGCGGACAAGGCCATCCGCGCCGCGGGAGCCGGTGCGCCGCGTACCGACACCGCAGCCGGCCCGGCCAGGCCCGCGCGTCCGGCCTCGGTCGACATCACCCGGCAGACGACCGTCGATGACGCCGCACGCCGCCTGGCGACGGACCTGCGCGCCGTCCCCGGCATCGAACGCTTCGGGGCGATCCGATTGGCCGAGCTCGAGCGGTCTGGCCCACGCCCGCTGCGCACGATGTGGCGCATCGCCCAGGAGCAGCTCGACGACCGGTACGGCCAGCTGACGATCGGCGAGCTGATCGACCGGTACGGGCCAGAGCGCCGGCCGAGCTGACGAACCTCAGCACATGACGGAGGCGGACCGAAGCGCCGAATACACCCGCCTCCTCGCGGAGAACCGGCGCTATACCGAGGCGTTCGACCGGTCAGCGCTCACGGCGGCGCCCCTGTCGCGGCTCGTCGTCGTGGCCTGCATGGATGCACGGCTCGACATCGAGGAGAGCCTCGGCCTGCGCACCGGGGACGCCCACATCATCAGGAACGCGGGCGCGCTTGTCACCGACGACGTCATCCGCTCCCTGATCGTGAGCATCGAGCTCCTGGGAACCGAAGAGATCGTCCTGATCGAGCACACGGGCTGCGGTCTCCACGGCGTCGACGAATCGATGCTCCGCGGCAGGGTCGCTGCAAACAGCGGTCTGCCGGCCGACGAGGTGCGGGTCGCATTCGGCGGGTTCGGCGATCTGGAGGAGAACCTCCGGGCGCAGGTGTCGATCCTGCGTGACCATCCGTTCCTGCGACGAGTGCCGATCCACGGGCTCGTGTTCGATGTCTCGAACGGGCGCCTGCACGAGGTCGCCTGATCGGCCGCACTGACGATGCGCCTGCAAGGTCGAGCGTGCTTCTGGCGAGGCTCCCGAGCAGCGGCCGGCCATATCCTCCCGGTACGTATGTGTAGTGAAGGGACCCCCAGCCCATGAAGTGGAAGCGCAACACCGGTTTCGACCAGATCGAGGACCGGCGTGGCCAGGGCGGCGGCGCCTTCGGCCTCCCGGGGGGCGCCTCCGGTGGCGGCATCCCGATCCCGATCCCGAGCGGCAAGGGCGGTGGCCTGGGTGGGATCATCGTGCTCGTCGTCCTGTTCCTGCTGTTCAGCGGCGTGCTCGGGGGGAGCGGCGGTATCCCCGATCTCGGCGGGCTGTCGGGTGGCGGCGCCGTCCCGGCACAACCGGGCGGCACGCTGGATCCGCAGAGCGAGACCGACGAACAACTGGCGTTCGTCGTGTCGGACATCCAGGCGTTCTGGGGCGAGTCATTCAGCGCGTCCGGCCGCGACTATCCCGAGACGAAGCTGGTGCTCTTCGATGGATCCACGCAATCGGCCTGCGGCCCCGCGTCGGCGGCGACCGGCCCGTTCTACTGTCCGGCCGACGAGAAGGTCTATCTGGATCTCACGTTCTTCGACGAGCTGAAGTCGCGCTTCGGCGCGTCCGGCGGTGATTTCGCGATGGCCTACGTCGTGGCGCACGAATTCGGTCACCACATCCAGACCGTCCTCGGTATCTCGGAGCGGGTCCAGCAGCTCGCCGCGCAAGACCCGAGCCAGCGCAACTCCCTGTCCGTCCGCCAGGAGCTGCAGGCCGACTGCCTCGCGGGCGTCTGGGCGAACTCGGCGCAGAGCGATCTCGAATCGGGTGATATCGAGGAGGGGTTGAGCGCGGCGTCGGCTGTCGGCGACGACCGGATCCAGCAGTCGACCACCGGCCGCATCGATCCCGAGGGCTGGACCCACGGCTCTGCCGAGCAGCGAGTGGCCTGGTTCACGACCGGCTATCGGAGCGGCAACCCCGACGACTGCGACACCTTCGCGCAGTAGGCGGCGCCCAGCGCTCGCGCCCCCCGGACCGGTTGATGGCGGGTGTATCCTCCCCGGACCGAGGCCCGACGATGAAACCCCTGACCGTCGAGGTCATCACATACGCGCCGACCGTCTTCTATCACTGCCAGCACTGCGAGGTGGCATTCCAGGAGATGGGCATCGGCGAGCGTCTGCGGCGAGCGGAGGCCGCGCAGGCGTTACCGGACGACCTTGCCCGCGAGTTCCAGGCCTGGTCGGATTGGATCCATCGTCTGCTCGGGCGACACGGCTCGCGCGTCCGCGTGAAGGTCGTTGACGCCGCTTCGATCGAAGGCGTCATCGAGTCGCTGCGGTATCGCGTCGGGCGATATCCGGCGGTGATCGTCGGCGGCAGGGACAAGCGCCGCGGAGCCGACTTCGAGGCACTCGATCGGGTGATCGACGCCCGGCTTGCCGACCTGGCAGGGACAGCGCATCCGGCTTGACCGCGACGCGAGGTGAAAGGAGGCGCGAGGGCTCACGACACCGACAGGCACTGACCCGATAGAAGCCGCGCGATCGAATGGAGGCTGCGCATGAGCTCACTCTGGGTCGTCGTCATCGGCGTGGTCGTCATCTATCTCGCCTACACGTACTACGCCAGACGGATCGATCGGACCGTGATCCAGTCCGATCCCAACCGTGCCACCCCGGCACGGATGTATATGGACGGCGCCGATTTCATGCCGACGAGTCGGTTCGTCCTGTACGGCTATCACTTCAAGTCGATCGCCGCCGCAGGCCCGATCGTGGGTGTCATCACGGCCGCGAACCTGTGGGGCTGGCTGCCGGCGATCCTGTGGCTGATGATCGGCGTCAGCTTCATCGGCTGGGCCAGCGATTACAGCGCGATCATGCTGGCCGTCCGCAACGACGGGAACTCATTGAGCGCCGTCGCCCACCGGCTGATCTCGCCGCGGACGCGGCGGATCCTGTTCGTGTTCATCTTCTTCTATCTGCTGCTCATCGCCGGCGCGTTCGTCGGCATCATGGCCGCCATCCTCGCGGCACGTCCGGACGTCCCATTCGGGATCATCGTGCTCGCGCTGATGGGGCTGTTCGCCGGCTACGCGATCTACCGGATGCGGATGAGCATCATCGGCGTCACGGTGCTGACGGTGGCGGTGACGCTCGCGGCGATGGCCCTCGGTCCGTTGGGTGCCACGTTCACGCCCGGCCAACCGACGGATTGGACTACGGGACCGATCAGCGGGATCGTGAACTCGCTCAACGGGAGCATCAACACCGGCGGCGAGATCTACCGGGTCACCGACCCGACCTTCGCCGACCCGCGGATCCCGGCGGCCGTCGACGGCGTCCGGCCGGACTCGGCGACGTATGTGGCTGCCACGAACGAGATCAAGCTCCTCCCGAACTTCCTGTTCTGGGCCGTGATGCTGTTGGTGTTCAGCTATCTCGGCGCGAACATGGCGATCTGGCGGTTCGCCCAACCGGTGAACTACATCGGGTTCTGGATCACCGCCATCGTCATCGGCGTCAGCGCGATCGGCGCGCTGATGGCGCCGTTCGTGACGCTACCGGGCGCGGAAGCATCGGCGGGCACATTCCAGCTGGCGGCATACAAGGGGTTCGAGACGGGCACCGGCGGGGCGTTCCAACCGCTCTGGCCGATGTTGTTCGTCACGATCGCTTGCGGCGCCATCTCGGGCTGGCACGCCCTGTTCGGATCAGTCGGCACGGCGCGGCAGCTCGAGTACGAGACCGACGCCCTGCCCGTCGGCGGCGGCGGGATGTTCTCCGAGAACACGCTCGGTCTCCTATCGTTGACGGCCGTTGCGATCGCCGGCGGTGCCGGCGCAGGCGCGTTCGCCGCCGGAGTCGGTCGCCTCATCCACGTGGCATCGTTCGGGACGATCCCGCTCGCGCTCGGGGTCGCCCTCGGGTTCGGCGCGTTCGTCGTGATCGTGCTGACCGTCGTCCAGCTCGTGTTCCGCGTGATGCGGGTGACACTTGGCGAGTGGCTAGGCGATCGCTGGGTCGGCTTCAAGAACCAGCACGTCGCATCGATCGTCGGCATGGTGCTGACCATGGCGCTCGTCCTGTCCGGCACGTGGGTCTACCTCTGGCAGCTGTTCGGCGCATCGAACCAGCTGCTGGCCGCCCTCAGCCTGCTGCTCGTGACCGTCTGGCTGCGATCGGTGGGCAAGAACCCGGCCTACGCCGGGATCCCGATGGTGTTCATGTACGTGACGACCATGGCCGCGACGATCGTGACGGCCTACAACCTGTTCGCGACGATCGCGACACGCGAGGGCATGGCGACCATCTCGGTGATCGGGGCGTGGGCCATGATCATCGTCGCCGTGCTGCTGCTCGGCGCCGCGGCGCTCATCGCCTTCGACGCCTGGGGTGCCTGGACCCGCTATCGAGGCGCACCGGAAGTGGAACCAGCGCCGGCCGCCGGCTGACCTGCCCATACCCGGCCCAGCCGAGAGCCCGCCAGCGGCGGGCTCTCGGGCTGTCAACGACGGGTCAGGTGGGTGGCGAGATCGGTCACCGCGTCGATGAGCGGCCCGGCCGCGACCGACCGCCGATCGGGTGGGATCACATGGACCTCCAGGTGCGGCACCACCGGCTGGATGGTCAGGCGCCAGATCCCGCCGCTGGCGGCGTCGATGCGCTGCCACGCGTCGCGGACCAGGTGCTGATCGGCGGCACCGTCGAGCTCGGCGGTGATGCCGCCCTCCCATGCCTCCTGCCGCATACCGGTCTCCTCGGGTGGATCCAGGCGACCGGTCCAGCCGGTCGGGTCTCCGACGTCCGCGCTGACGCGCGGCGGCTGCCTGAGGTTCGTCCGGATGATGATGAAGTCACGCCGGCCGCGGAACCGCGCGAACGCCCACAGCAGCCCGACGTCGCGCGGCTCGAGGACGACGACGATCGTCGCGTCTCGGAACGGCGCCGACGGCTCCACGATCGTGAGTTCGACCGCAGAGCTGCCGAACCAGCGGAGCGTGGTCCGCGGCCCCAGGCGAGGGAGGCCGCCCTGCAGCCAGGTCAGCAGGTCGTTGCCGCGTCGGATGTTCCGCTGCGTCCCGAACGTGAACCACAGCATCACGACGATCAGCAGCGCGATCGCGATCGTGGGACCGAGGCCGTCCTGCGCCGGCATGCGCCGAACGGTAGGAGCGCCCGGTCGCGCGGTCAACGCGACGGACCCCCGAATCCCTCTGGTAGATTGACCAGACAGGAACCTGGCGCCCTCGAGCCGGACGAGGTCGGTCGGATGCGAGCAAGCCCCCCAGCCCCGGACCCGCGTGGCGGGCCATTGGCCCGCTTCTCCAGCGCGCTCCGGGAGTTCGCCTACGGGATGACGGGCTTCGAATTCGCCCGCCATGCGATGGAGACGCGGGCCGCGCTCGAGAACATCTTCGTGCTCAGCGTGGCGGGCGACATGATCGGCGTGCCGGTGATCCCGCCCTACTACTCGCTCCGGTTGCTGCCGTACATCGTGCCCGACATCGCGACCTGGAAGCGCCGGGTCCTGCGCGAGCGCGAGTTCACCGACGAGCATGAGCACCACTTGCACGGCGTCTGACGACCGCTCCAGGCTGGTATGGAAGGAGGCTCCCGATGCCCGATGATCGACGACCGGACGAGGTGGAGGGCGGCGGCCGCGTGCGGGGCATGCTCGGGCGCCTCCGCGAAGTCACCTACGGGATGGCCGCTCATGACATGACCCGCTACGCCATGCGCACGCGAGCCAGCATGGAGCACCTGTTCATCCTGACCACGATGGGCGACATGCTCGGCGTCCCGATCCTGCCGCCGTACTACTCGCTACGGCTCCTGCCATACGCGGTCCCGCAGATCTCGACATGGAAGCGCCGCATGCTCCGTGAGAAGGACCTCACGGACGCGATGTTCTAGCTGTGACCATACGACAAGCCCCGCGCGGCCCGACCGGCCTGAGCGGCTCGACGCCGCTCGCAGAGACCTTCCGGGAGCACCCGGAGCGCCAGTACGTGATGTTCGGCGGGAAGGGTGGCCTGGGCAAGACCACGTTCTCCGCGGCCACAGCGTGGTGGCTCGCCAACCAGGGCAAGAAGGTCCTGGTCTTCTCGGTCGACCCCCAGGCGAGCCTGTCCGACATCTTCCAGCAGGACATCTTCGGCAAGGGTCCGGTCAAGATCGTCGACAACCTGTGGGCCCAGGAGATCGACGCGGACAGCCACATCAAGCAGTACCAGGATGAGATCCGCCAGAAGATCCTCGACATGTACGGGCTCGACGAAGTGCCGCAGGAGATCGAGGACTACATCCAGGCCACCTCCGCCGAGCCGGCCATGGAGGAGTCGGCGATCTTCGACTCAGTGGTCGACATCGTGAACCAGGGCGACTACGACTACTACATCTACGACCTCGTGCCGCTCGGCCACGCGCTGTACTACCTGTCCATGGCCAAGGTCTACGACGAGTGGATCGGCAAGATCACCCAACTCCGCGAACAGATGCGCGAGTACGAGGAGGTCGCCGCGCGCATGAAGCGCCAGAAGGAGGTCGACGAGGACGAGATCCTCGGTGAGCTCCAGTTCATCCGGAACCGCATCAACAGCGCCTCGCGGATCCTGACCGACCGCGTGAAGACGGCCTTCTTCTTCGTCGTCATCCCGGAGCAGATGATCCTGATCGACACGAAGAAGGCTGCTGAGCTGTTCGCACGCTTCGACGTCCCAGTCGGCGGCTATCTCGTCAACCGGGTCATCCCGGAGGAGCTCGCCGGGCAGCAGATCCCTGCCTATCTTCGAAATCGGATCGCGATGCAGAAGGGCGAGCTCCAGCAGATCCGCCAGACGCTCGGGAACCAGGTCATCGGCTACGTGCCCGAGCTCGAACGCGACGTGACCGGCCTCCCCATGATCGAGCGAGTCGCCGGTCTTCTCTATGGCTGAGCGCGAGGACGACCGATGACCATGACGAACGATCTCAAGGCGGCCGACCTGGTCGAGACTTCGATGGCCGACTACGTGGACGCCCACCCGGGGCTCCGCTACACGTTCTTCGGTGGCAAGGGCGGCGTAGGCAAGACCGTCATGGCCGGGATGCATGCGGTCCACCTCGCGCGCACCGGCAAGCGGACCCTGCTCGCATCGACGAACCCCGTGCACTCGCTGTCCGGCCTGCTCGGTCAGGACGTGTTCGGCAAACCGACGGCCGTGACTGGCGTCGAGAACCTGTGGGCCTTCGAGATCGACACGCGCGACGCGATCGAGCG
>DATAFZ010000078.1:0-14752 GCA_036257225.1 Candidatus Limnocylindrales bacterium | reverse complement strand
TGACGTCTGGTCGTGGTCCGACTCGGCGCTGCGCCGCGCGGCGGAGTTCGTGTCGCGCTCGGGGCGTGACGGCGGTCCGACCTGGAACAACTCCGAGATCAGCCAGAACGTCCCGTGGCTGCTCAACGCGCGGTACGGCCTCGGCTTGCCGACCCGCCCAGCGGGACAAGGTCGCATCTTCGGCTACACCGACTGGCTCTACGGCAGCTGATCCCGGGGTCCCGGCGGGACCATCGACGTTCGCTGCCGCGCCGCCGTCGGTACCTTCGGGCGCCAGCAGGGTCCGGTCCCGGCCGGTCGAGTGCGGTCGGGCGGGGCATGCATGCACCACTCCCGCCGGCCCGCTCGCGCGGTATCGCGTCGAACTCGCGGGACCATCGTCGGGATTGCCACTGACGTACGGACGCAGGCACTGTGGTGCGCAGCCCACGCGCCCCCTACCGTGCCGTCACCCAACTGGCACACCCGTCGCGAGGCGGGGTCGCAAAGCCACGGGCCTGCATGCCAGGTAGCCGGGTTGCCGAGATCGAGCCGTGGGCCGTGCCCGCTACGGGTACGGTCCGCCTCCCCACGATCGAGCGCTCGCGTCTGCCCGGCTACTGCCCGGGAGAGGACGATCGATCGTGCGGAATATCGCCATCGCAGATCGGAAGGACTGGGTCACATCCCGACCGCCGGCGCCACCGCCCCGGCGATCCCCCCTCCGCGACTGGCTGGCGACCATCCCGATCCTCCTGCTGGTTCCGGCGCTCATCCTTCCATCGCTCGATACGTCGGCGGCCGGACCGACGCTGCGAGCTCGCGACGGCGCCGATGCCGTCGCCGGCCAGCGACTCGTGATCGATGGGCTCGGCTTCGACGACACCGAGCAGGGCCGCCTGGTATGGCAGTCGGACTCCGAGACCGTAGCCGAATACACCGCGACGGCGGGCGGCCGGTTCAGGGCGAAGGTGCAGATCCCGGCCGACCTCGAACCTGGGGAGTACGTGCTCGAGGCCGTGACCGCGGATGGCATCGCTCGGACGTCGCTCACGATGCGTGTCGCTGCCCGCGCGCCGAAGAAGACTGCGACACCACGGCCGACGCCCAAACCCACGCGCACGCCGAAGGCGACGGCGACCCCGCGCCCGACCCCGGTGCCCACACCCAGACCGACACCGGAACCGACACCGGCTGCGACATCGGAACCGACTGCCCCTCCGACTGCGGCTCCGACCGCCGCTCCGACGACGGCCCCGGTCCCGACGGCCGGACCGACAGCGACGGCACTCCCTAGCCCGAACCCGACGGCCTCGCCGACGCCGACGGCCATGGCCACGCCCTCACCTGCCCCGAGTCCGTCGGCAACACCCACGGCAACACCCACCCCATCGCCGACACCGACCGCTCCGCAAGGGACGCCGGCGCCGACCGCGACGCCGGCTCCGCTGCCCGGGAGGGCAGCGAGGGTCTTGATGGCACCGCTCGACCTCGCTGGCATGCCGATGAGCGGGCCGGCATGGACCGGGCTGCTGGCCCGCGCTGATACCACGGCCGGCACCCCGGACCTGTCCAACCAGGACGACGACACCGACCAGATCATCCTGGCCAAGGCGCTCGTCTACGCGCGCACCGGGACCGTGAGCTATCGAAGTAGCGTCGTCGCGGCTCTCCGGGCCGTGGTCGGGACCGAGGAGGGGGGCCGGACTCTCGCCCTGGGACGCAACCTCGCGGCATACGTGATCTCGGCCGATCTGGTCGGTCTCGCCGACGTCGATCCGTCGTTCGAGCAGGGCACCTTCCGTCCATGGCTCCGCGCGGTGCTCGTGAAGCCGCTCGACGGCATGACGCTGGTGGGGACCCACGAGCGCCGACCCAACAACTGGGGGACGCATGCCGGGGCGTCGCGGGCTGCCGTCGCGGCGTATCTCGGCGACGCCGACGAGATGGCGCGTACCGCCCAGGTCTTCCGGGGGTATCTCGGGGATCGGACGGCCTACGCCGGCTTCGTCTACGGCGATGACCTCAGCTGGCAATGCGACCCGGCCAAGCCGGTCGGGGTCGTCCCTGCGGGTTGCCGGAAGGACGGCGCCCTCATCGACGGCGCCCTCCCGGAGGAGATGCGACGCGGTAGCAGCTTCGCCTGGCCTCCGACCTTCACTGGCTATGCCTGGGAAGGTCTCCAGGGCGCCGTCCTCCAGGCCGAGATCCTGCGCCACGCCGGGTATGCGGCCTGGGAGTGGAGCGATCGAGCGCTGTTGCGCGCCGTCCGCTTCCTGTACGGCCAGGTCGGCTGGAGTGCGATCGGTGACGACGAATGGCAGCCATGGCTGATCGATCGTCGCTACGGCACGACATACCGGGGCAGTGCACCCGCCCGATCCGGAAAGAACTTCGGCTATACCGACTGGTTCGTCGCTCCCTGACCGGCCGCGGGTCCATCCTGTCCGACCTCTCGGAGCGTGATGACGGCGGCTGCCGTGGCGACGGCCAGCATCAGCCAGAAGAACCGAGCGAATGACAGATGCAGGAACAGCCCAGTGACGGCATAGGTCATCAGGGATAGGAGGAACGGGGTCGCGAGCCGCTCGAGGTCGGGACGTCGGTCGATGCTCGCCCTGCGGGCCTGGAGCAGCATCCGCATCGTGATCAGCAACACGATCATGAACACGACCAGTCCCGGGATGCCGAGCTCGGCGCCGATCCCCAGATAGAGGTTGTGCGCCTCGCGGAACGCGTCGTTGCGCACCAACAGCCCGACGTCCTCGGCGTACTCCTCGTAATAGATGTTGAACATGTCCGGGCCGACGCCGATCAGGGGGTGATCGACGATGACGAGGCCCGCCGCGAGCGTCTCGGTGACCCGGCTCAACACCGCGCCGCCGACGGTGCCACGGTTGACGTTGTCGCCGGCGAGTGCGCCGATCTCGCCCAGCGTCGCCAGCCGCACCGTGTACTGCGGGAAGGCGGCGAAGACGACCACGAGCGCCAGCACGATCCCGACCAGATGCCGCGCACGGACGAGCCGCAGCGCCGCGACCGCGAGGATGAGGGCGACCAGGCCGACGGCCGCGCCGCGCGAGAACGTCAGCACGACGCCCACCGTGATGAGCGTGGTCGCGATCGCAGCCACCGCGCGCAGCAACGCGCTGCGTTCGTCGATGAAGCGGAAGATGCCGAGCGGTACCAGCATGAGCAGGATCTGCGCGAAGCGATTCGTCTCACCGATCGGGCCGGTCAGCCGGCGCTGCACGACATCGCCGATGATCGTCGTCTCGCCGGTCCGGAATGCCGCATCCGCTGGCTGGGCGAAGCCCAGATAGAGGTTGTCGAAGTTGCTCGTCAGGTCCTGATGGATGGACGGGATGCTGATGAGCATCCCGACCACGATGAGCACCCAGGTCACCTGGCGAAGCAGCGCGGGTGTCCGGATGACGTTGAGCAGCAGGAAGTACAGCCCGAAGCCCTCGACGATGAAGACCACGACCGCGTCCCACGAGCGGGTCATGTCGGCGGAGAACAGGGCCGAGAAGATGTGGATGAACAGCAGCAGGATCATCCACGGCGCCGTAGGTGGCGCGACGACCGGTAGCCGCCGGACGATCAGGTCGCGAGCGAGCGGCACCACGAGGAGCAACGGGACGAATGCCGCGAGGAAGAGCGGGACCCCATGGAAGCGGACGGCCACGACCGCGGCGTTGCTGTACAGGATCGCGATCGTGGTCAGGGTCGCGACGTCCGGGTAGAGGATGATCGCGACGCCCAGGAATGCGGCGGATGCGGCCGCGACCACCAGCAAGGGGGCATCGGCCGCCGCGATCCCGGCCGCGACCGAGCCCAGGATCGTCAGGATCGCCATCCCGACGATCACCTGATCTCGGCTGGGCCCCGACCGAGTGACGCCACGACGACCCGCGCCGGCGATGGAGCTCATCTCGAGGGTCCGATCTCGGTCGGCAGCACAGGATCCCGTGTCGGCCGCCAGCGGTCGATGCGGCGTCCGGTCAACAGGTTCCAGACGGCGTGGACCGAGGCGATGTTGACGAGGCAGAAGAAGGCCGGCAGCGCGAACCACGGTCGCCGGCCGGCGGGATGGTCGCGGAGCGCGAGGCCGGCAGCGCCGAGGCCATAGACGGCCACCTGCCCGACGGCGGCCGCGCGATAGATCGCCCCGTCGTTCCAGAGCGATGGCGTCACGGCCGCTACCACGACCAGGGGCACGACCATCAACCGCCGCAGCACCTTGTGGGTCAGGAGCTGGATGGCGTAAAAGCCGGATCGGCGTGGGTCGAGCAGCTCACGGGCAGCCGCGACCCCCCGCAGACCGCGGGTCATGATCCGGACCTTCCGGCCGTACTCGCGGCGACTCGCCCCCGCGACCGGCTCGACGGCGACGGCGCCGGGCTCGAACACGAGACGGCGTCCCTGGCGCACGACCTGCGTCGACGTGACGAAGTCGTCGGTGACGCCGTCGGGGACCGGCCGGAAGAGCTCTCGACGGAGCGCGTAGATCGCACCGGTCGCCGAGATCACGTTGCCACCCCGGCTTTCCGCGACCTTCACGACCCGGTCCATGTCCCAGTAACGGCGTTCGCCGACTCCGGCGGCGGTGGCGCCCTCGACCCCGCCCGCGGCGCCGTCCCGAAGGTACAGCTGGTTGCCTGCCACGCCGCCGACCTCATCGTCGGCGAACGAGCGGACGAGCACCCGGACGGCGTCGGCCGCGAAAGCGGTGTTGGCGTCGGAGAACACCAGGATGCTGCCTGCCGACGCCGCAACGGCGCTGTTGAGCGCGGTCGCCTTGCCGACCCGCGGCAGGTCGAGCACCCGCACCCGCGGGTCGCCGCGTCCGGCGGCCAGCGTCGCCGTTCCGTCGGTCGACCCATCCGATGCGATGACGATCTCGAGCCGATCCGGCGGGTAGTCGAGGGCGAGCAGGTTGTCGACGCGTGCGCCGATCACGTCCTGCTCGTCGTGGGCCGCGATGATGACGCTGACCGTCGGCGTGATATCCGCTTGCTCATGGGGGCGCGGTCGCAGCCGCGCCCGGAGGACGACGAACGCCGGGAACCCAGCGTAGGTCCAGCCGACGGCGGCGGCGGCCACCCAGAAGATCACCCGGTTCACGCGAGCGCCTCGTCCGCGCGTGCCGGTTCGGCCGCCGCTCCCCGCAGATCTGATGGGTCGGGCGCTCGCTCACGCGACGCCTCGAACCGGCGGATGAGCAAGGCAGCGTTCCGGTCGATGTCGAAGGCGCGCAGGATCGTCTCCCGCCCCGCCACGCCGAGTGTCCGGCGCAGGTCGGGCTCCGACGCCAGGCGCTCGAGCGCATCGGCGATCGCCTCCGCGTCCCCCGGTGGCACGAGCAGGCCGTCGACCCCGTCCGTCACCAGCTCCGGGATCCCGGACAGGCGGCTGGCCACGACCGGCAGCCCGGTCGCCATCGCCTCCATGAGGACGACCGGGATGCCCTCCCGCTTGCCGCCGCGTGTCGGAACGCTCGGCGCGACCAGGACGTCGGCCGCCGCGAGCTCGTCGGCGACGGCATCGCTCGTCATCTGTCCGGCGAGGGTGACACGCTGGCCGAGGCCGAGGGTATCGATGCGCGCCGCCAGCTTGTCGCGGTCCGGACCCGAGCCGACGATCCGGCACGTGAATTCGACGTCGCGCTCGACCAGTCGCCGACATGAATCGATCAGGTGGGCCTGGCCCTTGACCTCGTGGAGCGTGCCGACCGCGACGATCCGGAGTGGCCCGTCGCGGACATCATTTCGCGGGTGGAACGCCGCCGGGTCGACCCCGCAGTGGATGACCGCGACCCTGCCGTCAGCGGCCGACCCGCAGCTGTCCTCGATGACACGCCGATTGTCCTGGGAGATCGTGACCACGAACGCGGCCTCGCGGACCTTCGTGGGCAGCATCGTCCGATCGACGTGGAGATCCGACCCATGCGCCGTGAAGCTGTACGGGATACCCGTCAACCGGTGGATCAGGAAGCCGGCAAGCGCCGGGTGGTTCGCGAAGTGGCAGTGGACGTGCTCGACGCTGTCCGCCCGCATCTGGCGGGCCGCATGGGCGACCTTCGGGAAGATGCCGAGCCCGCCGACCAGGAAGTTGGGGCTCCGCCACGTCCCGCTGATCATGTCGACCAGGGCGCGGACATACCGACGGCGCAGCCGGGGATCGCGCAGGTAGTGCCACTGGCTCGCGATGATGGCAGGCGAGATGAACGGGAAGAAGTGCGCCCGGTCGACCCATCGTTGCGCCGCGGGTTGCACCGACTCGCCGCGCTGGCGCAGCAGGGGGTAGAGCTCGACGCGGACGCCGGCTCGGTCCATCGCCAGGAGCTCCTGGAGGATGAACGTCTCGGTGAGCTTCGGGAACCGGGACATCACGTAGGCCACGGTGGGTCCCGATCGGACCACCGTCACGGCGGGCTCACGACGTGCTCGCGACACGCGGCAGGTCGACGGCCACGGAGGTAGCGCCGTAACCGTCCGGATGGGTGGTGTGCCAGCGCCATGCGCTCGCGAGGATGTCGTCGAGGCTGCGCTCGGCGCGCCAACCGAGGACCCGTGCCGCCTTGTCGGTGTCGGCCCAGATCGCCGCCGGATCGCCGGCTCGACGTGGCGCGGCGATCGCCGGGATCGGATGCTTGGTGATGCGTCTCGCCGCCTCGATCACCTCCGAGACGGAGGCGCCCGCTCCGGTGCCGACGTTCACGGTCAGCGAGCCGTCGGTCTCGTCGATGACTTCCAGCGCGCGCATGTGCGCGCTGGCGAGGTCGAGGACGTGGACGTAGTCGCGGATCGCGGTCCCGTCAGGTGTCGGATGGTCGGTGCCGAACACGTGCACAGCTGGTCGCCGACCGGCGGCCACCTGCAGCACCACCGGCACGAGGTTCGGGGCATCCGTCCAGTCCTCGCCGTGGGCACCTCCATCGGCCGCCCCGGCGGCATTGAAGTAACGGAGGACCGCCGAGCGGATCCCATGGGCCGAGTCGAACCAGGGGATCAGCCGCTCCGACAGGAGCTTGCTCTCGCCATACGGGTTGATCGGCCGCGTCGCGGCCGTCTCATCGACCGGCAAGCGATCCGGCGGGCCGTAGACCGCGCACGACGATGAGAACACGAACCGTCGGACGCCCGTCCGAGCCATGGCAGCCAGCACGGCGATGGTGCCGCCGACGTTGTTGTCGAAGTAGCGCGCAGGATCGGCGACGGACTCCTCGACCGACTTGAGTGCGGCGAAATGGATGACCGCATCGATCCGTTCGCGCCGCAGGGTGTCGGCGACGAGCGCACTGTCGCGCACGTCCCCGACGACGAGGGGCAGCTCACCGGCAGCGGCGCGGTGGCCGCGGCTGAGATCGTCCAGGATCACGACGTCGTGGCCGCCGTCGGCGAGCCAACGGGCAGTCTCGGAGCCGATGTAACCCGCCCCGCCGGTGACGAGGATGCGCATCTCCCGGACGGCCGGTCAGGTACTCGGCTCGCCGGCCTGGCGTCTTCGTCGCGTGGTGCGGCGCGGCTTGGTCGGCGGGTCGGGAGGTGTGTCGTCGCCGGCGTCCATGGGTGGGACGACGGTCGGCGTCGTCGGGGCCGACGAGTACGAGACGATCGTGGGCCCGGGCGTCGGCGGTGGGGGTGTGTACGCGGGGCTCGCCGGTAGTTGCGCGATCCGACTATGGACGACCGTGCCGGGCCGATCGGACAGCGATGGCGATGGTGATGGCGACGGGGATCGGCGCGGAGCGGGCATCGCGCCAGCGCCACGGGTCGCCGTCGCTGCGGACCCTCGCCCACGACCCAACGATCGTCGCCGCTCGGCAAGCACGGTCCCGGTCACGTTCGCCCCGACGAGTCGCAGGCTCTCGACGGCGTAGGTGAGATCGTCGCGACGGGACTGGTCGAGGGTCGCGACGATCGTGACAGCGTCGCCGGCCTGGGCCCATGCCAGGGCTCCGGCCGATAGGTGGAGCGGACTCGTGTTGACGATCACGATGTCCGCCCAGCGGCCGAGGCTGGCCAGCATGTTCCTCGCTCGATTGACGTCGAGCTGGTCCTCGCCCGACGCCTGGCCGCGCGGGACGATCGACAGCGTGCTCGACACACGTTCGAGCGTCTCGGTCAGATCCTGCCCCCCGGTTGCGAGCTCGTCGGTGAGCCCCGGCCGGTCGGTCAAGCCGAAGATACGGGTCACCGGTCCCTCGGCCGTGTCGGCGTCGACGATGACGACCTGGCGCCCGCCTCGCGCGGTGATCGCGCCGAGGTTGGCGGCCACCTGGCCGGCCGCCGATAGCGTCCCCGTTCCGACCACCACGATCGCGCGCACGGGCTCGCCCTGTCCCTCCCTGAAGGCCAGCTTGGCCAGCACCAGGCGGTAGGCGGCAGCAGTTGCCGACTCAGGGTCGTTATCGATGAGCGCGCGACTGGTCGTTGGCAGCGACCTCGCTGTGTCGACCTTGCCGAGGAACGGCAGGTCCGTGATCCGGGTCAGCTCGTCCTCCGACCGGACGGCGGCGCTCAGGTACTCGACGAGCAGCACCAGTACCATCGCCCCGATCAGCGCCGCGACGGCGGCGAGGGCGACGATCAACGACTTCTGCGGCGCGACTGGGTCGGTCGGTGCTTTCGCGAAATCGACCTGCTGGATCTGGCCCTCGGGACGGTTGGTGCCCTTCGACGCGAGCAGTGAGATCTCGTCTGCGAGCTTGTTGGCCAGGGTCGCCGCCATCTGGGGGTTCGTGTCCTGGACGCGGATCGACAGGATGCGTGTCGTGTTGTCGGCCGTGACCCGGGTCGCCGCCTCGAGATCCTCTGGAGACAGCGTCGCGCCAGACTCGAGGATGGCCGACTCGAGGATCGGATCCGTCGTGATGAGCTCGGAATAGGTCTGGACCAGGTCCGCGGAAGCGGCGAGCGTCTCGCGGTCGGTGTTGTACGGCCCGACGAGCAGCTGTGTCCGCGCCTCGTAGGTGGGCGCTATCGAGGAGGCGACGACCCAGCCCGCGATGCCGGCGACCCACGTCGCCACGAGGAGCGTCCACCACCAGCGTCGCGCGACTGCCAGATAGCCCGTCAGTTCCACACGTTCCCCTTCGTGTCTGGGCCGCCCCCGCGGCCGGGACCGACGATCGGTCCTGGTAGGACCGTAAGGATAGAGGTCAGGGGCCGGGATGGGTCAAAAGGCGTCCTCGCATGGTGCCGCCGTGCACCGGTCGCCCTCATGCCTGGCCGTTCCGGTGCCAGTCCGCTCGCGCCGCAGCGATGAGGTTCGCGAGCGATGCGCCACTCGCCTCCCAGCTGAAATGCCGCTCGACATAGGCCCGGGCTGCCCAGTCCGGGGTGGGATCCGCGGCGACTCGCCGCAGCGTCGCGACGATCGCAGCAGCAGTCGCATCGTCATCATCGACGATGACGATGGGTGGTACCGACCCGTCGACGGTCCGCAATCCATCTGCCGCCAGCGTTGACACGACCGACGGCACGGCCATCGACATCGCCTCGAGCAGCTTGTTCTGGATACCGGCCCCGAACCGGAGTGGAGCCGCGAAGACGGCCGCGCTTTCGAGGAACGGTCGGACGTCGTCGACATAGCCGGTCACGCGGATGCCGTCGAGGTCGCCCAGTGCCTGCACGTCAGGCACCGGATCCCTACCGACCAGCGTCAGGCCGGCCGTCGGCAGGTCGCGGCGGACGAGCGGGAAGATCGTCCGTGCGAGGCGGACAGCGGCATCGACGTTGGGCCCGTAGTTCATGGCCCCCGTGAACACGATCCCGGCACCGAGCGTCGCGCTGCCGCGCGACCAGAACCGCGTATCCACGCCGTTGGGCACCACCACCGACCGTCGCGCGCGCTCGGCGGTCGACGACGCCTGGCCCCCGTCGGCGAATTCCTCCAGCAGGCCCTCGAGGTCGCGTGCCGAGGCGAACAGCGAGCGGTCGGCGCGGTCGAGCATCCGGCGCTCCGTCTTGCGGACCCGGCGGGCCATGACCTCGAGCGCCGCCCGGCGGGACGGGCTCGCCACCGCCATCTCGCGCTTCAGGCGGAGGGTCGCCGCATCGCACATGTCGACCACGACCGGCAGCGTCTCGAGCCTGTCGAGCGCGGCATCGGTGCGCTTGCCGCTGAACACGACCGCATCGAAGCGCTCGCGCCGGATGAGCTCGCCCGCCCGATCGGCGAGCTGGCGTGCGGCGGGATCGGCCAGACCGGACGGCAGCAGGCGGCGGGCACGGCGGATGAGACGCTGGATCGTGCCGGTCGCCCGGTCGAGCGAGTGGAACGTCTCGACCCGCTCGGTCCGGTCGGCGATGGCGGCTGCATGCTCGGGTCGGTGATCCGCGCCCACGATCGACAGCAGCACGATGTCGTGCCCCGCGGCCGCCAGCTCGCCCATCAGGAAGTAGTGACGCAGATAGCCGCTCGTCAACGGGTAGGGAAACCCGTTCGTGATGTACAAGAGGCGCGACCGGGCCGGCGCGGTCGACGTCATCGGGGTCCAGTGGCGAGGGCCACGGATCGCCACGCGACGTGATAGCGATGACCGCGCAGCCAGTCGACCGTCACTGCGCTGGGTGGCAGCGTCCGGTCGTCCTCGAGCCGCTCGGCCAGTCCCATCGTCAGCCGAGCCAGGCTGATCGTGACGAGCGCCCTGATGCAGCCTGATTCGACGCCGATCCGCTGGCTGTGCTCCGCAAGCGCCCGCGCCGCCCAGCCATCGGCCGCGAGCAGCGAGGAGGCGATCACCTCGCCTTCGTCATGGCGGGCGGCTGTCCGTGCGCGCACCACGGCCACATAGGCAAGGAACGTGGTCAGGTCGTGGAGCGGAAGCCCTTCCGGTTCCGCGCACTCCCAGTCGACGGCCGCGAGCGACCCGTCTGATCGGCGCAGGAGATTGGGATGGCTCGCGTCGCCGTGCTCGAAGGCGACCGGCAGGCGGGCTGCGCGCACGGTGTCCCCGGCAGCGCGCGTGGCATCGATCAGCGGCTGCTCCTCGCGTCCCGACCAACCCGCCATGAACGTTGTCATTGGCGCGTCCAGCAGCCGCTCGATCCGGTCGTGCGCGGGCACGGCGCCGGACTCGGGCGTGTCGGCCGACCCGACCATGCTGACCAGCCACCCCGAAACGGCGGCGATCGCACGTTCGGGATCCCTCCGGACCATGGCCGGATCGAGTGGACGTCCCGAGACGGCGGTTTCCACGAGCGTGGGAAGGTCCCACGGCCTGCCGAGGTGGACGAGAGCGGGCGCCGACGCCCGCCAGCGTTCCGGACCGGCGGCGATCCGCTCGAGTGCGGCCGCCTCGCGCCGCGCGACCTCGCCGCGATCCGCGACCCTGGCGACCTTCAGGACGAGCGCAGGGTCCTCGGAGCGCAGCGGTCCCTGGTCACGCCCGTCGCCCTGGGGCACGAGCGCCACCACGTGGCGTGACGCCCGGAACCGTGGCGTCAGCAGCAACGGCGGTCCGTGCCGTTCGGGGATCGGCAGACCCGGATCGTGGAGCCGCAGATCGGCGAGGTGGCGGGAGATCGCATCCGACCCCCTGGGCGCTGCGATGCGCGGTTCGGTGACTGCGCCGCCGACCCGTGGTCCGGCCGCCAAGCGGCGATGCGCCACGAGCAGCACGGCCGGTGCAAGTCGGACAAGCAGCCCGTACCGGCGCAGGAGCTCGGCGAGCCACCGAGCCGCCCGACTGCCGGTCACACCCGAGCGCCGGCGTAGGAGCAGTTCGAGCGGCTGCGGCGTCGTCAGCGGCACGATCGCACCGGTCGCCGATGCGTTCGGGACCAGGACGTGCCACCGAACCTCGAGACCACGCCTCCGAAGGTCGGCAGCAGTCCCGGAGCGGGAGGCGACGCCGCGACGAGGAAAACGGCCGAGCCGTCGCCGCCACATCACGCACAGCGTGCCGTCGTCGCGAAGCGCGGTCAGCGCCGCTCGCAGCGCGGCATCGTCAGGTTCGAAGGTCACGGCGAGATCCGCTTCGGCCGTTGCCGTTTGCCAGCCCGCTTCGGCCATCGCCTCCGCCACCTGGCGCGGCACCCTGCCGCTTGTCATCACCGTCGTCGGCGCGGGATCGGGCAGCGCGAAGCGCCAATCGATCGTTCGCGCCCGTTGCAGCCGGGCGTCGAGATCGCCTTCGGGCGCGGTCATCGGACCGCTGCCTCGATGGCGTCGATCATCGTCGCGATGTCGGCCGACGGACCATAGCGGGCACGGAAGGTCCGCCGCCCGGCGAAGGTCGCGATCAGCCGTTCGCATTCGACGGTCCCGTTGTCGTCCAGGAGCGGGTTCGCGCGCTCCGGGAAGGCGTAGCGTCCTTGCCAATACCACTGCAGGAGTGACCGCCGGTGGTGGACATGGGCGAACGCGAGGCGGCGGGCGATCTCGGTCGCCTCGACGGGCACGACCTCGACGTCGACCGTATCCGCCGCGGCCGGCTCGAGCAAAACCACCACGTCCAGGTCCGCCGAACCTGCCAGTCGATCGCCGCCGAACAGCTTGGCCGGGGCGACGTCCACATATCTTCGGGCTCCGATGCGGCCGCCGGCCGAGGCGACGGCCCGCCCGCCTCGCTCGAGGACGCCGGACACCTCCATGGCGGCTCGTGCGGTCATCGGGATGCGGTCGCGAAGCGCGGGCAGCTGGCGGATGTGATGGGCCTCGACGCGGACGGGCGTCGGCAGCCCCACGACCCGGCCGTCGCCGGGCGTCGCGTGCAGCCACTCATCGCCGACGGCGAGTGCGCCGCGGGCCATGAACCCGAGCAGCACGTCGGTCTTGCCACTACCGGACCAGCCGACCGCCGCGATGCCCCGGTCGCGAAGGACGACGGCCGATCCGTGCAGCGCCACCCGTCCGTGCCCGAGGACAGCGAGGTTCAACAGCGACACGAGCCGCCTGGGCGGGCCGCTGCCGCGCACCATCACGATCTCGGCGTCATCGATGCCGATCCGTTCGAGCGGCACGATGCCGACCGGCTGGCCGTTCCGTCGCTCGACGAAGGCATCGTCTGTGTAGGCGCCCTCATCCCGACCAACCATCCGAAGCGGGCCACGCAGGCCGAGATCGTCGACGTAGCGGATGGTGAGATCGGGCCTTGTGTCCCCGTCAGCCTGATCGTCGAGCGGCCGCAGTCCGAGGCGCGCTCGGACCGCGTCGGCATCCCGGGGCGCGGCGTCGATGAGCCGGACGAGCGTCCGGCCGTCGAGACGGAAGGCCTGGATCCGATCGCTGCTCACGGGGCGATCGAGAACACCCGCTGCAGGGTCGCTGCGTTCCGGTGTCGGAGCCCGGCCGCCAATAGTCGGTTGAAATGCGCGCCGCGCACCCGGTCGGGCGTGAAGCGCGTCGCCTCCTTGAGCGCCTGGTGCATCCAGCACAGGTGGAACAGCGGCTCGACCAGCGCTGGGTCGAGCCGGATGGCCGAGACGTAGCGCGTCGTGGCCTCCACGACGAGCTCCGACAGGACGGACCGATCGAACAGGAACCGCTCGACTGCCACCAGCCGCCGTCGGGCGCCATTCCTCCTGCCGACGCCGACGGCGTGCGACCGAAGCAGGTAGAACAGGTCCCACAGCGGCATCCCGGCGGGTTCGGCGTTCTCCCAGTCGAGGAAGACGACTCGCTCGTCGGCCGTGACGAGCAGGTTCCACGTACCGGCATCGCCGTGCTGGAAGACGATGGGGAATGGCGCACTCGAAGCGGCGATCGCCACGATGGCGGCATGCAGCCGGTCCGCCTCGGCGGGCGGTGGCTGGCACAGCTCGACGTAGCGCGCATGGAGGCTTGTCAGGGCGGTGCCGACATCGGAAGGCGCGACCATCCGGACCGACCGCTTGCCGAGCTCGATGAGTCGATCGATGGCATCGACGATCGGGCGGCCCAGGGGATCGGCGCCGGCCGACAGCGATAGCGGGACGCCGTCGACAGCCGATTCACCGACCACGGCAAGCCCCGCGTGCCGCCCGCCGAACAGGACGCGCGGGACGGCACCATCGTCCGCGAGTCCGAGGGCTTCAAGCCGTCGCAACGCCTCCAGCTCGGTCTCGAGGCGGGCGTTGACCGATGCGTCCCGGGTCAGCTTGACGACGAGACTCGGTGACGCACCGTCCGGTGGCACCACGACGAAGAGCACCTTCTGGGTGTTGTACATCCCGGTGGCGGACAGCCCACAGCGATGACCGGTCAGGTCCACACCGTCGGCCGCGGCGATGTCAGCGATGTAGGCCGGAACGTCAGGGAGCGTCGCGCCGTCGCCGACGATGCCGATGTGGCGGGTCGGGGCACGACGGGTCGGCAGCGTCCGCCCGAGCATCTTGTGGACCCGAGCGAGGCGGGTCGGCACCGTGGCCCCGAGACCGCGTGCCCTGAGCGACCCCGCGATCGCGTCGTCTCCGGCTGCGACGGCGGATCGGATCTCGCCCCGGATGGGCGCGACGTCGATGATCGTGACGTGTCCGCTGAGGGCGGGTCCAGTTCGCCGACTGTCCGCGGCATCCCTGGCCAGCGCCGCCACGCCGGCGTGATCCTCGCAGACCAGCACCCCGTCGTGGGCCAAGAGCCGAGCCAGGCTCGAGAGGACCGAGCTGGCGTCGCGGGCGATGCTGAGTGGCCCGACCCAGACCAGGTCGATCGTCGCATCGGGTCGCGCCGCGAGCCATGCCACGACGCCACCACCACCAGCACCCTTCCGGTCGAGGACCACGATCTCCGAGGCGATGGACTCCAGTGCCTGCAATGCCGCCGGCGCCGGTCGACCGAGGCA
>DATAFZ010000069.1:0-20543 GCA_036257225.1 Candidatus Limnocylindrales bacterium | reverse complement strand
CGCGCTGGCACTTCAGCTGGAATGGCTGATCCGGACCGGCGGGGCCGAGGCGCTGGCGTTCGACGTGGCCTGCCTGTCCGGACCGGAGGCTGCCTTGCCACACGGCGCCCCCGGGGATCGACCGGTCCTGGCTGGCGCCGTGCTGCTGTTCGACTTCGGCGCGCAGGTGGCCGGCTATCGGAGCGACATGACGCGAACGCTGTTCGTCGGTGAGCCCGACCCGGCCGATCTCGATGTGTACGAGCTCGTGGCGCGTGCGCAGGCCGAGGCGATCGGCCGGCTGGAGACTGCGTCGGCCGAGGCCGCCCAGACCGGGGCGGCGCTGCCGTCCGGCAAGGTCATCGACCGCGTGGCCCGCGATGTGATCGCGGCAGCCGGTCACGCCGATCACTTCGGGCACAGCCTCGGTCACGGCATCGGACTGGCCACCCACGAAGCGCCGTCGCTGGGCACCCGGGCCCCGGACGCGCCGCTCCCGAGCCCGACCGTCTTCTCGGTCGAGCCGGGCGTCTACCTCGAGGGCCGAACCGGTGTCCGCATCGAGGACCTCGTCGCCATCGATGCGGCGGCCGGCCGCCTGGACCGGCTCACGCGGTTCCCGCGCGACGTGGTGGTGGTCGGCACGGGCTCGCCGTAGGCGCCAATCGGCATACCGCGCTTGACCGCAGCCGTACGGCCCCTGGTGGCGTCCATATCGTGCACAACGCTCCCCAGGAGGGACGTTATCTGCTGTCGAGACGCGGAGACGACCGGCACCGCACGCCATACGGTCGCTGCGAGGCGCGTTATGCGCGGTCGCCCGCCGCCGCCCTTATGAGGGTCTCCTGAAGCGCGCTCGTGAAGACCGGGACCTCGGCCGTCGTAAATGCCAGTGGCGGGCGGATCTTGAGCACGTTCCCATCCCGACCGCACGTGCCGATCAGTACGCCCCGCTGCCGCAGTCCTTCCTTTGTCGCCCGGGCTGTGGCGCCGTCGGTCACCTCGACGCCGATCGCGAGGCCGATCCCGCGCACATCGAGGACGCGAGGATCCCCAGCCGCGACGGATCGGATGGCTTGGCCCAGCGCCTCGCCGGTCTGCGCGACACGGGGCAAGACCCGCTCATCGTCCAGGACGTCGAGGACGGCCAACGCCGCCGCCGCGGACACCGGGTTGCCGCCGAACGTGCTGAAGAAGACCGTTTCGTCCGCGAACCGGGCCGCGATCTCGCGCCGAGTCACGACCGCACCGACCGGATGCCCGTTGGCCATCGGCTTCCCGAGCGTCACCAGGTCCGGCGTGATGCCGAGCCGCTGGAACGACCACATCTCGCCGGTCCGGCCATGGCCGCCCTGGACCTCGTCGGCGATCCACAGGCCGCCCGCGGCGTGGGTGCGCTCGAGCCACTCGCCGGCGAGCGCCGGGCCAGGATCGAGGAAGCCGTCGCTCGTGAGGACACTGTCCAGGATGGCCGCCGCGGGCGCGAGCCCGCGAGCTGCGAGTCGTTCCAGCGCGCCGTCGAATGGCGCCGCATCGAGATCCGTCCCCCGCAGTCGGTCCGGCGGAGCCCACGTCTCGACGTGCTCAGGTGGTCTTGATGCCTGCCATGACTCCGGCGAGAGCGCGGCGGTCGCATCGGTCACGCCGTGGTAGGCGAATGCAGTGCACAACGCGCCGCCGTTGCCGGTGACGGTCGTCGCGAGCCGCCACGCGACGTCGTTCGCCTCGGAGCCCGAGTTGACGAACAGGACGGTGTCGAGTCCCGACGCCGCCGGCATCGTCGCGACAAGCCGCTCGGCGAGCTCGATCGCCGACTCATGGAGGTAGCGCATGTTGGTGTTGACCCGCCGACCCTGCCGAGCGATCGCCTCGGCGACCCGTGGATGGCCGTGGCCGACGCACGGGACGTTGTTGTACGCGTCGAGGTAGCGGCGGCCGTCGGCGGCCGTCATCCAGACGCCGCTCGCGCTGACGACGTGGATCGGCTCGTCGTAGGTCAGCGATTCCATGGCGGGTCCCACGACGGCCTCGCGACGCCGTACCAGGTCGGTGATCCTGTGCGGTTCGCCCTCAGCGCCGAATCGGCGAGCGGCCGCTTCCCAGCCGACAGAGAGGAGCGTCTCGATCGCTCGCGCGACCGGGGCGTTGTACCGCTCGGCGAACGTCGGGTCCTCCAGCCCACGCTCCGAGCGCCACGACGAGATGGCGATGGTGACGGCGGCGCGGGTCGCAAGCAGCTCGCCCATGAGCCGCAGCTCGAGCGGTTCGAGCGGGGTGACGCGCTGATAGCCATCGAGGATCAGCCGCGCCGAGCGGAACAGTTCGTCGCCCGTCCGCCCGATGAGGAGCGAGTCGAGCACCGACGCGAGGTCGGTGACGAGCGCGCTGTGGCTCATGTCCCCGAAGTCGACGATGCCGCTGATGAAGCCCGCGTCATCGGTGAGCGCGTTGTCGGTCGTGAGGTCGGTGTGGACGACCTGCGCCCGCAGCGACGGCCAGACCGGTGCGACCGTGGACTCGAAGCGGTCGAGCACCCGATCGACGAGCTCGCGCTGGCCCGGATCCCGGATCGCCCCGAGCAGCTGGCGCGTGCGCGGTGCGTGCTGGATGTCCCACAACATCGTGCGTTGGGCAGCGGGGTGGAAGAAGCCGCGCAGCGCCCGGCCCACGCGGGCCGCCATCTCTCCCCACGCGATGAGCGCCGCATCGGAGAGCACGATCGCCTCGATGCGCCCGCGCCCGGGCAGGACCGAGTACATCCGGACGTGGTGGTGACCATCCGGCGCGCGGTAGCTCGCGCGCCGTGCTTCTGGATCGTTGGATCCCGGGGACGCGCCCGGAACGAGCCTGGGGATCGCGAGCGGCAGTGTCGGATCGACACGGCTCGCGTGGAGCACGCCGAGCGCCTCCATGTCGAGTGTCGCCGGGTCTTCGGCGGCGTTCGACACCTTCATGACCGCGAGCGGCTCACCCTCGCGGTCGACGAGCAGGAACGTCTGATCCCGCTCGCTGCCGAGATCACGCGAACCGCTGGCGTCAACGTCGAACGTTCGCCGGGCGATGTCGATGACCTCGGCCGCATCGAACGAAGGGCGCGCCGCGGCGAGCACGGGGTCCATGGTCTGCGCATGGTAGCGGCTAGAATGTGCGCCTCATCCCGAACGATCCGAGGTCCGTCGGCCCCTGCGCGGCGGCCCGTGCGCAGGAGCCCACCCACACATGATCAGCACCGGCGAACTCAGGAAGGGCGTGACGATCGAGCTCGACGGCGAGCTCTGGCAGATCCTCGACTACCACCACATCAAGATGGGTCGAGGCTCCGCCCAGGTCCGCATCACGCTGCGCAACGTCAAGCGCGGCCAGACGATCGAGCGCTCCTTCCAGGCGGGGACCAAGTGGCCCCGGGCCCAGCTCGAGCAGCGACCCGTCCAGTTTCTGTACCGCGACGCGGACGAATTCCATTTCATGGACACCGATACCTACGACCAGTTCGTGCTGCGGACCGACCAGCTCGGCGATGCCGCCCGCTACCTCAAGGACGGCATGACGCTCGACCGGACGAGTTACCAGGGGGAGACCATCGGCGTAGAGCTGCCGGTGTCCGTGGACCTCAAGGTCGCCGATACGGAGCCGGGTTTCGCCGGTGACACGCAGACCGGTGCCCGCAAGCCCGCCACGACCGAGACCGGACTCGTCGTCCAGGTGCCGATCTTCGTGGAGAGTGGTGACACCATCCGGATCGACACGCGGACCGGGGAGTACCAGACGCGGGTCTGATGCTGGCGATGGCGTGAACGACCCCGAAACGCCCAAACCGCCCGACTGGGCGTTGCCGGGCTGGGACGCCGTCGATCCCGAGGAGCCGGTCGCGGTCGGGCCGGGTGTGCCGGGCGTGCCTGGGCCACGCCCCGCCCCCACGGCTCCGGGCACGTTCGGGCTGCGGATCCTGCAGGTCAGTGACGTCACCCGCGCGGTGCGGACGGCGATCCGCCAGGACCCGCGGTTGCTCGACCTGTGGGTCGAGGGCGAGATCGGGCGGGTCACGGTGTCGAGCGCGGGGCACGCGTACTTCGCCCTTCGCGACGAGCGCAACCAGCTGCAATGCGTGTGGTTCCGCGATGACCGGGTCCGGTCGGCATTCGCCGCGCAGGCCGGGCTGCGAGTGGTCGTCCACGGTCGCGTGGACCTCTACGAGCCGACCGGCGCGATGCAGCTCTACGTCGACTCGATCCAGCCCGCCGGTCTCGGCGATCTCGCGCTTAAGTTCGAGGCGCTCAAGGCGCGGCTCGCCGCCGAGGGGTTGTTCGAGACCGCCAGGAAGCGGCCGTTACCGAGCCGCCCGCGAACGATCGCGGTCGTAACCAGCCCGTCGGGGGCGGTCTGGCGCGACATCAGCCACGTCCTCGCCCGTCGCTGGCCGCTGGTTTCGGTCGTGCTCGTGGCGGCACAGGTCCAGGGTGATGGGGCGCCCGCCAGCATCGTCACGGCGCTGCGCCGGACGGCCCGCTACGCCGCGGCGATGCATGAGGCTGGTCGAATAGACGATGCGCCGGCCGTGACGATCCTCGCCCGTGGCGGCGGCTCGCTCGAGGACCTCTGGGCGTTCAACGACGAACGTGTCGTTCGCGCGGTCGTCGCCCATCCGTTGCCCGTCGTGTGCGGCGTGGGTCACGAGGTGGACGTGACACTCGCCGACTTCGCGGCCGATGTGCGGGCGCCGACGCCGTCCGCCGCGGCGGAGATCGTCGTCCCGGACCGACTCGAGATGGCCGGCGCCCTTCGACGCGCTGCCGATCGACTGGCCACCGCCACGGAACGTCGTCTTGCCGCGGCCCAGCGCGACCTGGCCGTGGAGCGTCGTGCCCTCGACCGTGTCAGCCCGGCGGCGCGACTGGCAGCGGGACGTGAACAGGTGGGGCTGCTGTTCGATCGCGCGACGCGGGCCGTGGAGGCGCGGCTCGCGCGCGAGCGGCTGCGCCTGGCCGCGGCGTCCTCGGCGCTGCCACGCCATACCGCGGCGCGCGTGGCCGCTGCCCGCTCGGCGCTGGAGGCATCAGGAGCGGCGCTCGCGGTCCTCGGCCCCAACGCGACGCTCGAACGCGGCTATGCCATCGTGCGACGCGGTCCGGATGGCCCGATCGTGCGCGATCCTGCGGACGCACCCCGCGGCTCGGCACTGCGCATCCGCGTGGCTCGCGGCGACATCGCCGCCACCGTCGACGATACCGAGCCCGACCGATGAGCCAGGACCTCATCGTGTTCCTGTTCGCCGTCGGCCTGTTCGCCATCGGGGGCATCGCCGTCGGTATGCTGGTCGCCCCGCGGCTCGGCCGGCTCGCCGAGCGGACCGATGAGGACGACGGTGACGGGACCGACTGACACGCGATCGACCGACGGGGCCGCGGCAGCCATCGCGGACCTCACGTTCGACGACGCCCTGGCCGAGCTCCAGCAGACCATCGCCGAGCTGGAGACGGGGAACCTTCCGTTGGAACGGACGCTGGCGCTCCACGAGCGCGGCGCGGCCCTGCTCGAACACTGCGAGACGCTCCTGCGCAGCGCAGAGCTGCGGATGCGTCAGCTCGTTTCGAAGGGCGGCGGCCTCGACACGGTCGAGGTCACCGAGGAACGGACCGTCGAGGAGGGCTGATGCGGCGCCGCCGCAACCCTCGGCCTCGGCAGTACGCTACGCACCGACGCCACATTCGGACGGGCGCAGCCGTCCAGCAACGAAACCATCGGAGCCACCGACCGCGTGACCATCCTCGAAGAACTCCAGGGTCCTGCCGACCTGCGCGGCCTGACCGAGCCGGAGCTGGCCCAGCTCGCCGCCGAGATCCGCCAGACGATCATCTCGACGGTCGCCGAGACCGGCGGCCATCTCGGGTCGTCGCTCGGCGTGGTGGAGCTGACGATCGCCCTCCATCGACTGCTCGAATCGCCGCGCGACAAGATCGTCTGGGACACCGGCCATCAGGCGTATCCGCACAAGCTGCTGACCGGCCGCCTCGATCGCTTCCGCACGCTTCGATCGCTCGATGGGGTCGGGGGCTTCCCACGTCGCACGGAGTCGCCCCACGACGTGTTCGACGGCGGCCACGCCGGGACCGGCTTGTCGATCGCCGAGGGCCTGGCCGAGGCGCGCGACCTGCGCCATGGCATGGAGCGCATCGTGGTCGTGGTCGGCGACGCCGCACTGATGAGCGGGCTGTCGCTCGAGGCGCTGAACGACATCGGTCAGCGCAAGACCCAGATGCTGATCGTCGTCAACGACAACGAGATGTCGATCAGCCCGACGGTCGGCGCGTTCTCGAAATACCTCTCGCAGATCAAGCTCTGGAACGCCTGGCGCCAGAGCAAGAGCGCGTACGACCGCCTGATCGAGCGCGTACCGATCTTCGGCCCGACGCTGCTCGAGCTGTCGCGCCGCCTGCGTGCGTCGGTCGTGCGCTTCGCCCAGCCGGGCCAGCTGTTCGAGGATCTCGGGATCACCTACATCGGTGTCGTGCCCGGTCACGACATCCATGACCTGCTCGAGACGCTCGGCGCCGCGCTCGCCTTGCCCGGTCCGATCATCGTCCACGTTCGAACCCAGAAGGGACGGGGCTACCGGCCGGCCATCGAGGACCAGGTCGGCTTCCACGGGGCGGCGTTGCCGCCGATGCAGCTCTCGCCGGAGGCCGACGCCTACGACGGTGTGAAGTCGCCGCCGGCGCCCGCCGGGCTGCCGACCGAATCGATGGCGGACGACGCGGCGTCGCCGACACCGGAGCCGGCAGCACCGAAGAAGAACCCGAACTACACCGCAGTATTCGCAGCCGAGCTGATCGAGCTGGCCCGCACCGATCGTCGGATCGTGGGGATCACCGCCGGGATGCCGACGGGGACCGGGATGTCGAAGCTCGCTGACGTGTTCCCGGAGCGCGTGTTCGATGTCGGCATCGCCGAGCAGCACGCGATGACGCTCGCGACCGGCCTGGCCATGGGCGGCATGCGGCCGGTTGTCGCGCTGTATTCGACCTTCCTGCAGCGGGCGTTCGACCAGACCGTCCACGATGTGTGCCAGAACGACCAGCCGGTGCTGATCGCCGTGGATCGTGCCGGGCTTGTCGGCGAGGACGGGACCTCCCACCAGGGCATGTTCACCGTGGCTGCCCAACGCCAGCTCCCGAACCTCGTGATCGCCTCGCCGAAGGACGAGCAGGAGCTGCGCTCGCTGCTGCGGACCGCGCTCGCGCAGGATCGGCCGTTCGCGCTGCACTACCCACGCGACCCCGGGTTCGGCCTGCCGCCGATCGATCCGGTGGTGTTGCCGGTCGGGCAGGGGCAGTCCCTCCGCGATGGCCGCGACCTGTTGTTCGTCGGCTTCGGACCGATCGTGGCGCGGGCGATGGAGGCCGCGGCGGCCCTCGAGGAGGAGGGCTGGTCCGTCGGCGTGATCAATGCGCGGTTCGTGAAGCCACTCGACCGCCAGTTGATCCTCGACGGCGCGCGCGGCAAGCGGTTGGTCGTCACGTTCGAGGAGAGCGTCGTGACAGGCGGCTTCGGCAGCGCGGTGCTCGAGCTGATCGAGGAGACGCGGTTGGCGGACGCGGCCTACCGCGACGTCGCCGTGCGGATCGTGGGCATCCCGGGCGATCGGTTCGTGGACCACGGCTCCGTCGCGGACCTGCGGCGGATGCTCCGGCTGGACGCGCCGGGCCTGGCCGAGCAGGTGCGGGAGACGCTCGCAACGCTACGGCTGACCCCGGGTCGATCGACGTCAGACGTCGCCTGACAGCGCAGTGACGGCCGACGCCGGACGGGGGATGTTCGCCGCGCGGCTATGGCGTCACCCATCGGCCGTGCTGCTGGTCGTCCAGCTGCTCGGCGTGCTGCTCTATCCGTTCATGGACACGTCGCCGGTGGGTCGCGCGGCGCTATCGCTGTTCTCCCTCGTCGTTCTCGTCCTGGCGGTCCGTGCCGTGCGGGCGACGCCGGCGCTGTTGTGGGTGTCCGTACTGCTCGGCGGGCCGGTGGTGGTCCTGACGATCCTCGAGGCGGTCGACCCGTCCAACGGGGCCGTCGTGTTCTGGTCGTCGGCGCTCCACGCGGCCTTCTATGCGTACACGAGCTTCGCACTCATCCGCTACATGTTCCTCGACCGCTTCATCACGCACGACGAGCTGTGGGCCACCGGTGCGACCTTCACGGTGGTGGCCTGGGCGTTCGCGTATGCGTTCATGGCAGTACAGGTCATCTGGCCAGGATCGTTCACGGCCGCCGTTTCGCCCGACGCCCAGCGCACATGGTTCGAGCTGCTCTTCCTGTCGTTCACGAACCTCACGAGCGTGGGGCTGTCCGACATCACGCCGATCCAGCCGGCAGCACGCTCGATCGTCATGATCGAGCAAGTCGCAGGCCTGCTGTACGTCGCGCTCGTGATCTCGCGCATCGTGGGGCTGACGATTTCTCGGCAACGCAGCTAAGCGTCATCGGCCGATCGCAACGCCGCGCCAGCGTCCGAGTCGGACGCCTCGCGGCGCACCGTCGAGCAGCACTGCCCGTCCGGATTCGACGCGCATCCAGACGATCCCTGCGCCCGGCCATGGGGCCGCTCCCGTCGTGAGGGCCGCGAGGACGTCCACGGTTCGTGCTGGATAGGCCGTCCTCAAGATCGCCTCATACCTCCGGGCGATCTCCCGCGTTGTCATGGTCGATCGAAGCACCAAGAGCTTCGACACCGTCGGCACGGGAGCCGAGCCAGCTTCGTCGCCAAGGCGCGCCGCCAGTCCATCGGCCTTCTCGGCCAGCCACCGGATCTGCTGCTCGACCCGATGGAGCGTTGACTGGAATTCGGTCGCGGCAGTGATGGGCGACGATCGGTCGGTGAGCACCATGTCGACCACACCACGCGCCGGCGTCGTTACGCCGACCTCGAGACGAACGGACCAGCGCTGGTGAAGGCTTGGAATGAAGCACTCCTCCATCGGCGCCTGGAATCGGTCAACGAGCCGAGGCCCGGCACCCGCGAAGTAGCGAACGCCGAGGTCTGCGCCGAGCACGACACCGATGGCGATCAGTACTTCGAGGCTAGGCGCCACAGTCCCGTCCTCGATCCGGGTCAGGTACGACCGATGGATGCCGGCCACAGCCGCGACTTCCGTCAGGGTGAGGTCAGCGTCGAGGCGGAGGCGGCGGATCTCTTCACCGATGTGGATGCGGGCACGGCGCAGACGACGATCCGTCTCCTTGCGGACAGTCGCGGGCGTAAGCGGCATCCCAACATTGAACGCCGGGACACTCACCAGGGACTTATCTATTGGACGCGACTCACAGGCACGTTTCTGGGGTCAAGCGGAGCGAGGACGGTTCCTCGCCGCGATCTCGCGACTCACGGGCACGGAATAGGTTTCACGGGGCCGCCGAGGCGAGCTACAGCGCGAAAACGTGACTGTCATTCACGCCGGTGCCGAAATCCAACACCGACCGGCCCGGTGAGTGGCGGTGCAGTGGCCTGTGCCACGATAGGCGCGTGAGCCCGACCGTCACGCAACGCACGCAAGATCCGCAACGCAAGCGCAAGACCCGCCTCGATCAGCTGCTGGTCGACCGCGGTCTGGCCGGCAACAGGACCCAGGCACAGGCCCTGATCCTGGCCGGCAAGGTCCGGGTCGGCGATGGCGATGCGGCACGGCGCGACCACAAGCCGGGCGACAACGTCGACCCCGCGAGCACCCTCGACGTCGCGGAGCGGGATCCGTATGTCAGTCGCGGTGGCTACAAGCTCGCGGCTGCCCTCGACGCCTTCGACATCGACCCGCGAGGCATGACCGCCCTGGACGTCGGTGCCTCCACGGGCGGGTTCACGGACGTGCTGTTGCAGCGCGGCGCGCGGCACGTCTACGCTCTCGACGTGGGTCGCGGACAGCTGGCCGAGTCATTGCGCCGCGACGACCGCGTCACATCACTCGAGCGGACCAACGCCCGGGCCCTGACCGCCACGACCCTCCCGGAACCCGTTGACCTCGCCGTCATCGACGTCTCGTTCATCTCGCTCGACAGAGTGCTGCGGCCGGTCATGGCGACGCTGCACCCGAAGGCCCGGATCGTCGCCCTCGTCAAGCCGCAGTTCGAGGCGGGCAAGGGTCGCACCGACCGTGGGGTCGTCAAGGATCCCGCCATCCACCGCGAGGTCCTCGAGCGGGTCACGGAGCATGCCCGGACGCTCGGGCTCGGGACTCGCGACGTCATCGCCTCGCCGCTGCTCGGCCCGGAAGGGAACAAGGAGTTCCTCGTCCATCTGGCCGATGGACCGAGTTGCGCCGACCTGCCGGCCCGCATCGCCGAGGTCACCGGCACATGAAGGTCACCGGCACGTGACGGTCAGTCGGATCGGCTTCGCCTACAACCCGACGATCGAGGCGACCGTCGAGCTGGCGGCCCGCGCATCTGGCTGGTGCCGTGTCCGCGGGGTCGGCGAGTGGCAGGCCCAGAGCGGCGATCTCGACACCCTCCGTCGGGAGCTGCCGTCGACCGACGCCCTGGTGGTGCTCGGCGGGGACGGCACGTTCCTGCGCGCTGCCCGGGCCGTAGCCGAGGTCGACGTTCCGCTGCTGGGCATCAACCTCGGCAAGATCGGTTTCCTGTCGAAGGCCGAAGCAGGGGAGCTCGAGTCGGTCCTGGAGCGCATCGTCGCCGGTGAGTTCACGATCGACGAGCGGATGGGGCTCGAAGGACGCATCCTCCCCGGTGGAGCGGATGGCGACTACGACCGCCACTTCGCGCTCAACGACATCGTCATCGCTCGCGGGTCGCTCGCCCGGGTGTGCCGGCTCGACGTCAGCATCGACGCCACGCACCTTGCCACCTTCATCGCCGACGGCCTGGTCGTCGCCAGCCCGACAGGCTCCACCGGCTACTCGTTCTCGGCCGGCGGGCCGATCCTCGACCCCATCAGCCGCAACCTGGTGGTCACGCCGATCGCGGCCTATCTCTCGGCGATCCGGTCGGTGGTCGTCAGCCCGCAGCAGGTCGTCCGCTGCCGGGTCGTTGATGCGCACGAGGCGCTGGTCTCGGTCGATGGCCGTGAGGACCTCGCGATCGCCGTCGGCGACGTGGTCGAGGTCCACGCCATGGAGCGCCCGATCCGCCTCCTCGAGCCGCACGGCGCCCAGCCGTTCTGGGACCTGCTCCGCCACAAGGTCGAGCTGCTGCCGTCGTGAACGACACCGCACCGGCGGCGTCCCGTGCCGGTCGCCTGCTCGAGCTCACGGTCACCGACCTCGCGCTGATCGACCGCCTGCGCCTCGACTTCGACGCGGGCTTCAACGTGATCACAGGCGAGACCGGAGCCGGCAAGAGCCTCTTGATCGATGCGCTCGGTCTCGCGCTCGGTGCCCGTGCCGACACGACGCTCGTCCGGCACGCCGCGGAGGCGGCCCGGGTGGAGGCCCTGTTCGACCGGCTACCGGAACCGCTCATCGCCGTGCGCGAGGTTGCCGCGAACGGCCGATCGACCGCCCGGCTCGATGATGCGACCGTCACGGCCGCTCGCCTCGCCGACGAGGTCGGCGTCCTTGTCGAGATCCACGGCCAGCATGAGCAGGGCCGGCTGCTCGACGAGCGCTGGCAGCGCGACCTCCTCGATGGGTTCGGCGAGCACGACGCACTGCGGGGTGCGATGGCCACCGCCGTCGAGCAGTGGCGCGAGAACCGGGCGGCGCTCGATCAGGCGGCGCTCGATCCGCGCGAGGTCGCCCGGCGACTGGACCTGCTCGAACACGAATCGACCGAGATCGCGGGAGCGAAGCTGCGACCGGGCGAGGCCGACGAGATCCGCGCCCGGCTCACGGCCGCGCAGCACGGCGAGGCGATCGCCCGTGGAGCGGCCGCGCTCCGCGAGGCGCTCACCCGTGAGGGCGCCGGCGCGCGCGATGCGGCGGCCGAAGCGCTCCACGAGGCCCGTGGCATCGCGCGGCTGGACCCGCGCTTCGAGCCGCTCGCCGATCGACTCGCCGCTCTCGAGGCGGAGCTCGCAGATGTGGCCGACGAGGCGCGCAGGCTCGCCGAGGACGTCGACCACGATCCCCGAGCTGTCGCCGAGCTGGATGCCCGCCTCGGCGTCATCCACGGCCTCCTCCGGCGCTACGGCGACGATGAGGCTGCGGTCATCGCGCATGGTGAACGCGCCACGGTGGAGGCAGAGCGGCTTCGCGGCCTCGACGAGGAGCGTGCTCGCCGGCAACGCGAGGATGCCCGGCTGCTCATCGCAGTCGGTGAGGCAGCCGCCGCACTGTCGGCCGCCAGGCACGAGACGGCGGCGTCCCTCATGAGCGCCGTGGCCTCGATCCTCGAGGAGCTCGGGTTTCCGGCCGGTGTCTTCGAGGTCGCGATCGGCCGGCGTCCGGCGGCACCTGGCGAGCCGGCGGTCGAGGTCGACGGCGATGCCGTCGTGTTTGACGCAACGGGCGTCGACCAGGTCGTGTACCGCCTCGCGCCGAACCCCGGCGAACCCCCGCGGCCGCTGGCGCGTATCGTGTCCGGCGGTGAGCTGTCGCGGGTCGCACTGGCCATCAAGCGCGTCCTTGCCGAGGCGGACTCGACCCCGACGCTCGTGTTCGACGAGGTCGACACGGGGATCGGTGGTCGCAGCGCCGACCCGCTCGGCCGCTCACTGTGGGGGCTGGCTCGCCGGCACCAGGTCCTGTGCGTGACGCATCTCCCGCAGATCGCGGCGCACGCCGACGCCCACTACAGGATCGTCAAGCGTGAGCGCGACGGCCGGACGGTCACCGAGGTCGAACGGCTCGATCGCGAGGGGCGCATCGTCGAGCTGGCGGCGATGCTCGGCGGCGGCCCCGGTGACGCGGCTGCCCTTGCCTCGGCCCGCGAGCTGCTCGATCGCGCCGAGGCGTGGCGGGCCGGCCCGGTCGAGGCTGCCGGACGCGACCGATCGGCGTGAACCTCGACAGCGCGATCGAGGACTACCTCTCATATCTCCACGTGGAGCGCGGCCTCGCCGACGCCACGATCCGCGCCTATCGCGGCGACCTTCGGGACTTCCAGCGCGAGCTCGCCGGCGGCCACGCGGCGTGGGATCGCTCAGCAGACCCAGCCGTGCGCTATCTGGCCGCGCGGACCCAGCGCGGCGCCCGTGACGAGCGGTCGCTGGCACCAACCAGCCTGCGACGCCGAGCCGCGGCGCTGAAGGGCTTCTATCGATTCGCGTTCGGTGAAGGGATCATCGAGGTCGACGTCGCGACGCACCTCGACCTGCCGCGCCAGAGTCGCCGGCTGCCCGACACGCTCGACGTCGCTGAGGTCGACCGGCTGCTCGAGGCAGCCTCGACCGGTGGCCTGCGAGACCGCGCCCTGCTCGAGCTGCTGTACGCGGCCGGGCTGCGGGTCAGCGAGGCGATCGGGCTCGACCGCGAGGACCTGTCGCTCGATGGCGCCTACGTCCGCGTGATCGGCAAGGGTGACAAGGAGCGGCTGGTCCCGATCGGCGAGGTCTCGATCGACCACATGACCGCCTGGTTGGATGGTCCTCGCGCGACGCTCCTCGCACAGCAGCACGTCCAGCCCGTGCGTGGCGGACCGCTGTTCCTCGGCGACCGCGGGCGACGGCTCGCGCGGCAGCAGGCATGGGCGGCCGTCAACGCCGCTGCAGAGCGGGCCGGCCTGGGCAGCAAGGTCAGCCCGCACACGCTCCGGCACTCGTTCGCGACCCACCTGCTGGAGGGCGGCGCGGACCTGCGGGTGGTCCAGGAGTTGCTCGGGCATGCGAGTATCTCCACGACCCAGCTGTACACACATCTGACCGGTGAACGGATCCGGGACGTCTATCGACGGGCCCATCCGAGGGCCTGAGCAGGAGGGATACGCCAGCGATGGGCTACGCCGACGGACTGCTTTCGACCGGGGAGCGGGTCGTGCACCGCGAGAAGCAGCATTGGTTCGTGTTCATCTGGGGAGCCCGCTACACGATCCTTGCCGTGATCATCGCGGCCGTGTTGCTCGTCCTCAAGGGCAACCTTTCGCAGCCGTGGCAGGACATCCTCAACTACGCCGCCATCGCGCTGTTCGTCGGTGGGCTTGCCGTGCTCCTCTGGACGATCCTCCAGTACCTCAACCTGGAGTACGTGCTGACCAACCGGCGCGTCATCGAGGTGTCCGGCGTCCTCAACAAGAGAGCGACCGACTCGTCGCTCGAGAAGATCAACGACGCGGTGCTCACCCAGTCGATCTTCGGGCGGATCTTCGGGTTCGGCGACCTCGACATCCTGACCGCGTCGGAATCAGGCATCAGTCGCTTCCGGATGCTCGTCCAGCCGGTCGAGTTCAAGCGAGCGATGCTCGACGCCAAGCACGAGTACGAGCGCGATATCTCGGGCCCGGGCTATGCCAGCAGTCCACCACTCCGGGCAGCCTCGCCGATGCCAGGCGAGCCGCCGAGCGACGACACGGTCTCGACCCCGTTGCCCCCAGCGCAGCCGGCCGCGCCGCTGACCCAGGAGGAGGTCACGCGCACGTTGAACGCCCTGGCCGACCTGCGCGACCGCGGCGCGATCAGCGCCGACGAGTTCGAGCGCAAGAAGGCCGACCTGCTCGGGCGTCTCTGACCCACGGGGAGCGGCGCGGCTACGATACGCGGACCCCCCGCAGAGGATCCCCGTGGAAGAAGTCCTGCCTCGCGTCATCGTCGTGGCCATCATGTTGCTGATCGGGTTCCCCGTGCATGAGTTCTCGCATGCACTGGCTGCCTACCGTCTCGGGGACAGCACGGCCCGGTTCATGGGACGACTGACGCTGAACCCCGTCGCCCATTTCGATCCGCTGGGCGGCATCCTGCTTGCGGTGACCTTCATCGGTTCGTCCTTCGGGTTCGGCTGGGCGAAGCCGACCCCCGTCAACCCAAGCAACCTCGAGGGCGGCCGCTTCGGCGAGGCGATAGTCGCAGCGGCCGGTCCGATCTCCAACCTCGTGCTCGCCACCGCCGCGGCGCTGCCGCTTCGCTATCTGCTCGCCAATCCGGAGCTGGCTCGGCAGGTCCCCCCGATGGCCCTGCAGGTCCTCATCCTGTTCGTGTTCATCAACCTCGTCCTGATGGTGTTCAACCTGTTCCCGATCCCACCACTCGACGGCTCGAAGGTCCTGTTCGCATTCCTGCCGCCACAGGTCGCCTGGCGATACCGACCGATGCTCGAGCAGTACGGCTTCATCCTGTTGCTCCTGGTCTTCTTCCTGCCGCCCGGCGACTCGATCGGGAGCAGGATCCTCGGACCGATACTCGATGGCCTCCTCGGCCTCCTGGTGGGCGTCTAAGGTCCGCCAGTTCCGATCGCACGTCCGGGCCCGGGTCCGGCCGGACGAGCGGGCGGGACTGGCCGACTGGGTGACCCCCGCACAGCTGGCCCTCTTCGATTCGATGCACGTCGCCGACCGCAGGCATGGGCTCGATGTGGTCGCCACGCTCCGGCGGGAGGGTATCGACGATCAGGACCTGCTGGTCGCTGGGCTGCTGCATGATGCCGGCAAGGGGCAGACGGGTGCGTGGCCACGCGTGGCCTACGCGCTCGGCCAGGCGTACGGTCCGTGGGTGTGGCGGCTGGCGCGGATCGTCCCCCGCTGGCGGGCGCCGCTCGAGCGGCTCGTCGCGCATGCCGAGCTCTCGGCGAGGCTGGCGGAAGCGGCCGGTTGCTCGCCGCGGACCGTGGGGCTGATCCGGCACCAGGACGCCCCGGTGGATCCCGATGCCGGTCGCGCGCTCCAGCTCGCAGACGAGGCGAACTGATGGTCGCCGACGTCGGTGGGTCGCCGGGCGTGCCGGTCATGGCCGGATCATCGGCGACCGCTGTCAGCATCGGCGATGGCCGTCGGCCGGAGAACGACACGCACGTCCAGCTCGCTGCGTTCGAGGGACCGCTCGGGCTGCTGCTGTCGCTGATCGAGGGCCGCCAGCTCGACGTGCTCACGGTCCCGCTCGGCGGGCTCGCCGACGCCTATCTCGAAGCATTGGCCGGCCTGGAGTCGGACCGGCTCGGCAATGTCAGTGCGTTCGTCGCGATCGCCTCACAGCTCATCCTGATCAAGAGTCGCGCGATGCTGCCGCGCCAACCGGCGATCGACCCGGCGTCGCCGGACGCCGACGACACGCCCGACCCTGAGGCGGCCTTGCGCGCCCGGCTATTGCTTTACCGGGCGCATCGTGACGCCGGACTGCGCCTGGCGGAGGGCGCCCTCGAACGGATCGGGCTGTTTCGGCGGGAGCCCAGCCTGGCAAGGGCCGCCGGGGTCGCTGGGGCGCGACCGGCCGACGCCCCGCCGATCGACCCCGCTCGACTCGCGGCCGCGCTGGCCGGTCTCGCGCTGATCACGCCACCGCCCGAGCCACCGCCCGAGGTGATGCCACGGACCATCACATTGACCGAGCGTGCCGCGCTCATCCGCGAGGCGCTGCGGGCGGCGCCCGCGATCGTGCTCCAGGATCTGCTCCGCGGCGTGCACGACCGCGTGGTCATCGCGGTCACGTTCCTGGCGCTGCTCGAGCTGATGAAGCGGCGCGAGATCGTGGTCGAGCAGGAGGAACCGTGGGGCCCCATCGTCGCCCGGGCGACCGACGACCTCGCAGATGACGCGCCGCTCGACGAGACGCTGGAGTCCTTCGCGTGACCGACGAGCCGGATCTCGCACCCCCGGACACGGACGGTGAGCGATCGCCCATCGAGCTCACGGAGGCCGGGCTCGAAGCGCTGTTGTTCGTGGCCGAGCGGCCGCTGAGCCGGCGGGAGATCGCCTCGCTGGCCGGAGTCGATCACGACACGGTCGACCGTCTGCTCGGCGATCTGGAGGTCTCGCTGGCGTCGCGGGGCATCCGGCTGATCGTCGATGGCGACCGAGTCGAGCTGGCGACGGCCCCCGAGGCGGGTGCGCTCATCGCTCGGTACGTCGGGGTCGACGCGATCCGGCTGTCACCCGCCAGCCTGGAGACCCTCGCCATCGTCGCCTATCGCCAGCCCGTCACCCGTGCCGCCATCGAGCGCATCCGCGGCGTCGACTCGGACTACACCGTCCGCTCACTGCTCCACCGTCGGCTCATCGTCGAGCTCGGCCGCTCCGACGCCCCGGGACGCCCGTTCCTGTACGGGACCGGCTTCGACTTCCTCGAGCGGTTCGGCCTGACGAGCCTCTCCGAGCTGCCCCTACTCGACGTCGATGTCGCGGCCCGGCTCGCCGAGGAGGGTGGCGAAGCCCTGACCGAGCCGATGTTCGCGGACGACGTCGCCACCGAGGCCTGATGCCACCGGAGCGACTCCAGAAGGTGCTCGCCGCGGCGGGCGTCGCCTCACGCCGGGGCGCCGAATCGATGATCGCGGCAGGTCGAGTCACGGTCGACGGCCGAGTGGCGACGCTTGGGAGCCAAGCCGACCCGGATCGATCCGTGATCGCGGTCGACGGCCGGGTCATCGGAGCCGCGGCCGCGCATGCCTATCTGCTGCTGCACAAGCCGGGCGGGGTCACCTCGACGACGCGCGATCGTCACGCCGAGACGACCGTCCTCGACCTCATTCCCACCGCGCTGGTCCCGGACGGCGCGCTGCTCTACCCGGTCGGCCGGCTCGACCAGGACAGCGAGGGCATGCTGCTGCTCACCAATGACGGGGCCTGGGCGGACCGCGTGCTCCATCCGCGTCACGGGGTGGAGCGGGAATACGCGATCGCCCTTGAACGGGAGCTGGACCACGACCAGGTCGACGCCCTTCGCGCGGGTATCCCGCTCGAGGAGGGGAGGGCTACGCTCAGCGGGCTGCGCCGCATGACGGCGATCGAGGTGCAGCGGCTCGAGGCGCTCGTCCGCCCTGCACCGCCAGAGCTGGCCTGGTATCGGGCAACCCTCACGCAAGGCTGGAAACGGCAGCTGCGCCGGATGTTCGGCGCGGTCGGTGCGCCGGTTGCGAGGCTGGTCCGTGTGCGCATCGGTCCCGTCCGGATCGACGGCCTCCGGAGCGGTGCTACCCGGCCGCTCAAGGCGCCCGAGGTCCGCGGCCTGGGGGCGGGCGGCGGCCGTTCCCGGCAGACCCAGCAGCGGAGTGGCGATGAGCTTCCTTCGACGCCTCCTCGGCGGCGCTGAGCCGCCACCCGACTGGTCGCCCTTCGACGACGGTCGGACGCACCAGGCGTTCATCGAAGCCGTCGAGGCCGACCTGCGTCGGCGCGGCGTCTTGTTCGAGATGGGCGATGGCGTGGTCGTGATCCCGACCGAGGGCGAGGACCAGCCCGGCGAGTACGGCCTCTCCAATCTCTCCCAGCAATGCGCGGCGAGCGACGAAGGCGACTGGTCGCGCATCATCGCGACCCATTTCAGCAGCGTCTTCTCGATCAAGGGCCGCGACCTCGATGCCCTCGCGGCCGACTACGAACAGGCCCGCCCGATCCTTCGGATCCGGCTGATGCCGGACGCATCGATGGGCGGGGTCGAGGTGCCCGGCAGCGTGGTTCGCGCGATCGCGCCCGGGATCCAGGCGGTCCTGGTCTACGACTTCCCCGACTCGACGGCCTCGGTCCACGAGGAGCACCTGGCCTCCTGGCCGGTCGATCCTGACAGCGCTTTCGACCAGGCGCTCGCCAACCTGGACAAGGAGCCAGCGCCGCTCACCGACGACATGGAGGTCGAGGTGGGGACATCGGTGCGGGTCTGGTACGGCGACAGCTTCTACGTCGCGACGCGCCTCCTCCGCCTGGCCGAGCTGCTCCCGCCGGGGACGACCGACGCACTCGTCGCAGTCCCCAACCGCCACACGTTGCTCGTCCATGCGATCGTCGACGGCGGTGCCGTCGCCGCGATGCAACCCATCTATCGGCTAGCCGCGCAGCTCTTCCGCGAAGGCCCGGGCTCGATCAGCGACCAGCCGTACTGGTGGCACGACGGTGCGCTGGAGCAGATCCCGCACCATGCCAAGGGCAGCAACGTGACCGTGGTCCCGCCGGACGGGCTGCTCGCGGTCTTCGAGGCGGTCATCGCCCGGACCGAGGGCGGCTGACGGCTATCCTTGCGGCGATGGAGCGGTTGGTCGTGGCCCTCGACGGGCCCGGGTCGTCGGGCAAGAGCAGCGTCGGGGCGGCTGCCGCGCGCGAGGTCGGCTACCGGTTCTTCGACACCGGGTTGCTGTATCGCGCGGTCACGTGGCTGGCCGAGCACCGGGGCGTGTCGGTCGACGACCCCGAGGGCCTCGTCGCGCTGGTCGATGACATCGCAGTCGCCGAGGATGACGGAGGTCGACTGGCGAGCGTGCACGTCGATGGGGTCGACCACACGGCCGATATCGAGGCGCCGGCGGTCGAGGCGGCGGTCTCGTCCGTGTCTGCGGTGCCCGAAGTGCGTGAGGCGCTGCTCGCCCGCCAGCGCGACCTGGCCGCCGGTGGCGGGATCGTGATGGCCGGTCGGGATATCGGGACGATCGTGCTGCCGGATGCCGACCTCAAGATCTATCTCGACGCTTCGGTCGAGGAGCGGGCACGCCGTCGCGCCGAACAACGCGGTCTCGACCCGCTGGGGCCGGCGGGCCAGGCGATCCTCGAATCGCTCCGTCGACGCGATCGACTCGACAGCACCCGCGCGGTGGCGCCACTCCGGGTGCCGCCGGACGCTCGCATCATCACCACCGACGGCAACACGTTCGAGCAGACGGTCGACGCTGTCGTCGGCGCGATCCGGGACGCGGAGGCTCGACTGGTTCCGGCTCGGTCCTCGTGAGCGGGGCGCCGGCGGCAGCGCAACGGCCGACGACGCCGATCGTCGATGACATCGCGCCCTGGATGGCGGCACTTGCCGGCGCCGTGCGTGTCGGCCTGGCCGGCCTGACCCGAGTCCACGTCCGGGGTGCGATCGATGAGATCCCGCGGACGGGACCGGTGATCGTAGCCGCCAACCACAGCTCCAACCTGGACGTGCCGGTGCTCGGGTCGTCGCTGATGCCGAAGCTCGGCCGACGGCTGCAGTGGCTCGGCAAGAAGGAGTTGTTCGAATGGCCGATCGTCGGTTGGATCGCTCGCAACGGTGGCGTCCATGCGATCGATCGCGGCGCGGCCGACGTGGAGGCGTTCCGCATCGCGACGCGGATCCTCGAGCAGGGTCATGCGCTGTTCGTGTTTCCCGAGGGGACACGTAGCCACGACGGCACGCTGGGCGAGGGTCGCGACGGCGTCGCTGTCCTCGCGTTGCGCACGGGTGCGCCGATCGTGCCGGTGGGGGTCTCTGGCTCGTACGAGCGCTGGCCGCGAGGGCAGAAGCTGCCTCGACCCGGGGGTCGTGTAACGGTCCGCGTCGGCTCCCCGTTCCGCCTTGCCGACGTGCTGCCGCCGGACTTGGACCGCCGCGTCGCCAAGGCCCAGGCGACTGACCTGATCATGCGGCGCATCGCCGACCTGCTGCCTGAACGCCAGCGTGGCCACTACGGGGCTGCCAAGAGCTCCGACTAGCGCGGACGGCACGCGCCCAAACCGGTCAGAACGGGCCTCCATGCGATAATCCGTGCGTGGGAACGGTCCAGGAGGTCCGCATCGCGAAACGGACCGGCTTTTGT
>DATAFZ010000137.1:0-20909 GCA_036257225.1 Candidatus Limnocylindrales bacterium | reverse complement strand
GCGGCCGCCATCAGCGCCGAACGGGCCCGGCCTGGACTCGCCGAGGCTGAGCGACAGGGCGTGTTGGTGACGGGCGGCGATCACATCCGATTTGCCCATCCGCTCCTCGCGGCGGCCGTCTACGACCGAGCGCCGGCGGATCGACGTCGTGAGGTCCATGCGCGCCTGGCGGCGGTCGTCTCGGACCAGGAAGAGCGGGCCAGGCACCTCGCTCGCGCAACCACCAAGCCCGATGCGCAGGTCGCAGCCGAGCTCGAGGCCGCCGCCGTGACCGTGATCGGACGCGGCGCCCCTGGTTCCGCGGCTGCGCTGGCGGATCGCGCGGCCGACCTGACGCCCGAGCGGGACCGCGATGCCCGTCGTCGCCGCCGCGCGCTGGCAGCTCAGCATCACATCGTCGCCGGTGACATCGGGCGTGCCCGCGCGATGCTCCAGCGAATCATCGATGACGCAGAGGGCCCGGTGGAGCGCGCCGCGGCGCTCGCACCCATGGCGCATCTTCTCCTCGTCCAGGCGGAATGGGACGAGGCAGGCGCGATGTATCGCGAGGCCGCGTCGATCGTGGATGACGATCCGGCTCGCCGGATCCCGATCGAGCTCGGGCTCGCGGGCGTCGCCTACGTCACGTGGCGCGATCACGGAGCCGGTGCCGAGCATGCCGCCGAGGCACTGCGTCTTGCTGAGGCGCTGGGGGATCCGGTGGTCCTGTTCCAGACGCTCGGTCATGCCGCATCGTGGCGCGGCCGGCTCGGCCAGGACTGGCGCGAACTCATGGACCGCGCGGACGCGCTCGGGCCCGTGAACGCGGACATCCCGGCTGTCGAGCATCCGGACCTTCAGTTCGTGCGGCTGCTGCGCGACGCCGGCGAGCTCGATGAAGCGCGCGAACGGATCGAGCGGTTGACCGCGTATGCCGCGGAACGGGGCGACTGGCACGGCCTGCCGCGACTGCTGCTGGCGAGAGCGGGGATCGAAGCCAGGGCCGGCGACCTGCAGCGCGCAGCCGCGACGCTGGACGAGGCGAGGACGGGCGTCTACCAGACCGGCGAGGGCGCGTGGCTCGATGACATCAACGTCCTGTCGCATCGGATCGCCGTGTTGCGTGGCGACGTCGACGCTGCGCGGGCGATCGAGGAGGCGGTTCTCGCGCGACTGGACGTCAACCCGGCGCTGGCGCATGAGCTTTGGTCGACGTCGGTGGCAGCCGTGGAGCTCGAGTTCGCCCTCGGGGACGTGGCTGCGGCCCGGCGGCGGATCGAGCCGCTGCTCGCTACAGCTGCCCAAGACCCGCTCAAGCCGTCGTCGGCGTGCAACCTGATCGTGTTGGGCATCGAGGTCCTCGTTGCGGCCGGTGGTCTCGACGACGCCCATGCGCTGGCCGATGCCTGGCTTCCGGGTCTGACGGCCTCAGGTGTGTCGTGGATCCGCGCAGAAGCGGATCGAGCGGTCGCGGTCCTCAAGGCCGCCGAGGGCGAGGTCGAGGCGGCACTCGCGGCGTCGGACCGCGCGGTGGCGACGGCTGCGGAGTCCGGTCTCCCGTTCGTCCGGGCGCGGGCACTGCTGACGGCCGGCGAGGTGCGCAGGCGCGCTCGCCAGAAGGGTCGCGCCCGAGAAGTGCTGGGTCCGGCCCTCGAGGCCTTCACGCGACTTGGCGCACGCCTGTGGGCCGAGCGGGCGCGATCGGAGCTGGCACGCGTCGCACCGAGACGACCGGCGGGTGCCCCGCTGACGGCCACCGAGCTCCGCGTCGTCGAGCTCGTCGCCGCCGGCCGGTCCAATCGGGAGATCGCCGACGCCCTGTTCATGAGCGTACATACGGTCGAGGCCCACCTGACGAGATTGTTCCGGACGTTCGACGTCCAGAGCCGGACCGAGCTCGCGCGGTTGACCATCGAGGGCGCCGATCCGCGGCTCCGTGACGCTTGGCCCGACGGGACGTGACCCACAAATAGGGATTTCCGTGATTTCGACATCGGCAGTCGGGGACCGACGATGTCGTCAGCGCTGGTCGCCTGACCAGCCGATGACGATCTAGAGATCAGGGAGCCCGACCAATGGCAGAACTCGTCCAACGACGGACCACCATCACCAACCCCGTCGTGGGGTTGGCCATCGCGGCATCGCTCCTCGGCGGCATCGCCGGCGGGGCCGTCGCGATCGCCCTCCCGGCCGCCATCCAGGCACGTGTCGACGACGAAGCGGCGCAGGCCGCCGAGCGCGCGAAGTGGCTGCAGTACGGCCAGGAATGGGAGGCGCGATACCGCCAGATGTATCCCATCTCCGAGTAGCGATAGTGTCTGGGGCCCGGCATGGGCCCTAGCGAAATGGCCGCCGGGCCCAGACGACGAGTCCGGCGGCCGCCCCGAGCACGATCACAAGACCGGCCGCGATCGGTTCTGCGAAGACCGCGAGGATCAGTCCGATCAGCCCGCCCACGAGGAGCATCGCCTGCCCACCGGCGAGGGATCGGTCCGGGAGCGTCGGTATCTCAGGAAGCATCGCGCGCCGCTCGCGCCGATCCCAGTCGTGCCAGCGTGCAAGCCCGATCTTGGCGAGCGCATAGAAGAGCCCCGCCGTCAGCGCCAGGCCGAGGATCACCGGTCCCAACGAAGCGAGCAGGTCGGGCAACCCGCCCAGCGGTAGCCAGTCGAGGATCGCCCCGATCACCGTACCGATCGCAGTGACCGGACCCGACACGATCTCGTGGCCTGGGATCCGATCCCACAGCGCGACGATCCGATGCCCCGCGTCCGATAGTCGTTCATCGCCTGTCGCCTGCAGGACGATCAGGCCGATGGCCGTCGCGATCGCCCCGAGCGAGCACAGCCAGCCCCACGCCGCGAGCGCCGAGACGCGCTGGCGGCGCCACACGATCCGCCGCGTCCGATCGGTGCGATCCCGGTAGAAGCGTGATGCCGACGCGTCCCCGAGCGCCGCGTCCAGGTGTCGGACCAGCGGGATCAGGAAGCCCTCCGGGTTCGCCCAGTAGGCGCCGTGATCGGTCAGGACGTTCATCTCGTTGGTGACCGGGCGAGACTCGACCATGATCGTCGCTGGCGGGATCGGGGGTTCCGGCTCACCCGGCAACCGGACCGGCGCCTGCATGAGCCAGGGTGTCTCGCCGGCGTCACCCGTGTCGACGGCGGTGGCGCCGGTCGACAAGGCCGCAGCCGCGCGATCGCTCGGGGCGGCGGTGATCCCGCCCCGCTCGGGCAGGGGTCCGGCTGGGGCGGGGTCGAATGAGGCCCAGACGTCGACCCAGCGCAGGCCGGGGCGCGCCCGAGCGAGGTTGCCCACCAGTCGATGACCGGGCGTGATCTCGCGGACGTCGGGATCGGCCGCCAGTCGCCATGCGAGGCCCAGCCCCTGTCCGAGGGTCACCAGCTTTTCCACCCGGAGGTGCTGGTAGGCGGGGTCGAGGAGGGTCTCGAAGCTGACCAGCGCCCCGCCCGAATGGGCCACGACGACGATGGCATCGCAGCCGTCGTCGAGCAGGCGCTGGATCGATCGCGCGAGTCGCGCACGCACGTTGGCCGCCTGGACGGCCTCATCGAGGATGACCGGCAGGTCGCCGAACCAGTCGATCAGGAAGCTGTCGATCATCCGGCGCGCGGCGAAATCGCGGACGACCGGGATAGGGATGCGCCGGAGCAGGTCGTAGCCGGCCAGGATGATGGCGCCCACGCCGGCCACAAGCCAGCCGATCGGACGCGCGCCGAACGTCCGTGATTGGATCTGGTCGAGTCCCTCGGCGAGTCGCCAGTCCAGCGGCGGGCGGCCCTCGCCGATGACGTCGGTCGCCTGTGCGAGTTCGTGCAGCCGGGGCGCGCGATCGCGATAGCCGGCCGCGATGCCCGCGACGACCATGCCGATCCGCCGCCGGAGGTAGTCGATCGTTCGTCCCAGGCTCGGCGCCCGCAGGTCGGACGCCCACCAGGCCTCGGTGAGGACCCAACTCGTCGACGGCAGCTCGGCATGGGCGGGGACGACCACCTCGAGGTAGGGCGGGGAGGCGGCGCTGAAGGCGAACTCAGCACGCCAGACCGGGTCGTCGATGCGGTCCGCAGCGGCATTCGATGGGCTCGCCGCCGCGGCGGCCGCACGCCATTCGGTCAGCAGCTCGACGATCGGACCGGACCAGTCGAGGAAGGTCTCGCCGGGGGCCTGCGTCCCGATCCCGTGGACGAACACGACCCCGGTTCGACGAGCGATATCGGCCGGCAGCGCGCCGCTCGGGTCAGCATGAGCGCTCGACGGCGACCGTTCGCTGCCCCCCGAGTCGGAGAAGACCGTGGGCTGGTCGTCAGCCCGCCGCTGCATGCGGCCGACTCTACCATCGCCCCGTTGGCGCGCCGACGTACCATCGGCCCATGTATCTCGACGCGATGGAGTTCCTCCAGGAGGAGCGAGACGGCTGGGCGCCCTACGAGGCGTTGGCAGACCTGACCGACGACCAGCTCACGGCCGAGGTCGAGGGCGCGCATGGCTGGACGGGTCGTGATCTCATGGCGCACATGCTGGCCTGGCAGGGCGTGTCGCTCGATGCGGCCAAGGAGCTTGCCGTCAACGAGACCAGCCCGACCATCGCCCGGGTCGATGCTGATTGGGATGCCCGCGGCGGCGACGTCGTCAACGAAGAGATCACGAGGACCTGGGCTGCCCTACCCATGGACGAGTTGCGGGAGCGTTACCGGACGCAGCCCGGCGAGCTACGTGGCTACCTGACGGTCGTGCCGGAGACCCGCTGGCTCAAGCACCCGGTCCATCTGAAGTCATTCCGCGACGAGACCATCGCGCACTACGAGGAGCATGCCGACGACCTGCGCGCGATCTTGGCGGCTGCGGCCCGGTGACCTCGCTCCGGGACGTGCTGGATCTCGCGGCGCGATCCACGCCCGATGTGGCGGCCACGACCGGTTCGGACGGAGCGGTCGAGTGGTCGGTGCAGGGGACGACGTTCGCGGTGCTGTCAGCGGACGGGGGAGAGGCGTCGTTCCTGCTCGACCCGATCGTGGCGGCCGCCGCCACGCGCACGCCCGAGGTGCACCGATCGGCCCGCGGCCCGGGCTGGGTCGACATCCGGCCACGGGTCGTGGACGGCTACGTGGCGGACCGGGCGGGGGCGTGGTTCCTGTCCGGCCATCGCCGGCTGACGGGGCCAGGCGCCTAGCGTAGCGCTCGCGACGCGCGCACCAGAAACGGAACGACCCCGGTCGGATGACCGGGGTCGGTAGGGTCGGGGAGGGGACGGGGTCAGTCGGCCGTGGCGGCCGCGAACTCCGTCAGGCCGAACTGGACTTCGAGCTGCTCGAGCGGTCGGAAGCCGACCACACCCTGGGGCTGCGAGCCCGGCTTGAAGAATGCGATCGTGGGGATGCTCATGATGTTGAACGCCTGGGAGATGCGCGGGTTCGCGTCGACATCGACCTTGACCACGTCGACCGCGCCCTCGTACTTCTCGGCGAGCTTCTCCATCTCGGGGGCGACCATCTTGCAGGGCCCGCACCAGGCGGCCCAGAAGTCGACGACGACTGGTCGCTCCGCCTTGAGCACGAGCTCTTCGAACGTGGCGTCCGTCGCGTGCTTGATCTCCACCATGGATGCTGTTCCTTTCTCACTCGCACTCGGCGAGTGCCCGGGGGGCTTGTGCCCTAGCGGGCGATGTCCTGGATGAGTTGATACGCCTGGAGGACGCGATGGTCCGTCAGGCGGTAGAGGATGGTGTTGCCGTCGCGCCGACTGGTGACCAGACCAGCCCGGCGGAGCACAGCAAGGTGCTGGCTCATGTTGGGCACCTGGCAGCCTACCCGGGTGCTGAGGTCGCTCACCGAGAGCTCGCCGATCGCGAGCGACTCGAGGACACACAGGCGCTTCGGGTCTGCGAGGGCTCGACCGACCGCGGCGTACCGCTCGCGATCCAGCTCCGCCGAGACCGGCAGGTAGTCCAACACGGACTCGACGATATCAGTGTTTGCGCAAACACGCAACTAGAGCGCGGTGCGATCCGGCCGCTACGGGCTCACGCGAAGAACGGCGGCGACGTGAGGACATACCGATCCAGTCCTTCGATCGGAGCATCGCTGAAGAACAGCATCACGAACGGGTCGACGTGAAACCTGCGCTCCAGCAGGTGATCGATGGCCGGCCGGGCCGTCAGGGCGAGGTCGAACGTGACCTTTGCGTGGCCCGCTGCGGCCGCGGTCGCCTCGCCGTCGGCCAGCAGCACGGGCACATCCGCTGGAGTCAACGCGGCGTAGGGGCCGCCCCACGCGGGTCGCGACGGGTGGTAGCCGTAGGCGACGACCGCGCCATCCCGGCGATAGACCCAACCGGGCCGCTGTCCGGCCAACCAACGATGGTCCTCGTCCCGTCGGAAACCGAGGATCCGCCGGTCGATGTCGGCGAGGTCTTCGAGCGGCGGGTCGTCGGGGTCGATCCGCTCGCGGGCCAGATCCGTCGCGAGCGGCGCATCACGTGGCACGCCTTCCCAGCCGACCAGCGGCGTGCGACCGTCGAGGCCCGCGCGCAGATAGCGGGCGATGGCCCGCGGGTCGATCGTGGCGATGATCGCTCGATGCCGGGCGCCGTCCGCCGGGAAGGCTCGCTCGAGCAAGCCGCGGCCGACGCCGCCGGATTGCGCTTCGGGGAGCACGAAGAACTCGGTCAGCTCTCGCACCCCATCGCGGACGATCGAGCGGGCGTACCCGACCGCGCGGCCGCCGGGCCCATCCTCCGCGAGCCACCACTGGTCGCCGGTGGCAGCCAGATGGTCGAACAGTGGCCGCCGGATCCCGAACGCGTCCGGCTCGCCGGCCGTCGCGTTGGCGCCACTGCCGGTCCGCCGGCCGAGGTCGTCGACCGACGCCTCGAAGATGTCGAAGCAAGCCCGCGTGTCGGCGGCTGTTCCCGGCCGGTACATGATCATGGCCCGAGCCTAGCCCGTGCCATACTCGGCCGCATGCCCGACCCCGCCAGCCCGACGGCCGACGCGGTCCTCGAGGTGCCGATCTCCGCGATCGAGGACGCGGCCGGGCGGCTCGACGGCTACGTCCATCGGACGCCGATGCTGCGCTCGCTGACCGCGGGGCGTTGGTTGCATGCGGCATCCGGCATCACCCCGGCCGATGGATCGATCCTCCTCAAGGCCGAGCACCTCCAGAAGACTGGCTCGTTCAAGGCGCGGGGCATGACCAACCGGATCGCGACCCTTCCCGAGGATGCCCGCCAGCGTGGGGCGATCACGCTATCGGCCGGCAATGCCGGCCAGGCCTACGCGTGGGCGGGCGCGGCGGCTGGGGTCCCCGTCACGGTGGTCATGCCTGAGGGCGCCGTGCGCTCGAAGGTCGAGGCGTGCCTGGGTTACGGCGCCCGCGTGATCCTGCACGGGACGCACGTGGGCGACACGTTCGCGGAGATGGAGCGGATCCGGGACACCGAGGGGCTGACCTTCGTGCATCCGTTCGACGACCCTGCGGTCATCGCCGGCAACGGCACGGTCGGTCTCGAGATCGTCGACGACGTGCCCGACGTGGATGTCGTGGTCGTCGGGGTCGGCGGTGGCGGGCTCATCAGCGGCATCGCGTCGGCGATCAAGGCGAGGCGACCGAGCGCGCGCATCATCGGCGTGGAGCCCGAGCGATCGAACGCCGTCTCACTCGCCATCGAGCGCGGCGAGATCGTGACGATCCAGCCGGAGTCCGTCGCCGACGGGCTCGGAGCGCCGTTCGCGGGTCGCTGGACCATGGCGATCACCCAGCGGCTGCTTCACGACATCGTCCTGCTCGACGACGCCACGATCCTCGCCGGTCTCCGATTCGCGCTGGAGCGGCTCAAGCAGGTCCTCGAGCCAGCCGGGGCGGCAGCCCTAGCCGCCGTGCTCGCAGGACGCGTGACGATCGCCGATGGCGAGCGCGTCGCGGTCGTGCTATCAGGCGGGAACGTCGAGGTGGGCCGCCTGGGCGCCCTGATCGAAGCCGCCGGTACCCTCCCGGGAGCGCGCGCCTAGTCGACCCCCAGGGCGTGGAGCCGGTCGTCGTCGATCCCGAGGTGGTGAGCGAGCTCGTGGATGACGGTGAGCCGGACCTCGTCGGCCAGCTCATCCGGGTCGGCGAAGTCGGCCTCGAGCGGCAACCGGAACAGCGAGATCCGGTTGGGCACGACGAGCCAGTCGGCGCCGTACTCGGTCCGGGCGACACCTTCGTAGAGGCCGTACAACGTGTCGTCCGGCGTCAGCTCGTTGTCCCGCAGCTGGTCCGGGGTCGGCTCGTCCTCGATGACGATCGCGACCTCGTCGAGCGCCGCGGCGAACGGCATCGGGATAGCCGCCAGTGCCTGCTGTACGAGGTCCTCGAAGCGCCGATGCCGGGCTGGCGACGGCGGGCGCGAGCGGCTGGTCCGGGATCCGCGTCGGCGCTTGGCCATGGCGCCCGTATCCTAAGGCCGATGGAGCTCCCGCCGACCGGTGTCCCGGAGCCGGACATGACGCTCGAGCCGGCGGGGTTCACGGTCGACCACGACGGCGACCGCATCCATTTCCTCGACTGGGGCGGTCCCGCACGTCCGCGTGCGTCCGGTGTCGTCGCCATCCACGGCCTCGGACAGACGGTCTGGGCGTGGACGCCGGTCGCGCGGCGGCTCGGCGGCCCGGCGGGTGCGATCCGGTTCGTTGCGATGGATCTCCGCGGTCATGGCCTGTCCGACGCGCCCACGGAGGATGGTGCCTACGATCTCGACCTCCAGGGCGAGGACGTCATCGCCGTCGCTGAGGGCGCGGGCGTCCTCGCGTCGCCGAGTGACCGGGTCGTCCTCGCCGGCCACGGCTTCGGGGCGATCGTGGCCGCGCATGCTGCGCGCGATCTACGCGATCGATGCGCCGGCCTGGTCCTGGTCGACGGCGGGTGGGAGGACATCGAGTCCGTGAGCGGCGTCGACGTCGATCAGTTCCTGCGTGAGCTCGATGAGCCGCCGGAGGTGATGCGATCGATGTCGGCGTTCCTCAAGGACCGCCGCGAGTTCGACCGGTCGACGTGGGACGCGGACCAGGAGCAGGCAGCCCGCGCAACGGTGGTCGAGACACATGCTGGCCGAGTCGTTCCCTCGGCACGTCCACACGCGACCGAAGCAGCCGTCCGCGCGATGTTCGAGTACGCCCCGCTCGCGGTTCTGCCATTGGTCGACGCCCCGGTCAGCGCGCTCATGGGGATGGACGACGAGGCCGGCTCGCGCGCAGAACGCCTTGACGCAGTCTCGGCGGTGCGCGAACTGGTGCACCTGCCGCCCATCCGGACCGTGGCGTTCGGCAACATCGGGCACAACCTGATGCGCTACCGTCCGCGCGAGGTCGCCGCCGCGGTCCTGGCGCTCGGAGAGGGAGCCTGATGCAGGTCGTCTACACGCCCCGCCACCTCGCTCACGACATCGACACCGAAACGTTCATGGGCGTCGGCGTTCCCGCAAACGAGGTCGCCGAGCGCGGGGAGCGCATCCGCTCCGCGCTGGAGGCGGACGGCGGGTTCGACTTCATCGACCCCACCGACCACGGTGAGGCGCCGATCACCGCGGTCCACGACGAGGGCCTCGTCCGGTTCCTCGAAGTCGCCTGGTCCGAGGTGCGCGCCCAGCTGATCCCGCGGGCGTTCCTGTCCGCCGACACGTATCCGAACCGGGCGATGTTCGAGGGTATGTCGCCCGACGCCGTGACGCGGTTGGCGCGGGAGCCGGGCCACGTCGGGGGACGGGCGGGGTTCTGGGGATTGGACTCTGCGGCACCACTGGTCGCCGGCACGTACGACGCTGCCCGCGCGGCGGTCGACGTGGCCCTGACGACGATGGACCTTGTGCTAGGCGGCGAGCGCGCTGCCTACGGCCTGTGCCGCCCGCCAGGGCATCACGCGGCCCGCTCGATGTATGGCGGCTACTGCTTCTTCAACAACGCGGCGATCGTCGCGCACGCGATCGCCGGGCAGACCGGCGAGCGGGTCGCGATCCTCGACGTCGATTACCACCACGGCAACGGCACGCAGCAGATCTTCTGGCGACGGGGCGACGTGCGCTACGTCTCGATCCACGGCGACCCGGAACGCGCCTATCCGTATTTCCTGGGACGTGCCGACGAGACAGGGGAGGGCGAGGGCGTCGGCGAGAACCGGAACATCCCGCTTCGTGCCGGGGCCACCAACGCGGAGTACCTCGAGGCGACCGACCGGGCGATCGATGACATCGTGGCGGCGCCCGGGTCGATCGTCGTGGTCTCGCTCGGGTTCGACACCTACGGGCTCGACCCGATCGGCGACTTCGCCCTCACCACCGACGTCTATCACGAGATCGGGCGACGCGTGGCGGCGCTCGACCGGCGGCTGGTCATCCTCCAGGAAGGTGGCTACCACCGACCATCCCTCGGCGAAAACGCACGGGCATGGCTCCGAGGCGCGGAAGGCCGCTCGTTCGACCCGCTGCCGGCGGCCGGTTTCTCCGCGGGCGGGAGCGTCGCCTGATCGCGACACTCGACCAGGCGAGCCTCGAGTCGGCGGTCGCCGATCTCGCGGCTCGCGATCCGGAGCTCGCCGATATCGTGCACCGGCTCGGGCCACCGCCCCTGTGGGACCGACCGGCGGGGTTCGGCACGCTCCTCCACATCGTCCTCGAGCAGCAGGTCTCGCTCGCCTCGGCGCGCGCGGCCTTCGATCGACTGGTGCTCGCGACCGACCCGCTTACGCCGGCCGCGTTCATCAGCCTCTCCGGCCAGGACCTGCTGTCCATCGGCTTCAGCCGGCAGAAGGCGCGCTACGGACGTGCCCTCGCCCAGGCGCTCCTGGACGGCACGCTCGACCTGGACGGGCTCGCGACGCTCGACGACGAGGCTGCCCAGCTCGCCCTCGAGGCCATCCCCGGCATCGGTCGCTGGACATCGACGATCTACCTGCTCATGGTGCTCGGCAGGCCCGATGTGTGGCCTGCCGGCGACATGGCCCTGGCAACCGCCGTCGCGCAGGCCAAGGCCCTTCCGACCCGCCCCGGCCCCGACGAGCTGGCGCGCATCGGGGAGGCCTGGCGGCCCTGGCGGTCGGTCGCGGCGCGCCTGTTCTGGCATGACTATCTGGCGCGTCGGCGCACCACACCCTGATTGTTCGTGCGTGACCGACATCTCCCCGTAACGCCACCGCACCGCCTCCAGAGACCCATATCCCCCACAAGACCGGTATGCTCGTGACTCGGTCACGGGGTCTGGGGCTGCGCGGACCTCGTCAGGAGGAGACCCATCAGCCGCCTCAGCAGGGTCGACCCGCTCTATCGCCAGACCGCCATCGGTATCGGCTTCGGCCTACTCATTGCGATCGTCCTCGCGAGCGCGTTCTCGAGCATGGTGCCGGCGCCATCCGGTCCTGGCGTCCAGCAGGTCGTGGCGGTGCCCGTGGAGTCGTCGCCGGGCACGATCGTCGTCGGGCAGGCATCCCTGGCGCCCAGCCCGGCGGTCGGGGCGAGCCCGTTTGCAAGTGGGTCGCCGGGCAGCCCTCCCGGCCAGGGCCCGGCCTCGCCGACGTTGCCTACCACGCCGGGCTCGCCCGGCGGCGCGCCTGGCGTGACCGACCCGACCACGCCGACTGACCTGTCGGGGCCGACGGAGGCCCCGCCACCGACGAGCGCGCCGACGAGCGCGCCGACGGCCCGTCCGACCGCGGCACCGACGACTCGACCGACCCCGGCTCCGACCCCGCGCCCGACCGCTGCGCCGACGGCAGCGCCGACGCAGGCGCCCACCCCACCGCCCACCCCACCGCCGATGCCGGAGCCGACCCCGACGCCGGACGAGTGCCTGATCGACCTGCCGCCACTGCCGCCGATCTGCCCGTGACGCCGCAGCGGAACCACGGCCCGCACGGCGGGCGTACCATCCCTCGACCATGACCAGGCCGATCGATCTGCCGCCAAACGTCCGTCGCCTCGTCGATGAGATCGAATCCGAGATCGGCGAGACCAGTGTCGCGATCGACGACATCACCGGGTCGCGAGGACGCGACCACGAGGGTGACGCGTCCACGGACAACGGCCGGGTGGAAGCCGCCGTCCGGCGCATCCTCGAGGAGATCGGCGAGGACCCGGACCGCCAGGGCCTCATCGGCACACCGGAACGTGTCCACCGGATGTACACGGAGCTGACAGCCGGCTATCACGTCGACCCGGAGCGGCTCATCAACAACGCGATCTTCGATGTCGATTACAGCGAGATGGTCATTGTCAAGGACATCCCGTTCTACTCGCTGTGCGAGCACCATCTCCTGCCGTTCTTCGGCACGGCGTCCGTCGCCTACATCCCGCGCGGCCGCGTCATCGGCCTCTCGAAGATCCCCCGCATCGTCGAGATGTACGCGCGCCGCCTGCAGGTCCAGGAGCGCCTGACCCAGCAGGTCGCCGAGTTCCTCCAGGACAACCTCACTCCGCAGGGTGTCGGCGTGGTCATGGAGGCGACCCATCTGTGTGCCGTCATGCGCGGCGTGCGCAAGCCGGGCACGATCATGACCACGTCCTCGGTCCTCGGGCTGTTCCGCACGCGCGACCGCACCAGGGCCGAGTTCCTGGATCATCTCGCCCGCGAAGCGCCGCGGGCCTGACGGTCAGCCGGCTTCGGCGATCGTGATCCTGCCGGCCCCTCCCTCGATCTCGACCAGGTACCGATCCTTGGCTGCTGCCGCGCCTGGCGTCTCGAGGATCGTGTCGGCGGTGCCGTTCAACCGCCGCTGGTCGAAGTCGATGCGCCCGGCGCCGCCCTTGAGGGTCAGCCGGACGGCTGCGCCGGTCGGTCGCTCGATGCGGATGTTGTTGGCCCCCCGTGTGAACCGGATCGGGACGTCGCCCGCCGGCTGACCCAGGGTCAGCCGGAACTGATCGACCCCGCCCGTGAACTCCAGGGAGCGCAGGTCGAGCGATCCGAACTTGCCCTGGAGCTTGCCCGCCCCGCCCACGATCTCGATGTCCCACGGGATCGCGGCGTTCAGGGACACGTCCGCACGCCGTTCGTTCCAGCCCCACTGCCAGCCGCCCTTGTACTGCATCGTCACGACGCCGTCCCGAAGGCGGACCTGGGGGACGGCCCCGTCGAACTTGGCCCGGTAGAGCTCGCCGATGTCGGAGGTCCCGCGCAGCAGCAGCTCATGAGCACCCGCCTTGAACAGGAGCCGAGCGCGGCCGAGCCCGCCGATCGGCGCCGCGTGCTCGGACCCGCCCTCCGTGGCGGAGCCGGGCGTGTCGCGTAGGGCGGCCGCCTCCGCGTGGGTGATCGCGGCCATCCGGCTCAGGAAGTCGTTGATGACGGCCAGCTCCGCCTCCGAGTAATGCCCGATCTCCGAGGCGCCCTTGTCGGTGACGCGTGAGATCGTCGACTCCACCGCAGCGATCCGCTCGGGAACGAGCTCGACGATGACGCGCCGGCGGTCCGTGGGATCGGGGACCCGCCGCACGTAGCCGGCCTGCTCGAGGCGGTCGATGACGCGGGTGACCGCTCCTGTCGTCAAACCCATCAGGTCGGACAGCTTGCCGGCGGTCGCAGCGCCGCTGTCGATGAGAACCTCGAGGGCCTCGATGTCCGACTCGGACAGGCCGAACTGGATCGCCACCCTCTGGCCGAACAGTGACCCCTGCAGATTGACCTGGCGCAGGGAGCGCAGGACTGAATCGATCGATTCGCGGTTCATGGTTGACAACATCTCCTGACTGGGCAATTATCTGCCCGGTGCAGATATTGCACGAAGATGCTGAACGGCGCAACTGCCGCTCGGAACCAGCATAGCCCAGGAGAACGCCATGGCCACCCAACAGACGAGCGGGTCGATGATCGAGACGCACGATCTGCGACGGACATTCAAGACCCGCGGCAAGGCCGCCGACGTCGAGGCCGTGCGCGGCGTCGACCTCCACGTCGGCGCGGGCCAGATCTTCGGTTTCCTCGGCCCGAACGGGGCCGGCAAGACGACCACCCTTCGGATGCTCGCCACGCTGCTCACGCCCACGTCGGGCGAGGCGACCGTGGCCGGTGCGGATCTGCGACGGCAGCCGCAGCGGGTCCGCGAGCGCATCGGCTACGTGCCGCAGGGCGGCTCCACCGATCCTGCCGAGACCGGCCGTGGCGAGCTCGTCATCCAGGGCCGCCTGTACGGGATGAGCAAGAGCCAGGCAGTGGCCCGTGCCAGCGAGGTGCTCGCCCTGCTCGACCTCGAGTCGGCCGCGGATCGGACTACGAGCACCTATTCCGGCGGGATGAAGCGCCGGCTCGACGTCGGCCTCGGCATCGTGCATCGACCGGCCGTGTTGTTCCTCGATGAGCCCACGACCGGGCTCGACCCGCAGGCGCGGGCGGGCATGTGGGATGAGATCCGGGGACTGCGTGCGCAAGGGACCACGGTCTTCCTGACCACCCACTACCTGGAGGAAGCGGACGCGCTGGCCGACCGGCTGGCGATCATCGACCACGGCCTGATCGTGGCCGAGGGCACCGCCGACGAGCTCAAGCGCCAAGTGGCCGGTGACGTCGTGACGCTCGGCGTCGACGGTGCCACGGAGCACGTCCTGGAGACCGTCCGTCAACAGTCGTTCGTCCGCGAGGCGACCGGCGAGGACGGTGTCATCCGCCTTTATGTGGACCGCGGCGAGACCGCTGTGCCGCAGCTCCTGCGGGTGCTCGACGGCGCCGGCCTCGCCCCATCGTCGATCGCCCTGCATCGGCCGAGCCTCGACGACGTCTTCCTTCGCCAGACCGGCCGCTCCCTCCGCGACGACGCGGCGGCCTGACACCGACGAACACGAAAGGGATCCTTCGATGAAGCTCATCCGAGACACGTGGCTGATGTACCGCCGCTCCCTCATCCTGACCCTGCGCCAGCCGGTGTGGGTCGCCATGGGCCTGTTCCAGCCCATCCTCTATCTGATCCTGTTCGCGCCGCTCCTCGAAGGCGCGACGTCGACCGCCGGCGCCTCCGCCAGCGCGTTCAACTGGTTCGTCCCGGGTCTGCTCATCCTGACCGCCTTCTTCGCTGCATTCTTCGCCGGCTTCGGGCTGGTCGCCGAGATCCGCTACGGCGTCGTCGAACGGATGCGGGTGACCCCGATGAGCCGCTTCGCGATGCTGGCCGGGCGGTCGCTCCGGGACGTCACGATCCTGCTTGCCCAATCGTCCCTGCTGATCCTCGTCGCCATCCCGTTCGGCCTTGAGCTGGACCCGCTCGGGGCGCTTCTGACCCTCGGCATCGTCGCCCTGGTGGGCCTGACGTTCTCCCTCCTGTCGTACACCCTCGCGCTCGTGACCAAGAGCGAAGATGCGCTGGCGCCGATCGCGCAAGCGGTCACCCTGCCGCTGCTCCTGCTGTCCGGGATCATGCTGCCGATGGCGCTCGCGCCCGACTGGCTGCAGACCCTCTCGACGCTCAACCCGCTGACCCATGCGGTCGACGCGGCACGGGCGCTGTTCAACGGCCTGTGGGCTGACCCCCAGATCGTCGTCGGCTCCGTGGTCATGGGGACGTTGGCGCTGATCTCGCTCGTGATCGCGGCACGCGCCTTCGCGCGGACGACCGCCTGACGACGCTCCCGATGGGCCGGCGGGTCGTGGCGGTGACTACAATCCGCCCATGCCCGACCGGCCCATCAAGGTCCTGATCGCCAAGCCGGGTCTCGACGGCCACGATCGCGGGGCCAAGGTCCTCGCGCGCGGCCTGCGCGACGAGGGCTTCGAGGTCGTCTACACCGGCCTCCGCCAGACCCCCGAGATGGTCGCCACGGCCGCGCTCCAGGAAGATGTCGACGTGGTCGGCCTGTCGATCCTGTCGGGCGCGCACATGACGCTCGTGCCCCGGATCACCAAGCTGCTCAAGGAGGCGGGCCTCGACGACGTGCTCGTCACGGTCGGCGGGATTATCCCCGACGACGATGTGGCGCCGTTACGGGAGGCCGGGGTGGCTGCCGTGTTCGGACCGGGCACGACCATCGCCGCCGTTGCCGAATTCCTGCGCGCGAACGCGGGACCCCGGCAATAGGGTGGGGGAGTCCCCGACTCCCCGGGCGACTGTCGGGGCGGACGAGCTGGCCGAGTCGGCGATGGCGGGCGACCGCCGCTCGCTGGCGCGTCTGCTGACGGCCGTCGAGAACCGCTCGCCGTTGGCCGAGACCGCGCTCCGGCGGATGTATCCGCTGGCCGGCCGCGCCCACCTCGTCGGCATCACCGGGCCACCGGGCTCGGGTAAATCCACGCTCGTCGCGGCGCTCATCGGGGTGGTCCGGGCGGCCGGGCGTGCTGTGGCGGTCGTGGCGGTGGACCCGTCATCGCCGATCACCGGTGGAGCGCTGCTGGGCGATCGGGTCCGCATGCAGTCGTACGCCGACGACAGCGACGTGTTCATCCGATCGATGGCGTCGCGTGGCCACGCCGGCGGGCTCGCCTCGACGACCACGGCAGCCGCCGCCGTGCTCGACGCATCCGGCTTCGACCTCGTGCTCATCGAGACGGTCGGGACCGGTCAGAGCGAGGTGGAGGTCGCTGCGGCCGCCGACACCACGGTCGTGCTCGAGGCGCCCGAGATGGGCGATGAGGTCCAGGCCATCAAGGCGGGCCTGCTGGAGGTCGCCGATCTCGTCGTCGTCAACAAGGGCGACAAACCGGGCGCACTGCGAACGGCGGCCCAGCTCCGGGCGATGCTCGTGCCGACCGTCGGGCGCGGCGACCGCTCGCCCGACCGCCCGGCCCCGAAGCGACCCGAGGTGCTCGTTACGACCGCCTCGACCGGCGAGGGCGTGCCCGAGCTGCTCCAGGCCCTCGATCGCCACCGGACCGCCGACCGCGAAGGTCTCACGGCGGACGCCCGAAGGGCGAGGGCACTTGCGCAGGTCCGCGGCGTGCTTGCCGAGCGCGTCGCCGATCGGCTCGATGGGTCCCGACTCGCGGCGCTGACCAGTTCCGTCGTCGACGAGGTCGCCGAACATCGCCTGGACCCCTACGCCGCGGCGGACCGGTTGCTCGACGCCATCGCCAGGGAGCCCGCATGACGACGGCCGGGCTGCCGCCCCTCGTGACCCGCACGTTCCTCATCCTCGGCGCCACGTCCCTCGTCTTCTTCGTGGCGGGCGGCGTCGTGCTGCCCGTGGTAGCGCCGTTCGCGACGGGTCCGCTCCGGTCCGACGCCGTCGGTGCCGGCCTTGCGTTCGGGGCGTTCGCGGCTGGTGCGCTGATCATGCGGCCCGTGGTCGGCTGGGCAGCGGACCGCTTCGGTCGGCGCCCCTTGCTGGTCCTGGGCGCTCTGCTATCGGTCAGCGCGCTGGGATTCCATCTCGTCGTCGACACGCTCGCCCTGTTCATCGTGGCGCGGGCCCTCCTCGGCATCGCCGAGGCCTTCTTCTTCGTGGCAGTGTTCGCCGCTGGCGCCGACCTCGCCCCGGAATCACGTCGCGGCGAGGCCCTCAACCTGCTGTCGCTGTCCCTCTATGTCGGGTTGGGGATCGGTCCCGCGATCGGGGAGTTCGCGCTGGGGGCCGGTGGCTTCTCGGCAGTCTGGATCGTGGCGATCGTCCTGACCGCTGCCGCGGCGGCGATGACCTGGCTCGTTCCTGAGACCTCCCCGACGGTGCTGCGACCGGACGAGAACACATCCCGGTCCAGGCTCATCCACCCGGCGGCGATCTTTCCCGGCGTGCTCATCCTCGCGGGCACGACGGGTATGGCCGGTTTCCTGGCGTTCCTTCCATTGCATGCGGCGTCGGTGGGCATGGATGGCGCGGGGCTGCCGCTGGCGATCTACGCCGCGCTCGTGATCGGCTTGCGACTCCTCTTCGCGAAACTGCCCGACCAGGTCGGCCCGGCCCGGCTGTCCGGTGGGGCCCTCGCGGTCGGTGCCGCCGGGCTGGCCATCCTGGGCCTCGTGCCCAGTCCGGCGGGCGTCCTCATCGGGACGGTGGTCTTCGGCTCCGGCGTCGCGTTCCTCATGCCCGGGCTGCTCACGCTCGCCGTGTCGCGCGTGTCCGAGATGGAGCGTGGCTCCGTCGTCGGGACGGCCAGCGCGTTCCTCGACGTGGCATTCGGACTGGCCCCTGCGGTGCTCGGGATCGTCGCCGCCCGAGTCGGCTTCGGCGGCATCTTCCTGGTCGGGGCCGCGGCATCCGCGTTCGGCTTCATGCTGTTGCTCGCGTGGACCGCGCGCTCGCGATCCAGCCGCGTGGCTAGGCTAGGTACATGACGGGGATCGCCCGGGTCTTCGTGGCGGGGGCGGGGCTGATGGGGCATGGCATCGCCCAGGTCCATGCCGCGATCGGTAAGGACGTCGTGCTGTATGAGCCTGAGATCGAGCGGGCGGAGGCAGGCCGTGAGCGGATCGCCGGCAACCTGCAGCGCTCGGTCGACAAGGGCCGTCTCACGGCCGAGGAGCATGATGCGACGCTGGCGCGCGTCGAGCAGACCGCGGACATCGGTCGTGTCGCGGATGCAGATCTCGTGATCGAAGCGGTGTTCGAGGACCTTGGGGTCAAGTCCGAGCTGTGGCGGGAGCTCGACCGGCTGGCGCCGCCGGCCACGATGTTCGCGTCGAACACGTCATCGATCGCCATCCGGCGCCTCGCGGAATCGGTATCAGGCGAGCGCCGGCCGCGGTTCCTGGGCATGCATTTCTTCAGCCCGGTGCCGGTCATGCCGCTGGTCGAGCTGATCCGTTCGGGCGACACGTCAGACGAGACGGTATCGGCGATCCGGGCGCTGTCGGGCGAGCTCGGCAAGCAGGTGATCGTGTCTGCGGACCGGCCGGGCTTCCTCGTCAACCGGATCTTGATGCCGTTCCTCGCGGAGTCGATGCGGGCGCTCGAGCAGGGCGTGGGGACGGCCGAGGACATCGATGCGGGCGCGCGCATCGGCTTGAACCACCCGATGGGCCCGCTCGAGCTCGCCGACTTCATCGGCCTCGACGTGTGTCTCGGGATCATGCGCGTGCTCGAGGACGGACTCGGGCTCGAGCACATGCGGCCGCCGCGCGTGCTGGTCGACCTCGTCGATGCCGGCCATCTCGGCCAGAAGACCGGGCAGGGTTTCTACACGTATCCGCGGGAACGGCGGTGACAGCCGACGCGGCGCCGGCGCCGGGGCTCGGCGACGAGGAGCGGCTGCTCCGTCAGACCGCGCGCGACTTCGCGCAGCGCGAGGTCGCGCCGAGCGCCATCGAACGCGACGAGGCCGAGCGGTACGACCGCTCGCTGTTCACCAAGATGGGCGAGCTCGGCCTGACGGCTGCACCGTTCCCGACCGACGTCGGCGGGGCGGGCTTCTCGTACCTCGCCTGGACGCTGGTCATGGAGGAGCTCGGCGCGGCCGACATGGCGATGGCCGTGTCGTTGTCGGTGCACATCCTGTCCCAGTACCCCGTCGTGACCTGGGGGACCGACGAACAGAAGGAGCGCTGGCTGCCGGCGATGCTGTCGGGCGAGACGCTGGGGGCATTCGCGCTGACCGAGCCGCATGCGGGGTCGGATGCGTCGGCGATCCGGACGCGGGCTGAGGCAGCGGGGGAGACGTATCGCCTCACCGGTACCAAGATCTGGATCTCGAACGCCCCGGAGGCGGAGCGCTATCTCGTGTTCGCGACGGTCGACCCGGAGGCGGGTGCCAAGGGGATCACCGCGTTCCTCGTCGAGAAGGGGATGCCGGGGTTCCGGTTCGGCGCGCACGAGCGAAAGATGGGGATCCGGTCGTGTCCCGCGACGGAACTCGTGTTCGACGGGTGCGAGGTTCCCAGCGCGAACCGCCTGGGCGAGGAGGGCGACGGGTACCGGATCGCGCTGTCGGCGCTGGGGGAGGGCCGGATCTCGATCGCGGCGGCGTGCGTCGGGCTGGCTCGGTCCGCGCTGGAGGCGTCCGCCCGCTACCTGGGCGAGCGCAAGGCATTCGGTGGGCCGCTGGCTGAGCAGCAGGGGCTGCGGTTCATGCTCGCCGAGATGGCGCGGGACGTGGCGGCGGCGCGGGCACTCACCCGCGAAGCCGCCGCGGCCAAGGATCGCGGCGAGCCCATCGCGGAGGTCTCGTCGCTGGCCAAATGGACGGCCTCGGACGTCGCGATGCGCGTCGCGACCGACGCGGTGCAGCTGTTCGGGGCAAGCGGCTACTCACGTGAGACCGGCATCGAGCGGCTGATGCGCGATGCCAAGGGCGCCCAGATCTACGAGGGCACGAACCAGATCCACCGCGAGATCGTCGCGGGCGAGGTCCTCAAGCGGGCCGGCAGCGGGCCCTCCTAGCCGGACGGGTTCTGCCAGAGCGCGATCTCGCTGCCCTCCGGGTCGTGGACCACGACATAGCGGCCCTGGCCCGGGACGTCGGTGACGTCTTCCACGAGCGTCCCGCCGTTGGCGGTGGCGGCGTCGCGCGCGCGCTCGAGATCCGGGACCGTGATGAAGATCCGGATCGAGTTCCCGGTGCTGGTGCCGCGGGCGCCGATCGCACCACCGGTCTGCTCGTCGGTCGAGAACAGCTCGTAGTCGGGGAAGCCCTCCATTGGCTGGAACTCCCAACCCGCGACGGCAGCGTAGAAGCGCTTTGCGCGTTCCATGTCGTCGGCGGGGAACTCGACGTGGGTGATGCGGCCACCGGGCATGGCGTCCTCCGTTTCGCGCACTCGGCATCAGCGTAGCGCGAACGGACCGCGACCGGGCCATCGGTGCAAGCGGCGCACCTTCGGCCACAGAAACCTGTCCCTCGGGTTTCGAGAGTGGGAGCGTTGGTCACGGATCGTGCGTGGCGCGGCCCGATCCGCGCTTGGTAACCCGCCTGATCGGCGCAGGAGCTGGCCCAATGTGCATGCCGCGCACCGATGGCATGAAGCTCAGCGCATCGCGTGCTCCGATAGGGTCCCGTAGCCACGACAGCATCGCTCGGCCGCCGGTCGGCAGCTTGG
>DATAFZ010000136.1:0-24244 GCA_036257225.1 Candidatus Limnocylindrales bacterium | reverse complement strand
GCCATCGCCGTGCGCACTTCGTCGAGGGGCTCCGGCGTGACCGCTCGAAGGTCGCTGGTGCGCCACAGGAGCGTGATCTCCTCACGAAGGCGGCGACGGATCTCGCGGTCATCGGACGGGGTCAGGCGCGTGTCGTCGAGCCGCTCGAGGAGCGCCGCGCAGCGGCGGAGGGCGACGAGCGTCGTACGCCGTCGTGCCTCGGTCGGATGCGCGGTGAGGACCGGCGTGATCCGCAGCCGCGCGAAGATCGCGTCGAGGTCGGCCTCGCTCCGACCGGCCCGCCGCAGCCGCGCCACCGCCTCCGCCACCGAGTCGTCGAGCAGGCCGTCGCGGGCCGCGCGCTCGCGACGGCGCAGCGTCCTGACGCGGGCGCGCGCCTCCGCCAGGTTGACCAGCTGGAAGTACAGCGAGAAGGCCGTGATGACCGCCTCGGCGTCGTCCAGCTCGAGCGCGTCGAGCTCGGCCTCGAGCCGCTCGCGCACCGCCGGTTGCTCGTCCTGGCGGAACGCGATCGCCGCCAGCCGCAGCCGCTCCACGAGGTCGTAGATCGGCTGGCCCGCCTGCTCGGTGATGACCTGCCCGAGCAGGGCGCCGAGCAGCCGCACCTCGAGCGCGAGTGGGTCGCGGGCACGCGCCGAGCCGATCCCCGCCGGTTCGGCGGCGCGGGCGGAGCGGGTCGGCTTCGACGTCGCGGTCATCGCGAAGCGGGTCGCCTCCGGTAGCGCAACCGAGCGATGACCGGCCCGCAACCTTTCTCGGGTGCGACCGTTCCTACCCTTGTAAGGTGGTGGACGTGGCGCAACGACGAACGAGCGTGCAGGACCGACCGCGCCGAGCGCGGACCTCGGCTCCGGCCGCGCCCGGCGACGACCGCCAGCTCGACCAGCTGCGCTTCATCCACGACGTCGCCCGCCTGGCCACGACGGCGCGCACGTGGGACGAGCTGCTGGAGACGGTCGTCGACGGGACCCGCGATGAACTCCATGCGGATGTCTCCTCGCTGTACCTCCTCGACCGCGATGGAGCGTACCTGACCCTCGCCGCGACCAACGGCCTGGACCGCTTCCAGATCGGCCGAGCCAGGGTGCCGTTCGGTGAGGGCGTGACCGGGTCGGTGGCGGCGAGCCAGCGACCGCTCGTCATCCCGGACGTCAAAGCGGACCCGCGCTTCCTGTGGGTCCGCGGCATCGACCAGCGCCGGTTCGTGGCGTCGATGCTGAGCGTGCCGCTGACCTGGCACGACCAGACGATCGGCGTCCTCAACGTCCAGACGGAGCGACCGCGAGTGTTCAGCCCATCGGACGTCGCCCAGCTGAGCGCGGTCGCCGACCTCCTTGCCGGGATCGTCGAGAAGGGCCGCCAGCAGAGCGAGGCCGAGGCCCGGGTCGAGGCGCTCAAGGCGATCGACGAGGCGCGCAGCGAGCTGATCGCGCTCGTGACCCATGAGCTGCGCACGCCGCTGGCGGTCGTTCGCGCGTACACCGACCTGCTGGCCGAGGAACCGAAGCTCGAGGGGCGCGAGTCGCGCGACGTCGAGCGGCGCCAGACGCGGGCTGCCTGGCATGACGCCACGCTCGAGCAGATCGAGCGGCTCGACCGGCTGGTCGACTCCATCCTCGCGTCGGTCCGAGTCGTGCCCGAGGATGCGGCCAGTGTCGAGCCGGTCGATGTCGAGTCGCTCGTCGCCGAGGTGCTCCACTCCCTCACGCCGCTGCTCGGCCGGCATCACGTCGTGACCGAAGGCCCGGCCCACCTCAACGGCCTCGCCGACCCGTCGCGCCTCCGCCAGATCGTCGAGCACCTCGTGGAGAACGCGGTGAAGTACGCCCCCTCCGACACCACCATCCGCATCGACTGGGGCCTCGTCGAGGGCATCGTGCATCTGGGTGTCAGCGATGAGGGACCGGGGATCCCGGACGAGTGGCGCGAACGGATCTTCGAGCCGTACGCGCGGCGCGACACGCACACCGCCCGCGGCTCGGGCATCGGGTTGTATGCCGCCAAGCGCCTGGGCGAGTCGATGGGCGCCCACCTGTGGTGCGAGCCGGCCGGACCACACGGTGCCCGCTTCGTGGTCGCGGTCCCGGCCGCCGTGGCGATCTGACCGATGGCGACGATGAGCAGCCGACCCCTGCGGATCCTGGTAGTGGATGATGACCCCGCGATGGTCGGCGCCATCACCGCCCTCGTCGGCACCGAGGGGCACCAGGTGATCACCGCGTACGACGGCCTGACCGCGGTGAAGCGGTTCCGCGAGGAGCATCCCGATCTCGTCTTGCTGGACCTTGCGATGCCGGGACCCGACGGGTTCTCGGTCGCGGGGCAGATGCGCGCGGTCGGCCAGGCGCCGATCCTGGTCGTGTCGGGCGAGAGCGGCGAGGCCGCCAAGGTCCGGGCGCTCGGGATCGGGGCGGACGATTACCTCACGAAGCCGTTCGGCAAGGCCGAGCTGCTGGCACGGATCGCCGCGATCATGCGCCGGGTCGACCGGTCGGCGGCTGGGTCCGGTGCCCCGGCCGGGCCACTCGAGGCTGGGAGCCTGGTGCTCGAGCCGGGTCGTCACGAGGCGCGGGTCGGGGAGGTGCCGCTGTCGCTCACGCCGACCGAGTTCCGTCTGCTCGAGGCGCTGGTCCGGGCGCGCGGCGACATCGTCCCGCACCTGCAACTGGCGCGTGCCGGCTGGCCGGCCGAGACCGACCCGGACCTGTTGTGGCTCAAGCCGCATCTCGCCCGATTGCGAGCCAAGGTCGATGCCGCCGGCGGGCCGCATGTCGTCGCGGTCCGGGGCGTCGGCTATCGGATCGTCGTGGACGAGGCGCCGCGCTAGCCACGCTCCGAGGTAAGCGCGGCGCATCGTCTAACACTCGCCTCCAGGGGCTTAGGCGATCCACCAACCGTGCGTAGCACCACGGAACCAGCGATCCAGGCACGAGATCCATGCTCGGCGTGCCCCCAAACCGAGCGGCCGGCCGGGAATCGGCGCCTACGACTCCCCAGACGGGGGTTTGACGAGGTCTCGGGCCGCGGGCCTAGACGGCGACCGACACCGCGCGACCGGTCGCGTCGTGCGCGGCATCGGCGCATGCGACCCGGCAGCCGCGGGCATCGCGTCCGCCGATCGGATTGAAGTGGAACCACGCCTCGCCCGTCTGGGCCAGGCGGCAGCCACACGACGCGCAGGTCACGGGTGCCCCGGCGCCGTCGCGGACCGCGAGGGGGTGACGGAATTCGGGTTCGGACCGGTGGAGCATCGCGATCACCTCGTCGCTCTTCGGGGTGGCGGAGCCGCCCACGGTCGTTCCAGGGAGACGTTTCCCCATCATGTCGCGGAGCGTAGGGCGCGCAGGGACGGCAGTTCGGCGGCGAGTCGGGCGCGTCTCGGTTGCAGGTGGGTTGCGTGCGATCCGGCCCTCCCGACGATGCACGGACCGGTCCTGTCGGCCGAGCCGCACATACGGCACCATTCGGCCATGTCCGACACCGCGATCGACCCTGTCCGCAGCCCCGAGGCGTACCGCCGCCAGCTGCTTGACCTCCTGGGCGAGGACGACCCTGCGATGGTCCAGGCCGCGACCGTCGCGCGGCTCCGCGAGCTCGTCGGCGAGGCCGGCGACGACCTCCGGACGCGACCCGAGCCACGCGAATGGTCCGTGCTCGAATGCATCGGCCACCTGGTCGACTCGGAGCTGACGACAGCTGCCCGCGTGCGCTGGATCGTCGCGGAGGACAAGCCCGACATCGTCCCCTACGACCAGGACTTGTGGGTCGACCGATTGCGTCACGCCGAGGACGATCCGGACGACCTCATCTCGCTGTTCGACGCGCTGCGGAGCGCCAACCTACGACTGTGGAGCAGCCGACCGCTGACCGACCGTGACCGGGTCGGCATCCATCGCGAACGCGGGCCGGAGAGCTACGGGCTGATCGTCCGGCTGGCGGCCGGGCACGATCGCTTCCATATCGCACAGGCCGAGCGGGCACTCGCGGCTGTCCGCCGCTGAGACTACGCGGCGGTCGAGGCCCCGTAGCGGGTCGCCAGCCGGCGGACATGCTCCACCAGCTCGGGCGGCTCGGTCACACTGAAGTCCGCGTCGAGCATGCCCAGGTAGACCGCCATCGTCTCGACGCTGTTCGCGCCGGCCTCGAGGATGCACGTCCGGTCGTCGATCGCTTCGACCGTGCCTACCCACCGTCCGATGCGCTCGCTGACCATGTCGGCCGGGGCATGGACGACGATCCGGGCACGGAACTGCCAGGCCGATGCCACGCCGCGCGCGACGTAGGCGGCGACGTCGTCGTCCGGCAGCGGACGCGGCGTGAACCGTCGTCCCAGCGGCAGCCGCGGCACCAGCCGGTCGACCCTGAACGTGCGCCAGTCCGCGCGGTCGATGTCCCACGCCAGCAGGTACCAGCGTCGACCCCAGTTCACGAGGTGGTAGGGCTCCGCCTCGCGGCGAGTGGCCGCACCGTCGCGATCCTGGTAGGCGAACCGCAGTCGCTCGTGGTCGCGACACGCACTCGCGAGCAGCGTCAGCACCTTCGGGTCGACGGTCGGCTCGCGCTCGTCACGCGGTACGAGAACGGTGAAGGCCTGCAGCGCGTTGATCCGCCGCCGCAGGCGCTTGGGCAGCACCTGCTCGAGCTTCGCCAGGGCCCGGAGCGACGTCTCCTCGATGCCGCCGATCGCGCCACCGGCCGCCGACTGGAGCCCGACCGCGACCGCGATCGCCTCGTCGTCGTCGAGCAGGAGCGGTGGCAGGACGGCGCCCGCTTCGAGTCGATAGCCGCCCACCGCGCCGCGCGTGCCGTGCACTGGATAGCCGAGCGCGCGCAGGCGCTCGATGTCGTTGCGGACGGTCCGTGTGCTCACCTCGAGCCGGTCGGCCAGCTCCGTCCCGGTCCAGTCACGGGGGGTCTGGAGGAGCGACAGCAACCGCAACAGACGGGCGGAGGAATCCATCTCGTAACCAACGTTAACAGGATATTAGGAACGAAATCTTCCTAATCGCTTGGTACGTTACAGGTCGACTGAGAGAGACGCAAGGAGGTCCCATGACGTCATCCACCCAGGCCCCAGCGGCGTTCGTCGATCGCCCACCCATCGAGTTGCCGCATCCCGTCCGGATGCGCGTGCTCTTCATGGTGATGATCGGCGTGTTCCTCGCCGCGCTCGACCAGACCGTGGTCGGCACCGCGCTGCCGCGCATCATCACCGACCTCGGCGGCAACGAGCTCTACACCTGGGCGTTCACCGCCTACCTGCTGACATCGACCATCAGCGGCCCGCTCTACGGCAAGCTGTCCGACCTGTTCGGGCGCCGGCCGATCTTCCTGTTCGGCATCGGCATCTTCATGGTCGGGTCGCTGCTGGCAGGCCTGTCGCAGGAGATGTGGCAGCTCATCGGGGCTCGCGGGATCCAGGGTCTCGGCGCCGGCGCGCTCTTCCCGATCGCGCTGGCCGTGATCGGCGACCTGTTCGCACCGTCCGAACGCGGCAAGTACCAGGGCCTGTTCGGGGCCGTGTTCGGCCTGTCGGTTCTGATCGGCCCGGCGATCGGCGGCTTGCTCACCGATTCGATCGGTTGGCAGTTCGTGTTCTTCTTCAACCTGCCGATCGGCGCGATCGTGTTCGCTGTCGTGTGGCGCAACCTGCCCTCGTACCACCTGGGCAGGGACAAGCCGTCGATCGACTACCTCGGCGCGGCGCTGTTCACGGCCGCCCTCGTGCCGATCCTCGTCGGCCTGACGAACAAGCAGTCGGCCGACTGGACGGATCCGTCGGTCGGTGGGCTGATCGCGCTCGGCGCGGTGATCGCGCTCGGCTTCCTGTTCGTCGAGTCGCGGGTGCGCGAGCCGATCGTCCCGCTCAGCCTGTTCCGCATCCGCTCGTTCACGCTCTCGGTCGCGGCGTTCTTCCTCGCCTCGTTCGGGTTCTTCGCGACCGTGGTCTTCCTGCCGCGCTGGTTCCAGGTCGTGAACGGCTCGTCAGCGACCGAGTCTGGCTATCAGATCCTGCCGCTGCTCGGCGGCCTGATCGTGAGCGCCACCGCCGCGGGCCAGATCGTGGCCCGGACCGGCCGCTATCGACTGCTGCTGGTCGGGGCGCTGGTGACGATGGCGATCGGCCTGTACCTGCTGACGAACCTGCGCGCCGACACACCGATCCCGCTCGTGTGGCTGTGGATGTTGGTGGCCGGTCTGGGCGTCGGCCCGACGTTCGCGATCTTCGCGCTGGTCGTCCAGAACGCTGTGCCGATCGAGCGGCTCGGGACGGCGACCAGCAATCTGACGTTCTTCCAGCAGGTCGGCGGCACCGTCGGCCTGGCCATCACCGGCACGATCTTCGGGACCTCGCTGGTCGAGGAAGCGCCGAAGCAGCTGGCCGCGGCGGATGTCCCGCCGGAGCTCAGCGGGGCGCTTGCGGGCGGTGGCGTCCAGCCCGACACGCTCGGCGGCGTCGGCGACCTCGGTGCGGCGATCCTCGCCCAGGTGCCCGCGGCGTTCCGCGCCATGGTCGAGCCGTTCATCCCGGCGATCGTCGATGCGATCCACCAGGCGTTCTCGATCGCGACCGCCAATACGTTCGTGATCGGGATCGGGGCGTCGCTGATCGCGGCGGCGCTCGTGGCGATGCTCAAAGAGGTGCCGATGCGGAACGAGGTGCCGGCACCGGCCGCGCCTCCGGTTCCGGCCTCGCGCACGGTGACCGAACCGGGCGCGTAGCCCCTCGCAGTTCTCGGCCCGGTGGTCCGCTGGCGGCGGGCTACCGGGCCTCCGCACGTTCCGGCGCTCGCGGCGCTCGGCGGCGCTTGGAACATCACCATGTGCCAATCAGCGGCTGAGCGATCGGATCAGGGCCAGATTCGTGAGTCCTTCGTCATTTGGAACATGACGAGGTTCCGAACGGGGGCTGACGGGGTCACGGAGGCCTCAGAAGAGCAGCTCCTTCGCCAGTTGGCACATCGGGATGTTCCAGCCGCGAACGAGCTAGCGAGTTGCTGGGAGCGCGACCTCCGCGGTCATGTCGTTTGCGGTGTCAGCGGCGGCAGCGACCATCGTGGTCACGGGCTCGACCAGCCACATCTCAGCGGCCAGTCGCTCGGACGCCACGAGTCGCGCCGCCGATGCGGAGCCGGCATCCGCGTGATCCTGGAGCAGCCCGAACAGCTCGTCGAACCGCTCGGGGCCATCGGGCCGCTCGTGCTGCGCCTCGGACAGCCGCACGGCCGTGACGCTGTCCGCGTGCAGCGCCGCCACGTGGCGTCCACTCGGGTCGTACAGGTAGGCTCTCCCGCCGGTCATCCCCGCGCCGAAGTTCGCCCCGACCGGGCCGAGCACCACAACGACGCCGCCCGTCATGTACTCGCAGCCGTGCGCGCCGATCCCCTCCACGATCGCCGACGCGCCGCTGTTCCGGACCGCGAAGCGCATGCCCGCCCGCCCAACCAGGTGCAGCCGGCCACCGGTCGCCCCGTACAGCACTGTGTTCCCGGCGATCGCCTCGCCGCAGGCCGCGACGGGCAGGTCGGGCTCGGGTCGGACGACAAGGCGCCCGCCCGACAACCCCTTGCCGACGTAGTCGTTGGCCTGGCCGACGAGCGTGAGGTCGATCGACTCCGACGCAAACGCCCCGAACGACTGACCCGCGGCGCCGCGCAACTCGAGCCGCACCGGCCCCCGCAACTCGCCGCGTTCGATCGACCCGGTCAGCCCCGCCCCGAACGATCGGTCGGCGGTCGAGAGCCGAAGCCCCGACGCCATGACCGGACCCTGGTCGCGGAAGGCCGCGGCGATCCGGACCTCGAGCGGCGACGCGGCCGCGTGTCGAGTCGTCCGCGCCGGCAGCCCCGGGTCCGACCGCCGAGCCGTGTCCACAGTCCAAGGAGCCGCCCCGACGATCGGAGCCAACTCCGACGCAGCGCCCCGGACCGGCCGGAGCGCTCGTCGACTCTCCCCGACCACCTCCCCGACGGATCGAGCACCCACCGCCGCCAGTTCGCGCCGGAGATCCTCCGCGATGGCCAGGAAGAACGTCTCGACCATCTCGGGCGTGCCGCGGAACTTCGCCCGCAAGTCCTCGCGCTGCGTGGCGATGCCAGTCGGGCACGTGTCCAGATGGCACTGGCGCGCCATATCGCAGCCGATCGCGACCAGCGCCGACGTTCCGAACGCGAACTCCTCGGCACCGAGCAGCGCGGCGACCAGCAGATCGCGCCCCGTCTGCAGGCCACCATCGGTGCGCAGTGCGACCCGGCCGCGCAGGTCGTTCCGCAGCAGCACCTGGTGGACCTCGGCCAGCCCGAACTCCCACGGCGCGCCGACATGCTTGATCGACGACAGCGGCGAGGCGCCGGTCCCGCCGGCATGGCCGGAGAGGTGGATGTAGGTCGCGCCGGCCTTGGCAACGCCGGCCGCGATCGTCCCGACGCCCCGCGACGCGACGAGCTTGACCCCGATCCGGGCGCCCGGGTTGATCGCCCGCAGATCGGCGATGAGCTGGGCTAGGTCCTCGATCGAGTAGATGTCGTGGTGCGGCGGCGGGCTGATGTAGCTCTGCCCCTCCTGGCCGCGCCGCAGCGCCGCGATGTACGCGGTCGCCTTGCGACCGGGCAGCTGGCCGCCCTCGCCCGGCTTCGACCCCTGCGCGATCTTGATCTCGAGCTGGTCGGCGCGGGCGAGGTACGTGGCCGTCACCCCGAACCGTGCCGACGCGACCTGCTTGATCCGTGCGTCGCGCCGACGACCGTCCGTCCCGGCGGCGTACCACGCCGGATCCTCGCCACCCTCGCCGGTGTTCGCGGCACCCCCGGCCCGCTGGATCCCGATCGTGAGCGCCTGATGGGCCTCGGGTGACAGGGCGCCCACACTCATCGCGGAGACGACGAACCGTCGCGCGATCGACCGCGCGTCCTCGACCGCGTCGACGTGGATCGCAGGTCCGAGTCGTCGCAGCCGCAACTCATCACGCGGGGCCGCCGGCGTCACCCTCCCCAGCGCCGCCCGATATCGAGTCAGCGACGAGTCGACGGAGCTCTCCTCCCCGACTGGCGTCGCTCCCGACAAGAGCTGCATCTCGCTGGCGATCCGCGGCGCGAACAGGTGCGCCTCCCCGTCCGCACGGAACCGCGCGAACCCCGGATCAGGCAGCCGCGGCTCACGGCCAGCAGCGGGCTCGGGCAGGGCGATCGCCGCCTCGCGCCGTCGGGCCACGCGCGCGCCGAGGTCGACCAGCGTCGTCCGGCCAGGCCACGCGGCGGCGGTCGGGAAGCAGCGCTCGATGACCCCCGGAGCGAGATCGACCGTATCGATCAGCGACCCGCCGATGTAGCTGGCGATCGCGCTGATGCCCATCCTCGCCAGGGTCTTGCGCAGGCCCGCCGCGAACGCCTCGACGATGTTCTCGACGGCGCCGGCCGCCGTCAGCGTCTCCGCACCTCGCGATCCCGCAAGCTCGGCTGCCAGCTCGAGCGCCAGCCGCGGATGAACGGCACTCGCGCCGACGGCGAGCGTCATCGCCATCGCGTGGACGTCGAGCACGTCGGCGGCATCGACCACGAGGTCCGTGCGGCCCCGGAGGCCGGCATCGGTCAGGGCGGTGTGGACGGCCCCGGCCGCCAGGATCGACGGCACCGGCATCCGGTCGATCGAGAACGCGACGTCACTGATGACCAGGACCTCGACGCTGGCCTCGGCGGCCGCGATCGCCTCGCGGGCGAGCCGCTCGAGACACGAGCCCAACCCCGCGGCGCTCTCTCCGACCGGCCAGGTCGCATCCAGCACGCGGACCCTGCGACCCCCACCCGTCAGCGCGCCAAGGAGCCCTTTGAGATCCGCGACGATCGGGCGATCCAGGCGCAACGTGCGTGGCCCCCGCGGCGGCCCGCCGAGCAGCGCCGCTCTTCGACCGAGCTCGACCCGGAGGTCCATGACGACCCGCTCGCGCTCAGGGTCGATCGCCGGGTTCGTCACCTGAGCGAACGCCTGGCGAAGGTGATCGGCGACCGGCCGGTCCAGTCGACCTCGACCCGCAGTCGGCGTGTCGTCGCCCATGCTCCACAAGGGTTCGTGACCCTCGAGTGCCATCGCCTTGATGTCCAGCCGCGCCTTCTCGGCGTCGAGCCCCGCGAGGTACCGCAGCCGGTGATCGAGGGCCGGCCGCCCCTCGATCGCAAGAGCCGCCACTTCTGCCGAGTCCTCGTGGAGCGGCCGCGGCGCGTCGTGGATCGGCAGGTGGCGGAGGACGTGCGCCTTCGCGTCGGTGTCCTCGAGGATCGCGCGCCGACCGGGCTCGACCAGCAACATCTCGCCCGGCCCGAGGCGACCCCGCCGAACGGTCTCGGCGGGCGCAAACGGCACGGCGCCCGCCTCCGAGGCCACCGCGACGAGTCGAGAGGACGTGACTGCGAACGCCGCCGGTCGAAGACCGTTCCGGTCGACCAGAGCGCCGACCCGTCGTCCGTCGGCGAAGACGATCGCCGCGGGCCCGTCCCACGGCGCCAGCATCCCAGCCACGCGCCGCCGCAGCGTCGCCACGTGCGGATGGGGTGCTCGCCGCAACCCGACCGCCTCTGGGATCGCCGCCAGCAGCGCCGGTGCCAGGTCCCAGCCGGTGGTCGTCAGCAGCTCCAGCCCCTCGTCGAGCGAGAGCGAATCGGAGCCATCCGGTGACAGCAGCGGGCCGGCGTCGAGCAGCTCGGCGGCAAAAGCACGGGCACCACGATCGCGGGCCCGACCACGGACCTGCTCGCGGTTGCCGCGCACCGTATTGATCTCCCCGTTGTGCGCGATCGAGCGGAACGGCTGCGCGAGGCGCCAGACCGGCGTCGTGTTCGTGGCGTAGCGCTGGTGGAACACCACGTACGGAAGGTCGAGCGGCGACCGTAGGTCCGGGTACAGGTCGGCGAGCCGCGTGCCGGCCACCAACCCCTTGTAGACCACCGTCCGCGCCGACGCCGACGGCACGGACATCTCCCCCATCGCCGCGCCCGCAGCCCGCGCCGCCGTCTCGAGCCGGCGCCGCGCCACCACCCAGCGCCGCTCGAAAACCGCTTCCGACACGCCACGTGGGCGCGCCACGATCGCCTGGGCAACCGCCGGCCGCGACGACGCCGCGGCCGCTCCCAACGCGCCCGGCTCGAACGGCACGACGCGCCAGCGCAGGACCGGCATCCCGGCGTCGCCAAACACGCGCTCCACGAGTCCTCGCGCCACGCGACCTGCAACCCGACCTCGCGGCAGGAACACCATCACCACGCCCGGCCGCTCGATCGCCAGCGGCCCGGCGATCAAGGACATCAAGGACCGGGAAAGCGGCAGCGACACCCCGGCCCCATCACTCGACTCACCATCGGCCGCGAACGCCCCCCGATGCGCCAGTGCCCCGAGACCGGCCAACGCCAGTGGCAACACCCGCGAACCAGATCGACCGCCGGCGTCCGCCACGAACCCGACCCCGCACGCGTCGTGCTCGAACCGCGGGTCGTATAGCGGCGCCAGGTGGCGCCGGCGCTGCGGCGGTCGATCGCGGTGGTCGGTGGCGTCCATTTCGCGCTAGCGGCTCCCGAGGATGTGGAGCGGCCGCCGCCCGGCTGGGACGGAGGCCGCGTGGACGGGTGACGCTGGTTCGGACAAGGGAGCGTTCGGCCGGCCGAGATCCGGGAGGAGCCGTCCCGGCCAGCCGTTCGCCCCGGCGGTCTAGGTCTGGTAGGCCACCTCGCCGTGGGTGGCAAGGTCGATGCCCATCTCCTCGTCGCTTGCCGAGACGCGGATCCCGAGCACCAGGTCGACGACCTTGACGATCACGAAGGTCGAGATCGCGGCGTAGGCGACGGTCGCGCCGACGGCGATGAACTGGTTGATGAGCTGCTGGGCATTGCCCTCGAGCAGGCCCGTGTATGCCTCCTGGATCGCGGCCGTGGCGAACACGCCGGTGGCCACCGCGCCGAACATCCCGCCGACGCCGTGGACCGCGAAGACGTCGAGCGCGTCATCGATCTTCAGGCGCGAGCGAAGCAGGGTGGCGCTGTAGCACAGACCACCGACGACGAGGCCGATGACGAGCGCACCACCGACCCCGACGAAGCCGGACGCCGGGGTGATCGCCACGAGGCCGGCGACGGCACCGCAGGCGGCACCGATGACGCTGACCTTGCCCTTGTGGAGGTAGCTCGCGAGGACCCAGGTGATGGTCGCGGCGGCAGCGGCCGTGTTGGTGACCATGAACGCGTTCGCGGCGAGCCCGTTGGCCGCGACGGCGGAGCCGGCGTTGAACCCGAACCAGCCGAACCACAGCAGGCCGGCACCGAGCACGGTCATCGGCACGTCGTGCGGCTCCATCGGCTCGCCGTTCACGGCGCGGCGACCGATCAGCAGCGCGACGACCAGCGCCGATACACCCGAGCTGATGTGGACGACGGTGCCGCCGGCGAAGTCGAGCGCGCCGAGCTTGAACAGCCAGCCATCGACCGACCACACCCAGTGGGCGAGCGGCGAGTACACGAGGATCGACCACAGGAGTGTGAACAGCACGAACGCGCCGAAGCGCTTGCGCTCGGCGAACGCCCCAGTGATGAGGGCCGGCGTGATGGCCGCGAACATCAGCTGGAACGCCGCGAACAACACGAACGGCACGCTCGTGGCATAAGTCGCGGACGGCTCGAGGCCGACGCCGTTGAAGAGCGCGAAGTCGAGCCCACCGATGAGCCCGAGCCCGCCGACGTCAGGCCCGAAGGCGAGGGTGAACCCGACGATCACCCAGACGACGCTCACGAGCGCGAGACCGAAGAAGCTGTGCATGATCGTGGACAGGACGTTCTTGCGCCGAACGAGCCCGCCGTAGAACAGCGCGAGCCCCGGCAACATGATCATCACGAGTGCCGTGGACATGAGCAGCCACGCGGTATCGCCAGTGTTCATCCATCCCTCCCGGCAGCATCCGGACACCCGATCCGAACGGGTGTGGAGCCAACGCTACGGGGAGGTCACCGTCGCGGTCGGCCCCGCCGCGGGACCGACTACGTCGCGGTTCGGGGACGACCACGGCCAGTCATCGCCGCAACGTTGCGACCCAGTGACTGACCAGCTCCTCCCCTTCATCGGCGTCGCTATCGCCGTCGTGGTGATCCCGGGCCCCGATATGGCCCTCGTGGCACGGAACGTGTTCCGGCACGGGTGAGCATCTGGCTACGCGACCTCGCTCGGGATCTGCACCGGGATTCTCGGCTGGGGGTCGCCGCCGCGCTCGGCATCGCGACGATCCTGGCCACGTCATCGGTCGCCTTCACGATCCTGAAGTTCGCCGGGGCGGCGTACCTGATCTACCTCGGGATCTCGACGCTGCGGTCGCGCGACGACATGACCGCCGAGCGCGGTGACAGTTCGCCTAGGTTGCCCGCGCGCCAAGCGTGGCTGCAGGGCATGCTGTCGTCTCTGCTCAACCCGAAGCTCGGCGTGTTCTTCCTGACCTTGCTGCCACAGTTCATCGAACCCGATGTGCCGGCCGCTTTGCGCGCCCTCCAGCTGGCGTTGGTGTTCGACCTGATCGGGCTGGCCTGGCTGCTGCTCTATTCCGCGATGCTCGCGGTCATCGGCGACGCGCTCGGCCGATCCGGCCCACGCCGCTTCATCCGCTGGGTCAGCGGCACGCTCCTGGTCGCACTCGGCGTCCGCGTCGCGCTCGAGCGAGCTTGACCCTACGGGGACGCCGCCACCTCTGCGGACGGCGGGCGCGCAGCCCGCGCCAGCTCGTCGAGGAACAGCCCGATGATCCCCGCCGTCACGATCGCGCCCAGCCAGAGGTGGATCGTCCAGCCGAGGCCGTCCGTCATGCCGATCGTGGCAAAGTACAGCGCGAAGACGACGGCGGGAACCAGGAACGCCACGATCGCATCGCCGAGCCGGCTCGCACCCGCCGGCCAGTGCCAGACGAGGACCTCCGTGACGAACGCGGCCAGCGCGATGCCTGGCAGCAACCGGTACTCGTCGCTCATCACGGTCGCCATCGCGAGCGGCACACCGACCACGACTGCGTAGGAACCGATCGGCAGCCGACCGAAGCGCCGACGCAGGTACACGAACGCGCCGGCCAGCACGGTCGCGCCGATCAGGATCCCCGCCGCACCGAAGCCCTGCCGGATGAAGTCCTCACGCCAGAAGGGCGTGGTTCCCTCCGACGGATACACGATCGTCGACCCGTCGGGGGACCACTGGGGTCGAGCCCAGCCATCGCTGGCGCCCGGGTTCTGGCTGAGGTTCGTCGCCTCTCCGCCGGCGGCCGGCATCGAGTACACCTCGAAATCGCCGGTCCTATTCGACGTGAAGGCGATGGTCGAGCTGTCCGGCGACCAGGCCGCCATGTAGCTGTCGCCGACGTCCTCACCGACCGTCAGGCGCGTGGGCTCGCCATCGACCGCCATGAGCCAGACGTCGTAGTTCGAGCCGCCGCGTCTATCGGAAGTGAACGCGAGTCGACTGCCATCGGGCGCGATCGCCGGGTCGTAGTCATTCGACCCGCCCGTCGTGACCGCAGTGACCTCGTTCGTGGCGAGATTCAGTCGATGGATGTGGTAGGTCCCGTCTCGATCCGAGTTGAACAGCAGTGTCTCGCCATCCGGCGCCCACGTCGCGCCCCAATCGGAGGAAGCGTCGTCGGTCAACCGCTGCACACCTGACCCATCGGCGTTCATGACGTAGAGGTCGTAGACCTCATCGATGCTCTGCGAGAACGCGATCCGCTGCCCGTCGGGCGACCAGGCTGGATCACTGGCGGGGTAGTCGGTGGCCAGCACGCGGTCGCCGGTGCCGTCCGCGTTCATGACGTGGATCTGCACTGGGTCGTCCGGGTCGGTGCCGTCCTCACGGGGTTGGTAGGAGTACACGAGCTGGCTCCCGTCGGGCGACCAGCGAGCGCCAAGGGCCCGGCCGGGCAGGACCGTGAGCCGTCGCTGGCCGCTGCCGTCGGCGGCCATCGCGTAGAGCTGCGCGGTGATGCGCGGCTCATCGGCCGGCGTCGCCTCCGCCCAAGCGTCGACGACCGGATGGGCGTACTGGGTGAACGCAACGAGGATCGCGATCGCCATCGCCAGCGGGATGACGACCGGTCCGGCAGTCCGCCATGACCGCGGCGCACCGTCCAGTAACCGCGCGCCGGCCGACCGGATCGGCGCACCGACCATCAGCATCCCGGCGGTCGCCAGCAACAGGTGGCTCGGGCTCAACAGCGATTCGACATCGTTCTCGAAGCCGAACACGACGTGCCAGGCCAGATCGAGCACGCCCGCGATCCCGAATAGGACGAAGCCGAGGAAGGCGATCCGGTACGGCGGCGCCAGCGTGTCGCGAAGGGGGATCCCGCGAGGTCGACCCGCGATCGCGGCGGCGCCCAGTACGACGCCGAACGCTGCGGCACCCGCGTACAGCAGCGCGTGCCACGGCGTGAAGAACGTGTCATCGACCTTCCCGTGGTTATGCGCCCATAGGTCGACATAGAAGCCACCGATCAGCCAGACGGACAGGATCGTGAGGATCCAGTCCATGCGCAGCGTCGTCGTCGACGCTGTGCTGGTTGCTGGAGCGTCGGCGGTGACGGTCGCCGGATGGTCGAGCGTGACGTCCATCGCTCGGGATTGTGGCACTCGGGCGTCGTGGAGGATCGGCGACGCGCGGTGTGGGTCAGTCCTCGCCGCGGACGCGAACCGACCCGACGCCGCCCTGGATGTCGAGATCTACGCGGTTCTCGGCGGTCGGGTAATCAGCCGATTGGAACCCATCGCCCATCCTGGGGAAGCGCGTCTCGTCGATCTGATTGCTTCCGAGCGCCATCTTCGACTTGATCCGCGCCGCGACCCCGTCCGGGACGATGAACGTGAGACTCGCGGCGCCCGCCTCGGCGCGGACGTCGCTCGCGCCGGCAGCCAGCGGCAGGATCACGGTCGACTCGCTGGCGCCCGTCTTGAGCTCGAGCCGCCGCAGCTTGAGGTCGCGCATGTCGAGTCGGGCGCGGCTGGCCCCGGTCTCGATCTTCAGGTCGAGCGGTACCTCTCGTGACAGCCCGAGCGTCCAGGACGACTCGTTGTTCAGCCAGGGCATCCCCCAGGTCGTGTCCTGCTCGAGCTCGACGCTGCCGGGGCCGTATTCCCGATGGACGACGCCGCCCCGGAACTCGCCGTCGACGAGCGCCCCGAGGGCGGCGGGACGGGTGGTGAGGGTGCCGGCGCCGAACTTGACCTTGACCGACCCGCTGCCGGCGGCCCGCAGGGGCACGACCAGCTGCTCCTGCGGTTTCGACCCGCCCGGGAATACCGCGCCGATCAGGAACCAGACGCCGAGCGCGACCAGGAGCCACGGCCAGCCCTGCTCGATGAGCTCGCCCGGCTCGGTGCCCAGCTGGCCGGTCGTGCTCAGCAACAGGAGCACCCCGACCGCGGTCCAGACGACAGGCCAGGTGAACGACCACAGCCCGGACCGGCCCGGCCGCCAGTCGAGGAGCGTCGACACGAAGGAGGCGACGCCGACCAGGATCACGAACAACGGCCACGCCTCGCCCCACGACAGGCCCATCGCCTGGCGGACGAGGAAGACGACACCAAGGCCGATCAGCCACGTCCCGGCGATCAGCGGCCCGCGCCGCCGTGGGTTCACTGGGACCCGCCGGACCGTGGTCCGCGACCCATGGCAGTCATGACCAGCAGCAGTCCGAGCAGGACCAGGATGAGCGGCCAGAACCAGTCGAAGTCGATCTGGGGCAGGTACTCGCGGACGAGGAAGAACACGCCGAGCAAGACCAGGAAGCCCCCGAACAGGATGCCCGGGGAGATGCCGCCGCCGCGTTCGGCGCGCGCCGCGCGGCGGGCCGCGATCGCCTCCGTCCGTGCCTGCTGCGCGGCCTCCGCCGTGAGCGCCGGGTCCCCGGTCTCGGCCAGGGGCATCGAGCCTGCCGTCTCACCGGTCAGGGTCGACCTCGCCGGTTGGCCCGCCGCGGGCGTCGGCGTGGTCACCGGGTACACGTCGTCCTCCTCGGGAACGACGATCGCCATGACGATGTACACGAGCAGCGCGATGCCGCCCGTGAAGATGACGAGCAACGCCCAGATGATCCGCACCAGCGACGGATCGGCGCCCCACATCTCCGCGAGTCCGCCGGCGACACCGGCGAGCATCCGGTCGCGACGCGACCGATACAGTCGGTAGTCCATCAGCAGCCTCCTTCGGGGTCGAGGGTAAAGCTGGCGGCGTTGCCCTCGACCGACAGGTCGATGACGGGCGCCCCGACCGCGCCCTCCCGGGTCCAGACGTCGCCGCTCTGGGCAAGCCCACGATCGTCGAGGTTGTGCGCGAACGTCAGCTGCTCCTCGACGCGCAGTCGAAGCGTGGCGTCCTGGGGCGCGCACAGCTCCAGCGAGCCGGCATTCGCCGACAGCGAGCCGGTCACGTTCCCATCAACGCCCAGCCGGATCCGTCCGGCATTCGTGGAGAGGTCCAGCCGCCCGATGCGGGCGCCGATGGCGTCGATGCGCGCATCGCCCGCGTTCAGGTCCAACTTGAGCTCGGCCAGGTCGGCGCCGGCCAATCGGATGTTGCTGCTGCCCGCGTTTGTCGAAACGTCGATCGACCGGACGGCGTCGGCGGGGAGCGTGACCGTCCATTGCTGGCGCCGCGGCCCGAACCCACCGGGCGAGCGCAGGCCGAGCTTGTCGTTCGACAGCTCGAGGATCGGCGGTTCACCCTGGTAGTCGGCCTGGACGCGCCACTCGCTCCCGGGCGCCATCGACAGGTCGATCGTGCCGCAATCGAGATCGAACGTCGCGCTGGTCGGCTGGTCGGCCGTGCCACTGTTCTCGTAGCGCTGTGACTCGCCCGGGTCGGGAACGCCGCAGCCGCCGATATTGCCGATCCAGGTCGTGCCGGACGCGAGGGCGCCGCCCGCTGCGACGCCGAGCACGATCGCCGCGATGGCGGTCCCGAGAAGCCCGGCCCGGCTTCGACCGAGGATCAGCGACACACCGAGTGCGACCAGCAACAGCGGCCACAGCCGCCAGGCGTCGCTGAACAGGTTCGCGTCCAGGGCGCCGGCGCGTACCAGGAGCGGCAAGCCACCAAGGAGGATGAAGAACAGGCCCCAGAACAGGAGTGCGGGACGGATGCGCATGACGGGCGCCCCTCAAAGCGAACTGCGGAGCCCAATGATGCGTCCACGCACCAGCGGCTCGTCAAGGGCCGGTTGTCCCTATCGCAGACGCACCCCGCTCGTCGTCCCGATCGGGTCGGCGGATCGTCGGGCGAGCCCCGCGAACCAGCGCGCCAGCGTCGCGCGAATCGTCGTCGCGCGAATCGTCGCGCTCATGGCTCTGCGCGGAGATATGCGATCGCCGGTTCGACCTCGCCAGGACCGGCCGGGAAGAACTGCGACCACTCGAAGTCGTAGCGCGGCGCCCGCACGAAGCCGCATCGCTCGTAGATCGACACCGCGGCGACCATGAACGTGGCCGTATGCAGACCGACGCCGCTGGCGCCCGTATCCGCAGCCCGATCGATGCACGCGTTCACCATCGCCCGGCCGATGCCCCGGCCCCTGGCCACCGGGTCGACGGCGGTGGCGCGGATCCCTGCCGTCCCCTCCGGGAAGCGCATCGGCATGCCCTCGTCACCGGCGTCGCGGTAGAACGTGATCGTGCCGACGATACGACCGTCGAGCTCGGCGGTGAGGACCTCGCCCTCCTCGAGACGGCGCTCGACGTCCATGGCACTGACCAGGTATGACGCGAAGAGGCTTTCCCCGACGAGGCCGCGGAACGACTCGTTGGCCCGCGCGATGACAGCGCGAAGGGCATCGACGTCCGCGTCGGTCGCCGGTCGGATCACTGCGTGCGTTGGCGCCATGGCCTGCATCGTCTCGCCTCCCGTATACTCCTGACTGGAGTATTAGGGGGTGATACTCCACAGTGGAGTAGTTGTCAATGGGTTCACCGAGATTGACGCCGACCTCGTACGCCATCCTCGGGCTGCTGGCCATCCAGCCCTGGTCGACCTACGAGCTGACCAAGCTCATGCGGCGAGCCCTGCTCGCCGTCTGGCCCAGGGCGGAGAGCCACCTCTACCGTGAGCCGCAGCGGCTGGTCGAGGCCGGGCTGGCGACCGCGACGCGAGTCGATGTCGGGAAGCGGCGTCGGACGGAATACGCGATCACGGCGGCCGGTCGGCGGGCACTGGAGGAATGGCTCGCGACGCCAGCCACACCGACCGTGCTTGAGTCAGAGGCCGCCATCAAGGTGCTGTTCGGAAATTACGCGACACGCGATGTCCTGCAGCAACGGCTCGAGGAATTCGGCGAAGAAGCTGAGGCATCCGATGAGCCGTGGCGCGCGATCGCCCGCGACTACCTGGAGGGGACCGGTGCGTTCCCGGAGCGGATGCACGTGAACCTGCTGTACTGGGTACTCCTCGACCGGTGGGCGCGCCTTCGCGCCGACTGGGCTCGATGGGCGACGGCGATCGTCGCGAGCTGGCCGGACGCGGGTGGACCGGTCGACCGGCAGGAAACGCTGGCCCTGCTCGAGGCGGCGCTCGGCGACGATCCGGATTACCTGGCACGCCGGCCGACGTCGCGACCCAAGCGGGCGACGAACGTCAGTAGACGCCGAGGAGATGCATCGGCGCGGGGTACAGCATCACGAGCAACAGGGAGATAGCGAGTACGCCGACGAGCAGCGTCGCGATGACGACGCGCTGGGTGTAGTGCTGGGGGTCCATGGCCGCACGGTAGGCGTGGCCCATCTCGCCGCCACTGCGGGCGCGGCGCTGGGCGTTACAGATGTCGGTCTCGGGTGCCTGTCCGCCGATGGCGAGCCGGGTGGGATTCGAACCCACGACACAGGGATTAAAAGTCCCCTGCTCTGCCGCTGAGCTACCGGCCCGCGAGGGACCGTATCACGTGGAACGAATGGCTGAGATTGCCTCCGCGACGACGACATCGTTGGGTCGCGTCGCGTCGACAATCACGCCGCGTTCGTCGGGGTGGAGCGGCTCGAGTGCCGCGAGCTGCGACTCGAGGAGCGCCGGCGGCATGTAGTGACCGCGTCGGGACTCCATCCGGCCACGCAGGGTTTGCGCGTCCGCCTCGAGCTGGATGATGAACGTCTCGTCGGCGGGTACGGCCGAGCGAAGGATGTCCCGGTAGGCGCGTCGGAGCGCGGAGCAGGCGAGCACGGTGCCTTGGCCGCGAGCGTGTCGGTCCGACAGCAGCTCGGCCAGTGTCTGAAGCCAGGGCCGGCGATCCTCGTCGGTCAGCGGCGTGCCGGCAGCCATCTTCGCGACGTTCTCGGGCGGGTGATAGTCGTCGCCCTCGATCATCTCGAAGCCGAGTTCCCCGGCCAGCGCCTGCCCGACCGTGGTCTTGCCGCTCCCCGAGACGCCCATGACGATCACGTGCCGGCAGGAACTCACCGTTCCGGTCGTCGCCATGAATGAGCGTGGCCGATAGCCAGATTCGACAGGACCTGTCGGATCCGCGTGGGAGTCGTGCACGTTCGTTGCCACGTCCGGAACTGGCAGTTCCGCCGGCCGCCGGGTCACGCCGGCGGCGGCACCTCGGTCGGGAGACGCTCGCCGCGGACGCCGGCCACGAGGTTCGACGCGGCCATGGCGGCCATCTTGCCCCGGGTCGTCCGCGAGGCCGACGCGATGTGGGGCACGATCAGGCAGTTGTCGAGGCCGACGAGCGGATCGTCCATCGGGATGGGCTCCGGGTCGGTCACGTCCAGCGCCGCCGCCCAGATCGTCCCGTCCCGTAGCGCGGCGGCCAAGGCGACCTGGTCCACGACCGGCCCGCGTGACGTGTTCACCAGCACCGCGGTCCGCTTCATCATCGCGAGGGTCTCGGCGTTGATCAGGTGGCGGGTCACCGGGGACAGGTTGACGTGCAACGACACGAAGTCGCTTCTCGGCAGCAGCTCCTCCAGCCGCAGGTAGGTCGCCCCCAACGGATCCGTCACCGCCGGCGGCAGGGGCTCGAGGTCGTGGTACAGGATCTGCATCCCGAACCCTTGCGCCCGTCGAGCCACGGCCTGGCCGATCCGCCCGAACCCCACGATCCCGATGGTGGCACCATGGACGTCCGGCCCGAGCAGCAGCAGTGGGCCCCACGTCTTCCACGAGCCCGCCCGCACGTACCGGTCGCCCTCCGGCAGGCGTCGCGCGGCGGCCATCAGCAGGGCAAACGCCAGGTCGGCCGTAGTCTCGGTCAGGACGCCCGGCGTATTGCCGACCGGGATGCCCCGCCGCGCGCACGCGGCGACATCGATGTTGTCGAAACCGACCGCGTAGTTGCTCACGACCTTGAGCTGCGGCCCGGCGGCGTCGAGGAACTCGTCATCGACCTTGTCGGTGAGCAACGTCAGGACGCCATCTACCCCGGCGACCCGCCGCAGGAGCTCGTCCCGGGGCGGCGGCAGTTCGTCCTCCCAGAGGTCCATGTCGCACACCTCACGGACGAGTTGCAGCCCCTCGTCGGGGAGGCGTCGCGCGACGAAGGCCTTCGGTCGGTCAGCCATGACCGAGGCCTGCCACGAACCGATCGATCCGTCCCAGTGCCTCGGTCAGGTTCTCGCGCGAATTGGCATAGCTGATCCGGATGTGATCCGTGCCCACGCCACCGAACGCCGTCCCGGCGAGCACGCAGACGTCGGCCTCGACCAGCAGCCGCTCGGCGAGCTCGCCACCGGACAGCCCGGTCCCGCCGATTTCGGGGAACGCATAGAACGCCCCGAGCGGGGTCTTGGCACGGATACCCGGGATGCGATTGAGCCCGTCGATGATCAGGTCGCGACGGGCCTTGAACTCCACGACCATCGCGTCGACGTCATCCTGCGGCCCCTCGAGCGCCTGGACCGCACCGACCTGGACGAACGTCGGTGCGCACGAGATCGTGTTGATGATCAGCTCGGAAAAGGTCTCGACGAGCGACTCGGGCACGACCGCGTAGCCCAGCCGCCAGCCGGTCATCGCGAACGTCTTCGAGAAGCCATCGAGCACGATGGTCCGTTCCTGCATCCCGGGGAGCGACGCGATCGAGACGTGCTCCTCCCCGTCGTACAGGATCCGGCCGTAGATCTCGTCGGTCATGACCCACAGGTCGTGCTCCTGGGCGAGCTCGGCGATCCGCGTCAGGTCGGCGCGGGTCAGGACGCCGCCGGTCGGGTTGGCCGGCGAGTTGATGATCAACAGCCGCGTCCGCGGCGTGATCAACGCCGCCAGCTCCTCGACGTCGAGCCGGAAGTCGTGCTCCATCCTGATCGGGATGGGCACGGGCTTGGCGCCGACGAAGCGTGTCAGGGATTCATAGATCGGGTAGCCCGGGTCCGGCACGATCACCTCGTCGCCCGGATCGATCAGGCCGAGGATCGCGTACAGCATCACGCCCTTGCCGCCGACCGTGACGAAGACCCGTGAAGGATCGGCCTCGAAGCCCTTGCGCCTGGTGACATCCGCCGCGATCGCCTGGCGCAGCTCCGGGATACCCGGGAACGGCGCGTAGTGGGTCGCGCCATCGTCGAGGGCCCGCTTGGCTGCCTCGCGCACGTGAGCGGGCGTATCGAAGTCGGGCTCGCCGATCTGGAGGTGGATCATCGGCCGGCCCTGCGACTCGAGCGCCCGTGCACGAGCGCTGACCGCGAACGCACCCTCGGTCCCGATGGAGCTCATCCGGGCCGCGACGCCTCGGATCGACGAGACGGACATCGGTAACCTCCTGGTTACGGTAAGAGCGATCGGATCGCGAACGCGACGTTGGCTGGTCGTTCGGCCAGGCGACGCATGTACCACGGATACCAATGCTCACCGTACGCGATGAGCGTCTGGACCCGATAGCCTGCCTCGGCCAGTCGATATTGCTCCCGGGAGCGGATCCCGTACAGCATCTCGACCTCGAACCCGTCGCGCGGAACGCCGGCCGGGTCGACCTGCTCGGCGATCTGCTCGACGAGCCGCACATCGTGCGTCCCCAGACCGAGTCGGATCGGATGGCCGCGGCCGGTCTTGAGGATGTCGACCGCGAGGGACAGATAGCTGGCGTCGACCTGGCGCTTGTCGCGGTAGGCGATGGTCTCGGGCTCGTCGTAGGCGCCCTTGACGAGCCGGATCGCCGGATCGAGTGGCCGAAGGCGCTCGACATCCGACGGCGTCCGCTTGAGGTACGCCTGGAGGCAGATCCCCGTCCGGGGCTGGACCGCACGCAGCCGCTCGTACAGCCGGATCGTCGGCTCGACGTAGTCGCTGCCTTCCATGTCGATCCACAAGTACGAGCCGGTCTCGGCGGCCTTCTGGGCCAGCCGGGTCAGGTGGGCCAGCGTCCGGTCCTCGTCGAGATCGAGGCCGAGCTGGGTCGGCTTGACCGACACCTCGCCGCGGTAGCCGCGCGCGAGGATCGCGTCGAACACGCCGATGTAGTGGTCGGCCACCTCGTTGGCCTCGTCGAGGCTCGCCAGGTTCTCGCCGAGTCGCGTGTACATCGTGCCGATGCCGGCTGCCTCGAGCGGCCCGGCCGCATCGAGCGCCGCCTCGAGCGTCTCGCCGGGCATGAACCGGCGCACCGCCCGCTTCATGAACCGGAACCGTGGCAGCCGTCTCTTGAGCCAGCCGTTGCGCGCCGCCCACAGGAAGACGCGACGCATCAGGGCAGACTCCGCACCATGCCGCCATCGACCGGGACGATGGCGCCGGTCACGTACGACGCGGCTGGCGACAGCAGGAAGGCTCCGAGGCGACCCAGCTCGGGTGGATCGCCGATCCGACCGAGCGGGATCCGGGCGATGAGCCCGGCCCGCACCTCCTCAGTGGTCTGGCCGGTGCGCGCCGCCGTGGCCTTCTCGACCTCGATGCTCCGCGGCGTCATGAACCGCCCCGGGGCCAGCCCGTTGATCCGGACCGGTGCGATCTCCGCGGTCAGCGACTTGATCAGCCCGACCAGGCCGGGTCGGAGCGTGTTGGAGGCAGTCAGGCCGGAGATCGGCTCGCGGGCCGACGACGACAGGATGACCAGGATCGATGCTCGATCGCTCTCGCGCAGGTGCGGCAACGACGAGCGGATGAGGCGGAGCGCGCTGTGCAGCGTGCTGTCGATCGCGTCCTGCCAGCCGGCATCGTCGAGCTCGCCGAAGGCGCCCGGTCTTGGGCCGCCCGAGTTCACGAGCAGCAGGTCGAGCCCACCGAACGCACCGACCGCCTGATCGACTGCCGACGCCGGACCGTCGGC
>DATAFZ010000115.1:0-3053 GCA_036257225.1 Candidatus Limnocylindrales bacterium | reverse complement strand
TCTGGCAGGTCGGCGCGCGCCGCTACCTGGTCGATACCGAGGGCCAGCTGTTCGCGCGCCTGGATGAGGCGCCGCCCGAGGCGGCGGCGGACCTGCCCATCGTCGAGGACCGACGCGCGGCATCGGTCGGGCTGTCAGTCGGACGCGCGGTCGACCGCGTCGACCTCGACGCCGCCACGCGCCTGGCCTCGCTCGTCCCGGCCGATGTCGGCAGCACGGCGGAGGCACTGCACGTCTTCGTGAACGACACGAACGGGTTCACGATCAGGACCAGCCCCTCGACCTGGCAGGCGGTGTTCGGGTTCTACACGCCGACGTTGCGCACGCCCGAGCTCATCCCGGGCCAGGTGCGCCTGCTGCGCAGCCTGCTGATCGGACGGGAGCCGCTGATCGACCGGGTGATCCTCGCATCGGAGACCGACGGGACCTACACGACCAAGGCCACGCCGCTGCCCAGCGCGAGTCCCGGCGCGAGCGCCGCACCGTGATAGCCTTGCCGAAACCAGTGGAGGAGGGCGAGGGACCACGTGCTGCTTCCCCTGCTCGGGCTCCTCGTGGGCGTCCTGGCGGGCCTCGTCCTCAACATCAACGTCGGCTTCGAGCTCAGCCGGTACTCGGCGGTGGCCATCCTTGCCGCGCTGGATTCGGTGCTCGGAGCGGTACGTGCGGAGCTCGATGGCGTCTACGACAATCGCATCTTCATCAGCGGCTTCCTGGTCAACGCCATCATCGCGGTCCTGCTGACGTTCATCGGCGACCGGCTGGGGCTGGACCTGTACCTGGTGGCCCTCATCACATTCGGGCTTCGGATCTTCGACAACGTGGCGCTCATCCGGCGGCATTTCCTGTGAGCCGGCGCTAGCGGGAGGCAGACGGCAACGTGGAACGGGAAGCGGTCCTCGTCGGCATCGACGTCGGCACGAGCAAGGTCTGCGCGCTGATCGGCGAGGTCAGCCGCGACGGCCGGCTGACGATCATGGGCCACGGGACCGTCCCCGCGTCCGGGCTCAAGAAGGGCGTCGTCATCAACATCGACCAGACGGTCCACTCGATCGCGGACGCGGTCGAGAAGGCAGAGCGGCTGTCGGGCTGGAAGATCGACCGCGCGTTCGTGGGCGTCGGTGGCCAGCACGTCGAGAGCCTCAACTCACCGGGTCAGGTGGCGGTCACCGGGCATCATCGCGAGGTCGCCCGCGAGGACATCAATCGTGCGATCGACGTCGCGCGTGCGGTGCCGATCCCGTCGAATCGCGAGGTGCTCCACGTCGAGCGGCGCGGGTTCTCGGTCGATGGCCAGGAGGGCGTCAAGGACCCGCTCGGGATGAGCGCGCTCCGCCTCGAGGTCGAGACGCACATCGTGACCGGATCCGCGACCGCGGTCACGAACCTGTCCAAGTGCGTGGCCGCGGCAGGCGTCAAGATCGACGAGCTGGTGGTCAACTCGCTGGCCTCGGCCGAGGCGGTCCTCAACGAGACCGAGAAGGAGCTGGGGGTAGCCGTCGCCGACATCGGCGCCGGCACGATCGACCTCGCGCTGTTCCTCGAGGGCTCGCCGTTCCATACCCGCGTGCTACCGGTGGGGGGCAACAACGTCACCAACGACGTGGCGATCGGGCTCAAGACGTCGCTCCAGACTGCCGAAGAGCTCAAGATCCAGAACGGGACGTGCGACCTGCGGACTGTCACCGAGGACGACGAGATCAGCGTCAGCGTGCTGGGCGAGGACGCCGGGCGGAGCGTCAGCCGGCTGGAGGTCTGCCAGATCATCGAGGCGCGGATGCAGGAGACGTTCGAGCTGATGCGCAACGAGATCCGCGCCGCTGGCGTCCGCCAGCTGCCGGCCGGCATCATCCTGACCGGCGGCGCATCGCAGCTGGCCGGCATCGCCGAGCTCGGCCGCGCAGTGCTCGAGATGCCGGTCCGGGTCGCCGCCCCGAGCGGCATCGGCGGGCTCGTGGACACGCTGTTGACGCCGGCGTATTCGACCGGGGTGGGCCTGCTGCAATGGGGCGCCACGACGCTGGTCGACGGCGAGCCCGTGCGCTACGAGTCGGCGCCGGCGATGGGCGGCCTCGGCCGCATCCGCGACGCCCTGCGGAGCATCTTCCCGTAGGCGGATGGCTTGCAGGAGCGTCGCGTCCGCCTGCGGAGGGCTGCGCGACGGCACGCCGACAGCTTCCTAGCGATGGACACGCGGGTTCTCACCGTCAGAACGGGCTCGGCACGAGGGGTTGCGGACCTGACCTCGGCGTGTGCCGCGTTCCTCGCGGACATCGGGGCCGAGGACGGGCTGCTGTCGTTGTTCGTGCCGCACGCCACGGCGGGGCTGGTGGTGGTCGAGGTGGGGGCCGGCTCAGACGACGACCTCATGGACGCCCTCGACCGGTTGCTGCCGCGCGAGGATCGGCTGTACCGCCACGGGCACGGATCGCCCGGGCACGGCGCCGACCACGTGCTGCCGTTGCTCGCTGGACCATCGTTGACGGTGCCCGTCGTTGACGGGCGGGCGGCGCTCGGCACGTGGCAATCGATCTGCCTGGTCGATCCGAACGCCGACAACGCCGAGCGCACGGTACGACTGAGCTTCCTTGAGGGGTAGTGTCCCGCGGCTCGCGAGTGGCGTGCTCGCTTCTACCGAGCCGTTCGCGATGAACCCAGCGTGGCCGGCCAGCCAAACCTGCCTGGACCGGGGTCTTGGCCCAGGCTCTCGCACGGTCGTCTCGGACCGCTCGCTCATGGCCAAGCAGCACGGGATTCGCGGTCGGCGTCGGCGGCCGGCGAGCCCCGAGGAGCCTCGCGGCGTGGAATGTGAGTCCACGGCGATCGCCCGAAGGGCTCCTGCGTCGCTGCTCGAGGCCGCAGCGTGGACCGTCGGGCCACGGTTGGCGCCCTGGATCGATCGCGGGTGGCGCTCGACTCCTTGGCGTGGACTGACAGTCCACAGGCACGACTGTGAGTCACGTTTTCGAGCCGAAGCCTGGCCCAGCTGCGCGCTCGGCCGGGATCCGCGACTGGCAGTCGCGTGATCGGGGCGAGCAGGCGGGCTCGCGCCC
>DATAFZ010000097.1:0-1539 GCA_036257225.1 Candidatus Limnocylindrales bacterium | reverse complement strand
CGGATCTCCCACCTGCCCGTTCTCGGTGTGGGACATCTCGCCGGTGCGCAGAGGCGAGGCGCCAGTCACCTTGTTCAGCGGCCTGCATGGCTACACCCGGTTCCCGCCGGTCCCGGATCCGGTGCAGAAGCCGACCGGCGGCCTCCACTCGCTCACCGTCAGCAACGACGGCACGCGTGCCTACTTCGCGCTGCTGACCGGCGGTTTCGCGATCGTCGACACGTCCGACTTCGCGGCCGGCCGGCCGATGCCGGAGCCGCGCCCGATCACGCCCAACGAAGCCCGGCCGGTGTGGGCCGGCCCGGGAGCGCACAGCGCGCTCAAGCTCTGGAACACCGACTGGGCCTACGTGTCCGACGAGGTGTACGGAACGGCCACCGGGGCCGGCCACGGCTGCCCGTGGGGATGGGCGCGGATGGTCGACATCTCCGACCCGCAGGTCCCGACGGTCGAGGCGGAGTTCCGGCTGCCGGAGAACGACCCGTCCACGTGCGCCATGTGGAACCCGCCGCGGACGTCGTACTCCGCGCACAACCCGACTCACACGCCGAACATCGTGTTCACGACCTGGCACTCCGGTGGCTTCCAGGCGATCTCGGTCGACGACCCGAGCAACCCGTACCAGCTGGCCGAGTTCTTCCCCGCGCCGCTGGGCGAGGTGATGCTCGAGGATCCGCGGCTCTCGTCGGACCCGGACACGGGCCGCAATGAGAAGGTCGTGATGTGGAGCTACCCGATCATCAAGGACGGGCTGATCTACGTCATCGACCTGCGCAACGGCCTGTACGTCCTCAAGTACAACGGCAAGTTCGAGCGCGAGGTCAAGAACATCAGGTTCCTCGAGGGCAACTCGAACCAGGGTGACGCGCTGTGCTTCGAGCCGGTGGGCAGGGCGCCCAGGCACTGCAACAAGGGCACGGACGACGACGACTGACGCCCAGCTTGAGTTTGCGGTCGGCCGATGCTGGCTCTAGCCCGTCGGCTCGCGGTTGAACGCCGCGCGCGCCCATAGATAGCCTGCGAGAGCCAGCACGACGCACCATGCCACCGCGAGCAGCGCGCTGTCGCCGATCTCGGTGCCCATCAGCAGCCCGCGCAGCGTCTCCATGATCGGCGTGAAGGGCTGGTTCTCGGCGAACCACTGCATCGCGGGCGGCATCGAGTCGGTCGGGACGAACCCGCTGCCGAGGAACGGCAGGATGATCAGGGGCATCGGCAGGTTGCTCGCGGTCTCGACGTTCTTGGAGACCAGCCCGAGGGCGACGGCCAGCCAGATCATCGCGTAGGTGGCCATCGTCAACAGGCCGATCGCCGCCACCCATTCGAGCGGGCCGGCCGTGGGCCCGAACCCGAGCGCCAGCGCGATACCGAGGACGACCGCGATCGCGATCAGCGTCTGGATCAGGCTGCCGACGACGTGGCCGGTCAGGACCGACACGCGCGCGATCGCCATCGTCCGGAAGCGGGCGATGATCCCCTCGCTCATGTCCATCGCGACCGAGATCGCCGTGCCCTGCGCCGCGCCGGCCACCGCGAGCA
>DATAFZ010000087.1:0-23633 GCA_036257225.1 Candidatus Limnocylindrales bacterium | reverse complement strand
CTGCTGGCGGCCGCGACGGCCACGATCAGCGGCGTGTCCGTCTTCCTCAATGCGACGGCCGTGAAGCACGTCCCGGACGCGGCGGTCTTCACGACTCTCAAGAACACCGGCGCCGTGGTGGTGCTGCTCGGGCTGGCGTGGGTCGCGGTCAAACCCGCTGAGGTCCGGGCGATCGGCCGGCGCGACATGGCGACGCTCGGCCTGATCGGCGTGCTCGGCGGCGGCCTCGCCTTCCTGCTCTTCTTCTCGGGCCTGGCCATGGCCAGCGCGCCATCGGCGGCATTCATCCACAAGACCATGTTCGTCTGGGTCGCCCTGATGGCCGGCCCGTTCCTCGCGGAGCGGCTTGGCTGGGTGCCGATCGCGGCCCTCGGCGCGCTCCTCCTCGGCCAGGCCATCATCCTGCCCCCGCTCGGGATCACCTGGGGCGCCGGCGAGACCCTGATCGCGGCTGCGACGCTCCTCTGGGCGGTGGAGGTCGTCCTCGCGAAGCGGGTGCTTGGCCGCGTCCGATCCCCGATCGTGGGCGTCGCCCGACTCGGCATCGGGCTGGTCGTCCTCGTCGGCTTCCTGGTCGCGAGCGGCCGGATCGTCGGCATCGTCCAGCTCGATCTCGCGGGTTGGGCCTGGGTAGCCGCCACCGGCCTGCTGCTCTCGGGTTATGTCGCGACCTGGCTCGCGGCGCTGCGCCGCGCCCCAGCGACTGAAGTCACATCGATCCTGGTGCTGGGCGCGGTGATCACCGGCATCCTCACGGCAGTCTCGCGCGGCATGCTCCCAGAGCCCGCGACCGGCGTCGGCTACGCACTGGTTGCGATCGCCATCGCCGGGCTGGCCGTCGCCGGGTCGCGGCGCACGCCGGAACCGGCAGTCGCGTAGCCAGCGCGCCATGATCATCTCCTCCCCGACCGCACCCTCCAGGCCCGGGGAGGCGCCCCGATCCGTGTCGGGCCCGACGCTGTTCGCCCGCTACGCCTACGGGCCCAACAGGTTCGGCTACTGCGGACCGGACGATGCCGACGAGCTCCTGGAGGCAGGCGCGGCGGGTCAGGATCGCGTGCTGCGCGGGCTCGCCCGCAAGTTCGAGGGCGCGTACCCGTATCTCGCCCTCATCGCCGGGTCCAACGACATCGCCGATCCCCTCGACCGGCGGGTAGTGGAGGCCTACTGGCTCGGGAACGGACTCCTGACCGCGGTCCCCATGGGGGCCATGGGCACGTCCCTGGACGAGCGGTTCCGGCGGCGCCTGTCGCCAGCCGACTGGCGCTGGCTCGCCAGCAAGCCGGACAGCGGCGCGCGACCGGTACACGCCTTCCACGTACTGGACGTGTTCCCACGCGTCGGCCTGATCCGCGGGGGGCGCGTCGACGGCGTGCTGGACGTCATGGATTCGTGCCGGATCCGGTGGGGCCGCGTCCTCGAGCGGATCGGCGATCAACTCGTCGTGTCAGCGACCAGGCTCGAGTTCTCGGAGGGTCGCCTCCGTCATACCCGTCCGGCCGTCGAACGAGTCCAGGCGTGGCGCGATGCGACCGGTTTCATCGACGTGCTCGAGCCCGGCGACGTGGTGTCGATCCACTGGTCATGGGCCTGCGATCGGCTCGACGCGCGGCAGCTGACCAACCTCGTGACATGGACGGACCGCCAGCTGGCGATCGCCAACACGACGATCTGACGGGCCGGGCCTCAGCTAGCCATCGTCGCAGCAGTCGGCGATCTCGCGGATGATGTCGCTCTCCGAGATCACGCCGATCGGCGTCTCGCGGCTGTCCACGACGACCAGCCGGTGGACTCGCGCACGAGTCATCAACCGGGCCGCCTCGTCGACCGGCGCCTCGGGCGTGACCGTCCTGGCAGGCGTCGACATGAGGTCCCGGACCAGGATCCCGTGCCACCCCGACCACGGGACGGTGGACCCGCGGAACCGGACGAGGTCGGTCTGACTGATGACGCCGACCAGCCGATCACGGTAGTCGACGACGGGCAGTCCGGTGATCTCGAAACCGGCCAGCAAGTCGGCCACGGCCGGGATCGCCTCGTCGTCGTGGACCACGACGGGCGCCCCGCTCATGAAGCTCGATACGGTCGCGCTCGTCGATCCTGGCGACATGTCAGGCTCCTCATCCCGGCGTCCTCGGTCGATCGCGACCCGATCTCGCCGTCCGCTCAACCATGCCCGGGCCTCGGGCGGCGGTCGAGGGCCGAACGGCCCCGCCATGGCATGACCTTCGCCCCTCGTGCCCGAGGTCGCCTGGGCGCACCATTCGGCGAAACGACCGGTCTCCACGACCGGGCCAGCGCAGCGCGCGAGGTGTGACATGACACGGGTACTCGTCGTGCACCACGATCTCGACCTCGCGGGCCAGGAGACCGACTCGCTTCGACGCCTCGGCTATGACGTCGTCGAGTGCGGCGGACCCACCCGCAACCGGTGCCCCGTGCTCGCCGGACGGGCATGCAACCTCGCCGAAGAGGCGGACGTGCTGGTCTACGACGCCTGGGCGAGCGGCGACGCCGATGGCGCCCGGACGCTCATCGAGAACATCCGGGACATCCACCCCGACCGGCCGATCGTGCTGACTTCCCCCGGGCTGCCCCTTAGCTGGGAGGAGCCCTCCGGCCGCCACTCGGTCACGATCCTCACGGGCCAGCCGACGGGCGCCCGGATCCACGAAGCGATCCAGGCCGCCCTCACGGGCGAGCCGTTGGCGCCGCAATGATCGGGGATCACCGAGCCGCCGCTAGCGCGCTGATCGTGGCCGACCTGATGACGGTCGATCCGGTCGTGGTCGATGTGGATGCACCTATCGAGGTCGCCGAGCGGCTGATGCGCGAACATGGCATCAGCGGCTTGCCCGTGGTCGGCTCGGATGGTTGCCTCGTCGGCGTCATCAGCCAGACCGATGTGATCGAGGACGGCGACATCCCGACGGCGATCCTGCTCCGGCGCAAGCCCAGTGGGCTGCGCGTCGGGGAGCTCATGACATCGCCGGCGATCACGGTCACCGAGACGACCCCGCTCGTCGAGGCCGCCCGCCGCATGCGCGCCGATCGCATCCACCGCGTGGTCACCATCGATGACGACGGCCGACCTGTCGGCGTCCTGTCCGCGAGCGATTTCGTCGCGCTCTACGCGGATGGGTGAGGGCGACGACCCGACGGCGGCCGCCCACTGATGCCGTAGCGGATCGCTGCCCCGGATCGACCATCGCGACCACGATCATCGCGCGGCGTCGACCGACCTCTCGAGCAGTTCGCGAAGCCGGGTTCGTTCGCTCGCCGTGAGCGCATCGAGGACCGGGACATCGACCCACAGCTCGTCCGCTAGCTTCTCGCGGAGGAGCCGGCCCTCCGCCGTGAGAGCAAGGCTCTTGATGCGCCGGTCGGTTGGGTGAGGCTGGCGCGCGATCAGTCCCCGCTCCTCGAGCTGGTCGGCGATCGTGGTGACATAGGAGGCGTCGATCCCAAGCCGCTCCGCGAGGGCGCTCATCGACATCGGTTCGTCGAGAGCGTGAAGGGCCCAGTTGTGCTTGAGGCTCAACGAGTACGGCGCGAGACGCTCCTCGGCGTGCTCCCAGATGCGGCGCATGACCAACCACATCTGGTCGACGAGTGCGGCCGTCTCGCGTGCAGTCGGTGCGTCGCTCATGAGCGCAGTCTACCCGGATTCAGGGTGGATTCAGTCGTCGGTGATCACAATAGTTTGTACTTGCTATCATTGACTAGTCCAGTGTATCCTGCCGGCTGTGATGAACGGACCCTCGACACTCGGTCGCAGCGACCTCCTCGTTCCCCCCATGGGTGTCGGCGCGATGACCTGGGGTGATCCGTCGGGACGGGCCCGCTGGACCCCGGCCAAGCTGGCCTACGGCGGCGGCCCTGCGAGCCGTGACGAAGAGCAGCGCGCCTTCGACGCGAGCGTTGCCGCCGGCGCGACCCTGTTCGACACGGCGGCGATGTACGGAGCGGGCGCCTCAGAGCGCCGCGTCGGCGAGCTCGCCCACGGGCGGGACGTCCTCATCGCCACGAAGTTCCCACCGACCATGCTGTCCCGGGCCGACACGATGCCCCGCGCGCTCCGGCGGAGCCTGGAGCTCCTCCAGCGGACCACTGTCGACCTGTACATGCACCACTATCCATCGCGCTGGGTCTCGATCCCGGCGCTGATGCAGCTCATGGCCGATGCCGTGGAGCAGGGCCGGGTCCGCGCCGTCGGGGTGAGCAACTACTCGGCCGAGCAGATGCGACTCGCCCACCGCGTCCTGGCCGATCGCGGCGTGCCGCTGGCCTCGAATCAGATCGAGTACTCGCTCCTCCACCGCCAGCCCGAGACCGACGGCGTCCTCGATGCCTGCCGCGAGCTGGGCATCACACTGATCGCCAACCAGCCCCTTGCCAACGGCGCGTTGACCGGCAAATTCGTAGCCGGCGCGCGGCCGACCGGCTTCCGGCGCTTCATGCCCCGCTTCCGCGGCCAGCAGCGCGAGGCCGTCACGCCGGTCGTGGGGCTGCTTCGAGAGATCGGCGATGCCCACGGTCGGAGCCTGGCACAGGTCGCGCTCCGCTGGCTCATCGAGAAGGAGCTCGTCCTGCCGATCCCCGGCGCCAAGAGTGGCCGCCAAGCGGCCGACAACGCCGGCGCGCTCGCTTTCTCCCTGACACCTTCCGAGATCGAGGCCCTGGACCGGGCCACCGCCGCCTGGCGCGGCACGAAAGGAACGACATCGTGAAGTTCGGCCTGCAGATCTACTCGTTCACCTGGCCTGGCGGCCCAGCTGCGATCGGGCCGACCCTCGCCCGCTCGGTTCGGACGGCGGATGAGGTCGGCTTCGACTCGATCTGGGTGATGGACCACTTCTGGCAGATCGGCGGGCCCGACTCGGAGCTCCAGCCGATGCTCGAGGGCTGGACCACGCTCGGCTTCATGGCCGCCCACAGCCAGCGTGCGCGGCTGGGACTCATGGTCGGCGGCGTCCACTACCGCAACCCGGGGCTGTGGGTGAAGGCCGCCACGACGCTCGATATCCTCTCGGGCGGCCGGGCCTGGCTCGGGATCGGCGCCGCGTGGAACCAGGCCGAATCGGAGGGCCTCGGGTTTCCCTGGCCGAACACGGCCGAGCGGTTCGAGATGCTCGAGGACACGCTCCGCATCGCCCACGGTATGTGGCATGGCGAGCGCGGCTCGGAAGAGGAGTTCGTCGGCAGGCAGTTCCATGCGACGCGGTTGCTCAACGTCCCTCAGTCGATCTCGCGGCCACGCGTCCCGATCCTGATCGGCGGCGGCGGCGAGAAGAAGACGCTCCGGCTGGTAGCCCAGTACGCGGACGCGTCGAACCTGTTCGGCGGGCCGGCTCAGCTCGTGCCGAAGTACGCGATCCTGGCCGAGCACTGCGCCGCCGTCGGCCGTGACTTCGGCGAGATCGAGCGGACGAACATGCAGGGCGTCAGCCTCGGCAGCGGGGGCACCTGGAGCCATGCACAAGAGTCGCCCGACGCCATCGTCGACCGCTTCGGTCGGCTGGCCGAGGCCGGCGTCCAGCACGTCATCGTCAACTTCGCCGAGACGAACGACCCGGCCCTGATCGAGCTCCTTGGCAGCAAGGTGCTGCCGCAGCTCCGCGAAGTCGAGGCAGCCGACCCGCGGAGCACCGCGGCGATCGCTTGAGAGACGGTACGCCGATGCGCCGGCTGGCCCTCGATGGTCACCCTCAGTTCGTCGGGTCGCCGTCCCCTGCCTGCACGATGCCAAGCGCCCCGCGCCCGACGAAGTTGAAGGCGTGGGTCACCACGGGGTATTGACCGTCCTCCGCCGTGGTGAACTCCACGATGCCGCCCTGCGCGGGGGAGAGGTCCATCGCCTGCGCCCCCCAGCTCCCAGCGTTCCCCTTCGTGAGGTGGACGCCTTCCTTGATCACGGTGTCGAAGATCGTGCCCACGATGTGGAATGAGCTGTCGACGCTCGGGCCGGCGTTGAGGACGAAGATCCGGTTGGTCTCCCCGGTCCCGACCTCGATCGGCCCGTCGGCGTACTGGTTGGCGACGCCGTTGAAGACCACGAAGTCGGGGGCCGGCGCCCCAGCTGACGCCTTGGTCAGGTCGGTCGGCTCCTTCTGGGGTCCGAGGTACCACTCGCTCTGGACGAGGGCGAACTCGTTGTCGACGGGCGGGAGGCCTCCGGCCGGCTCGACGATGACCATGCCGTACATGCCGTTGGCGATATGGTGCAGGGTCGGCGCCGTTCCGCAGTGGTACATCCACACGCCGGCGTAGTCGGCCGTCCATTCGTAGACGAGCTCCTCGCCCGGCGCGATCGAGCGCATCTCGTCGTTCCAAGCGACCTGGCTGGCGTGGAAGTCGATCGAGTGCGATAGCTGGTTCTCGGCGGGGTTCTTGAGGTGGACCCGGATCGTGTCACCGACCTTCACCCGGATCACCGGCCCCGGCACGGTCCCGCCGAATGTCCAGACCTTCTGGACGAATCCCTCGGCGACCGTCATCTCCTGCTCCGTCATGACGAGGTCGATGTCGTGGACCGTACCGGCCAGTGCCGCGGGCGCCTTCGGGTCGTAGCGGATCGGGGCGGGGGCGATCGGATCTGGTTCGACTTCCGTCGCCGGAGGCGGCCCACCGTGGCTGTCAGGTTCGTCGCTCGGCGCAGCGGCGCCCGCGACCGTGATCTCGCCAGTCATGCCCGCATCCGCATGACCCGGGATCGAGCACAGGAATGTCGTACCACTCGCCGGGACATCGACCTCGACGGACGCCGTCTCGCCGGGCTGGGCGGTGGCGACCTCGCCGGTCGGGAACGTGATGTCGTGTGGCGCGGCGCCGGTGTTGACCAGCCTCACCTCGTAGCGACCGGCAGCCGGGACCTCGAGGGCCGCGGGGCGGAAGCCGAGATCGAAGGCTTCGATCTCGAGCGGTTGCGCGGCGGGGACGGGATCCGGCCCGGCTGAGCTCGAGGGGCTCGGTGCGGCGTTCGGCTCTGGCGGGAACGTCCATGTGCCTTGGGCCGCTGCCGGCGCGCACGCGCCCACCAGCAGCACGATGCCGAGGAAGGTGAGGGTCTGTCGACGCATCTGTGGTCCTCGCGAAAGAAGACATACCGATGCGGTCAAGGTTGTTCGAGATGGCGAGGGTGCCCTAGGGCCGTTCGGCCCGTGCCGACCGGGACGTCAGTCCCGAGTTCGGTCGATCTCGGTAGCGTGCTCTCCCCCACGAGGTCGGCCAGGCTCACGGCGGCGAGCCGCTCGAGGAGCGCCGCCTGCGCCCCGAAGAACGCGTCGTGGACCTGGCATCGTCCATCGCGCTGACACGGTCCTCCACGCAGGACGCAGGTCTGCCGCCGACTGTCGCCCTCGACCGCCTCGATGACGTGCAGCAGGTCGATCCGGGTCGCCGGGCGAGCCAGCGCGTAGCCTCCGCGCCGGCCGGTCGTCGAGGTCACCAATCCGGCTCGCACGAGATGGCCCATCACGCGTGGCAGGAAGCCGACCGGGATGTGCATCGCGGACGAGATCTGCGTCGCGCTCTGTGGCCCGCGCCGCGGCGCGCTGGCAAGGGCGAGCATGGCGCGGACCGCATAGTCGCCGCGGCGAGTCAGCTCGAGTCGCACGGTCGTTGATCGTCCCGACGAGGGGACGCTCCCTCGTCAGCCGACCGAGGGGATCGCGCAGGCGAACGCTGTCGAGCCCGCGGTCCGGGCAGCCCGGGCGATCGGCGATCCTGCGCTCGTGGACGTGGCCGCCGCGGCCTCCTGGACGACCAGCGCGGTCACCATGCCGAACATCCCGTCGGGACCCTCGGCGTGCTGCAGGATGTGGCAGTGGAAGGCCCACGCCCCGGGCTCCTCGCAGCGGATCACCACGTCCCAGCGCTCGCCGGGGTTGACGCCCAGCGTGTCGCAGGTGAACGCGGCCGATCCGAGCGGATACCCGTCCCGCGCCACGACCCGCATCGGCATCCCGTGGAGGTGCCACGGATGCATCATGTTGCCCTCGTTCATGAAGCGGATGACGATCGTCTCGCCGAGCGTGGCGACGATGGGTGAGGTCGCCGGGAAGCCACGGCCATTGATCGTGAACCCGCCCAGCGCGTCGTTGCTGATCCAGATGATGTCCTGGGTCGCATCGTAGAGCCTGTCGTACCGCTGGGCCGGATCCTGCGGCTCGACGATGAACGCCCCCAGCAGCCCGCGACCGACTTGGTCCGTGGCGTTGTGATGGCTGTGATACATGTGGGACCCGGGGGTTCGAGCCACGAACTCGTACGTGAACGAGTCGCCGGGCTTGATCGGATCCTGGGTGACGTGCGGGACGCCGTCCATGTCGTTCGGCAGTCGCTGGCCATGGAAGTGGATGCCCGTCGTCTCGGACATGTTGTTCGTGAATGTCGCCCGGACGCGGTCACCCTCGATCACCGTCAGCCGTGGGCCGGGCCACGTCCGGTTGAAGCCGAGACCCGCGACCGGCTCCTTCTGCGCGTCGATCAGGTGATCCACCTCATCGATCGTGAGCTCGAAGACCTTCACGCCGTCGACCACGCGCGCCTCGAGCGGCACGTTCCCGGGTCGCTCCATCGAGGCACCCTCGCCGTCGAGGAACCGCTTGACGACGGCCAGCGCGTTGGCGTCGTGATCCATGGGTGGGGTGCTGGGGGCGACCGATGGGGCGGGGCTGTGGTCCATCGACGGTGCCGCCGATGCCGAGGGGGACCCACTCGGGGTCGCCGGGCTGGACGCCGACCCGAACATCGAGCCCGGCGGGTACTTGTACCCTGCGGCCCCGGCCGGGACACAGGCCGCGACGCCAGCGGCGACCAGGCCGCCGCCGGCAGCACGAAGGAGAGCCCGCCGACTCACCGGGAGCGCGGCGGCGTCTGGCGTGCGACTGGCGGGATGAGCGTGGGGACCTGCGCCGTCCCCCGGGCGGGTGGGAGTATCCATGACCCCGATCATCGGCGCGGACCGACGGCGCTCGGAAGGGACCTCCGGCCCAAGCGCCCCGTGCCGAGTGGCCCGGTCTGCCCGGGCAGACGGGCCATCAGGTGCCGGGGGTGTCCGGCGCCCAGCGCGCGAGCAGGACGACCACGAGCAGGGCCAGATCGATCACGACGCCGATCACCAGCCAGGGATGGAAGAACAGCACCAGCAGGGCGAGGGACGACCCCGCGCCCAGCGCGATCCCGACCGGCCACAGGCCCCCAGGGATGATGCCCAGCATGGCGGCTGCCGCGACCGTGAACGCGGCCAAGGTCACGACGACGAGCGCGATGCCGAGCATGCGCGTCAGCTCGGGCGCAACGCTGCTGGCGGTCAGCAACCACGACCGCTCGAGGGTGAATGGCCAGTCCGGACCGCCGGGCGTGGCGGGGGGTCGCGGCGCCAGGTAGCTGACGTGGAGCGCGCCGTGAAGGAACAGGAACGCGGCGAGGAACAGGTTCAACACCATCCGAAATCCTCCGGTGGCCCCTTTGGGAGTGAACCTACCCGGACGCGGAAGCCTCCCCTAGGGCCGCATGGCCCGTGACGCGTTGACCATCAGCCTGTCGGATCAGTGGCGGCGGTAGTCGGAACGAAGCTGATCGCGGAAGTCCGGGTGGGCGATGGCGATCAGCGCGGCGGCTCGCTCGTCGAGGCTCATACCGAAGAGCTCTGCGACGCCGAACTCGGTGACGATCGTCCGCACGTGGGCGCGCGTCGTGACCACACCTGCCCCGGGCTGCAGGGTCGCGACGATGCGCGAGGCCGTGCCACCGGCCGCCGTCGACGGCAACGCGATGATCGCCCGACCCTCGCTGGCCAGTGCCGCCCCACGGATGAAGTCCATCTGGCCGCCGACACCGGAGTACAGGCGATGCCCGATCGAATCGGCCACGACCTGGCCCGTCAGGTCGACCTCGATCGCCGAGTTGATCGCCACCATCCGTCGGAAGCTCCGGATGACCGACGAGTCGTTCGTGAAGTCGACCGAACGCATCTCGACCATCGGGTTGTCGTGGATGAACCGATAGAGCCGCTGCGTGCCGAGGACGAACGCCGTCACGATCTTGCCGCGGTTGCGCTCCTTGGCATCACCCGTGATCGCGCCAGCCTCGACGAGATCGACGACCGAGTCCGTGAACATCTCCGTGTGGATCCCCAGGTCGCGCTTGCCCTGGAGGAACAGCGCGGTCGCGGCCGGGATCGCGCCGATCCCGAGCTGGAGGGTCGCCTCATCTGGGATCAGATCCGCAACGTAGGCACCGATCCGGCGTTCCACGTCGCCGAGCGCACCGATCGGGTGCTCGTATGGCGGGACGTCGGCCTCCACGGCCAGGTCGATCTCGTCGACATGGATGAAGCTCTCCCCGAGCGTCCTGGGCATCGCTCGGTTGAATTGGACGATGACCGTTCGGGCTGAGCGGATCGCGGCGTGGACCGCCTCGACCGAGGTCCCGAGCGAGCAGAAACCATGGGCATCCGGCGGCGTCGCGTTGACCAGGACCGCATCGAGATGGAGCGCCCCGGAGTCGAAGAGGTGCGGGACGTCCGACAGGAAGACCGGGACGTAATCGGCCCGGCCGTCCTCGATCGCGGCGCGAGCGTTGGGCCCGATGAATAGCGCCCGATGGCGGAAGTGGCGGGCCATCTCGGGCGCGAGATGGGGCCCAGGCCCTTCGATGTGGAGGTGGACGACGCTGATGTCCCGAAGGTCTTCGGACGTGGCATGCGCGACCAGCGCATCGAGCAGGACCGACGGTGCTGCCGCCGCGCACTGGACATAGACCTGTTGGCCGCTCTCGATGACGGAGACGGCGTCGTCGGGCGTGGTGATACGCATCGTCGGACTCTACGTCCTGGAGTGACGGGCCAGGGCGGGATACACGACCCTGGCCCGTCCCGGCTGCTCAGGAAGGCTTCCCGTCCTGGGCAGCCGACGCGAGCTCGGCGCCCCATTGCCGAGCGCGCTCGAGTTCTCCTGACTTGAGCGGGCCGTACTTGCCGGTCACCAGGAACTTCTGCTTGGCGATCGGTCGGTAGCCGGCGCGCTCCATCTCCTGGGTGATCGTGCCGATGGCACCACCGGGCGACCACCGGAAGCGAGTCTCGAAGGCGGCCACCGCGGCATTGCCGGGTGGTAGGACCTCGAGCCACGACCGCATCGAGCGATGCGTGGTATCGGCAGGTGCCGGGGCGCCGGTCTCGCGAGCGAGGCCGTCGCGGACGGCAGCGGTCGCCAGCCGGAAGCCGACGACGGGACCACCGACGACCAGCAGGTCGGCCGCCGAGATGACCTCTGGGGTCGCGTCATCAGTGGTCATGGCCGCCGCATCCGGCCCCATGCCGTCGGCGATGGCGCGGGCGACAGCCGCGGTGTTGCCCCAGAACGATTCGTAAACGACGACGGCGTGCATCTCAGACCTCCGGTTCGAAATCGATCGTGCGCTACCCGCGATCCACCTGGCAGGGCCGAACGGCCCGCCCTCCGCGGGCCACGCGGACGTGAAACGACCCGCCGGCGGCAGCCGGCGGGTCGTCTGACAGGTCAGCGTGACGGGGTCACGCGGACATCGGTCGATGCGCGTACGTGCCACCCGTGGCATAGCGAGTGACGAGTTCGACGATCCCGCCAAAGACGACGCCACCCACGAGCGCGGGAACGAGCGCGAGCCCATCCCACACCGGGCCGTACGCCTGCAGGCCGACGATGAACTCGCTCGCGACGATCGCGCCGAATGCGGCCGCGATCCCGTCGACGAGCCACTCGTAGCCGGTGTTGGCCTCACCGATGAACTGGGCGATGACGCCGAAGACCAATGCTCCGACGATCAGCAGGATCCACCCGCCAAGCCCCAAGGTGATGGTGAGCTCCACCTGACTACCTCCTTTCGTGACGCACAGTCGGCGTCTCGAGAGGAATCGTCGCTCGTTACGTTCGTCGCTCCCAGTGCCAGGCGACTCGGGCCTGCGCGGCATACGGACCTATCGCAGGGTGCGACCCGGCCTTCGGAAGGGCCGAATCGCCCAGGTCGACTCCTCGGTCGACCGTGTCAGGTCGGGTGTTCGGAGCGGTGCTTCGCGACGAACGCGGCTGCCTGCGCCCGGCGTTCGAGGTTGAGCTTCGACAGGATGGAGCTGACGTAGTTCTTGACGGTCTTGTCGGACAGGAAGACCTCGGCGGCGATCTCCTTGTTGGTCTTGCCTTCCGCCACGAGGGCCAGGATCTTCTGCTCCTGGGCCGTCAGCTGCGAGAGCTCGTCCTGGTAGGTCCCGGACGCGATGCGCCGAACGCGCTCGAGGACCTTCTCGGTGACGGCGGGGTCGAGTAGCGACTCGCCACGCCCGACCGACTCGAGGGCCGCGACCAGATCTCTCGCGCGGACCTGCTTCAGGAGATAGCCGGACGCTCCGGCGACGATCGCCGACAGCACAGCGTCATCGTCGGGATAGGAGGTGAGCATGACGACACGCGTCTCGGGGAACTCGGCTCGGATCTCGCGGCAGGCCTCGATGCCCGAGCCGTCGGGAAGCCGGACGTCCATCACGATGATATCCGGCCGGAAACGCCGAGCGGCCTCGATCGATTCGGCGACCGTGCCCGCTTCAGCGACCACCTGGAATCCAGGGCGACGGTCCAGAAGGGCGACCAGTCCCTGGCGCACGACCTCGTGGTCGTCGACGACGAGCAGGCGGAGTTGCCTGACCGGCTCGGTGTCGACTCCCTTGGTCTCAGGCACCGCGTTCCTCTCCCTCTTCGGTGAACCGATCCGTGCTGGATCCGCCCATGGGCACGAGCACGATGATAGTCGTCCCACGACGGTCGCTCTCGACCGCAAGCGAACCGCCAAGCCGGCTGGCCCGGTCGCGCATGTTCGCGAGCCCGAGGTGACCGCCGGGCGCGGTCGCTGTGGTATCGAACCCGGTCCCGTCGTCCGTGACCTCCATGCGTAGCGTGCCGGCGTCCCGACGGACCGAGACCCGGGCGGTCGTCGCATGAGCGTGACGGGCGACATTGGATAGCGCCTCGCGCGCGATCTGCAGCAACTCGCCACGCGCGTGTGCCGACATCTCGATCCGCTCATTCGGCAGATCCAACTGGACGCCGACGACCTGGTTCTGACGGACCTGCTCGGCCAGGGCGGCCAGCAGACCGCCGAAATCGGTCATATCGACGAGTTCTGGGCGGAGCCCTACCACGAAATGGCGAAGATCGGCGATCGCCCCGTTGAGCGTATCGATGCCCCGATCGACTCGTGCCGTCGCCTCGTCCGGGTCGGCGTCCATCAGCTCCGGGACGTCCTCGAGCGACAATGAGATGGCATAGAGCGTCTGGACGATCCCATCGTGGAGGTCCTTGCCGATCCGCTCGCGCTCGTCGATGACGGCCAGGTGCTGGACCGCTTCGTGCAACTTCGCGTTCTCCATCGCGATCGCCGCATGGAGGGCGAACAACTCGACGAGGCGCTGGTCGTCGTCGCTGAACTCCTCCGCCGCGACCTTGTCGGTCAGGTACAGGTTCCCGATCGTCCGGTTCTTCAGCCGTACGGGCACACCGAGGAGTGATGTCATCGGCGGATGGTGCGCGGGGAAGCCATAGCTCGCCGGATGTGCGGCGATGTCCGGGATCCGCAGCGAACGACCTTCCGCGATGATCAATCCGAGCAACCCATGACCCTGCGGCGGGGCGCCAAGGCGGCGTCGCTGTTCGTCGGTGATGCCGCTCGTGACGAATCGCTCGATGTGACGTCGATCGTCGGCGAGGATGCCGAGTGCGGCGTAGCGCGCGCCGACCAGCGCGCGAACTCGATCGACGATGAGCTGGAGCACGCCTTCGACTTCCAGGACGCCGGCCACCGCCCCCACGGCGTCACTCAGCGCCTCGACCGCGGCACGGCCGGTCCCGTCGAGGATGGTGATCGACTGCGGCTCGGCTGGTCGGGTCACCGGCGCAGCCTATCAAGCGCACGCATTCGAGGCGACAGGCGGCCCGGTACAAGGGGCCGAAGGTCACTACCGGCGGATGGCTGGCTGCGTCGAGACTGGCCGCCATGTCGTTCTTCTCTGATGCAGACATATCCCGGCGGCGAGCGGGAGGCTTCGCGATCCATCGCGTGCTGCTGGCGACCGATCTCTCACCTACCAGCGAGCTCGCGACGGACTGGGCATTCGACCTCGCGCGGCAGAATGACGCGACGCTGCTCATCGTGAGCGTGATCGATCCGAGAGAGCTCCGCTTGCCCGGCGGCGGCTTCCGGCTTCGTGTCGATCAGGTCAGGGAGCGTCGGGAAGCCAACGCGCAGCGTCTGGTCCAGCGAGGCCGGGCGATCGGCGTACCGGTGACGTTCCTGGTTTGGACCGGCGAGCCGGGCGAATCGATCGTAGAGGCCGCCAAGTCGGAGGACGCGGACGTCATCCTCGTCGGCGCGCATTCGCGCGGAGCGCTAGGTCGACTCCTCATGGGAAGCGTGTCCGAGCATGTCGCCCGGCACGCGCCGTGCCCCGTATTGATCGTCCGTGCCGTTCCCAAGGCAGACCGCGGGGAGCAGGGCGTCGCCTGATCGTCGACCTCGTCGACGGACATGTGGAGACGGCCCGCCTGATGGCGGGCCGTCTGGTCGTCTCATGCACGATGACGTGTCAACTCGTCGAGGTGTCAGCTGCGGACCCTCGACGGAACAGCGCTCCGGGTCGCCATGGGGCACCGAGTGCAGGCAGGAGATAGCGGTCGACGCCGTAGTACCCCGCCACCCGCCAGGCCAGCATGAGCCCGACAGCGAGCGTGAACATGATCGGGTTCGTCGACGCAGAGCCGGCGAGCAGGAACGACATGTTCATCAGCGCGCCGAAGAACGCCGCGATGCCGGTCAGCGCTCCGAGGATCAGGCCAAGGCCGACCGCCAGCTCCCCGAACGTGACCACATACGCGAACCAGCTCTCGTGCCCTCCGTTGAGCAGCATCTGGATGAAGTCGCGGTACCACTCATAGGTGATGGGCGGCCTGCCCTGCTCGGGGATCGAGACCGCCCGCTCCCAGTAGCTGCGCAAGGCCGAACCGCCCTGCATCCAGCCCGGGTCCGTGAACTTGTGCCAGCCGGCGTCCAGCCAGGAGAAACCGACGAAGAGGCGGATCGGCAGCCAGAACAGGCCCGCCCGCGAGTTGTGGAAGAGGAAGCGCACGAACGCCGGCCCCTCGATCTCGACTTCCTCGGCGTCCGCTGCCTTGCGATCCTCGAAGAGGGCCACAAGCAGCACGATGAAGCTGATCCAGAAGGCGACGGTCAGCACCGTTCGGATGTCGCCCTCGAAGATGAACCATGGGTTGAACAGGAGGATCAACAGGACTGCAGCAACCGCTCCGATCGGGATCGCGAGCCCCCGCAAGGTCGACACGAGACTTCCCTCCACATCCGATCTGGGATCGGCTGGGTGCCACATGGCCGCCCAGGCCCGATCCCAGGATCCTAGCCTGGCGATTGTCCCACCAAGAGGAACGGGCCCGATGTCATGACATTCGGGTCCGTTCGACTCTCGGTCGACCCGAAGCGGCTGGATCTCACCAAGTGCTCGGCGCGGTGCGAATGCCGACTCGCTGCTCGCGGGTCATGAGGAAGGTCACGCGTGCGCGAGCTCGAGGGCGCGTTCGGCCTCCAGTTCACGCGCGATACCGTGGGCCCATGCCTCGATCGCGGGCCAGTCGCGGAAGTCGCCAGCAGGCAGCGCGTCGCGCACGGCCGGCAACAGCCGGGTCAGGCGCTCGAGGATGCTGTTCGGAGAGAGATCCGGGTCCCAGGCGCCGTAGAAGACCTCCCGATCGCGGGTCGGCAGGTCTCGCTCGAACTCGGCGAATTCCTTCGGCTCGGCTGCCTTGAGTGGGTCGGTCCCATCCTTGTTGAGCGTCTCCGACCCGACCGGACCGCTGCTGAAGAGCCAGACCGGCCGGCCGGCAAGTGTCTCGTGCTCGCGTCGCACGAATCGCGTCGCCTCCTTCAGCCAGCGACCGTAGTACGCGGCGCTGCCGATCACGAAGGCGTCGTATCCATCCACCGGGCCGACCTGCTCGATCGGGCGAACGGTGACGTCGAAACTCTCGTCCTTCAGCGTCTGGGCGATCCGCTCCGCGATGCCCTGGGTGGCCCCGTGTCGACTCGCATACGCAACGAGGATCTTCATGGCCGTCTCCTTTCCTGCCCGTGCCGGGCGCTACAGGACCATGCTCGCGATGCGCGCTCCACCCCGGTAGGGCCACGCGTCCCGAAGGACGCGGGCCGCATCACCCATCGTGTGCTGCGCCGCGCGCGGCACGCACTTGATGACCAACGGCCCCCGTGCCTGATGCCGCATAGCACTCATCGCCGCCTGCGCATATGTCGATAGTCGAGCCATGGACGAGATCACGATCCTGCAGGCCGAAGTCCTGCGGACCCTCGCGCACCCGCGAAGGATCCAGATCCTCCACACGCTCGCCGGCGGGCCGATGGAAGTCGGCCGCCTGGCGGGTCTGATCGGCGCGACCCAGCCGAACGTGTCCCAGCACCTCGCGATCCTCCGGTCCGCCGGTGTGGTCGAGGCGCGACGAGACGGGCGAGAGGTCCGCTACCACCTGGCCGATCCCGACGTGATGGTCGCGTGCGGCCTGATGCGCGCTGTCCTCGAGCGGCGGCTCAGCCGACTCGGGCAGATGGCGGAAGCTGCGAGGTGACCCGATGGATGCGCCCCTGAACCTGGTCCTCTTCTCAGGGACGGACGACAAGCTGCAGGCGGCCGCGGTGCTGGCCGCAGGTGCGGCCGCGCTCGGCAGGCCCGTCAACGTCTTCCTGCAGTACTGGGCGTTGGACGCCTTCCGGGCTGACAGGATCGAGCGGGATCACGGCCTCGCGCCCGAGGCAGGCTCGCAAGGTCGGGCCCTGGTCGACGGCCTGCGGGCTGCAGGTCAGGCGAGCTGGTCGGAGACGTTCCGCCAGGCGAAGGAGCTCGGTGGCGTCGATATCCAGGCCTGCTCGCTGTCGATGGATCTCCTCCACATCCAGGAGGCCGACCTCGATCCCCTCGTCGACGGCATCGAGGGCATCACCGCCTTCCATCTCAACGCCGGCGACGGCCAGGTCGTCTTCATCTAGGCCGAAGGAGGCCAGCCATGACGCTGCAGATCACCCAACAAGTCGACGCGCGGGGGCTGAACTGTCCGATGCCGATCGTCAAGACCGCGCAAGCGATGAAAGCGATCCCATCCGGCAGCCTGCTCGAGGTCCTCGCGACCGATCCCGGGTCGGTCAAGGACTTCGAGGCATGGTCTCGAACCACCGGCAACGAGCTTGTCGAACGATCCGTGGACGGCGGTGTCTACCGCTTCGTCCTCCGACGGAAGTGAGGCGCATCCGATGACGACACCGACCCTCGACCGGCCTGCCGGCACGATGCCCGATCCGATCGCCACGGCGATCTCGGACATCGACGGCTGGCCAGAGGCTGCACCCCAGGTCGATCTCGACGGCGAGATCAGGACCAAGGAACTGGTCATCGTGAACTGGTCGGGCGAGCTCGACCGGGTCTGGCCGGTCCTGATCCTGTCTTCGACGGCCGCCGCCAGCGGCGTCCGCTGCCGCGTCTTCGTGACCTTCTGGGGTCTCCTGCCCTTCGTCAAGGACCAGAAGCGGATCGTTGGCGAGAACTGGATGCAGCGGATGCTGACGCTGATGCAGCGACCCGGAATCGACCATCTCAAGCTCAGCAAGATGAACTTCCTGGGGATGGGTCCCTGGATGATGGGGACCCTCCGGAAGCGCTACGGCGTCGCCAGCCCGCGCGAGCTGCTCGAAGCCGCGACGGCGATGGGCGTGGAATTCATCCCGTGCCAGATGACGATGGACATGTTCGGCCTCAAGCGCGAGGACCTCATCGACGAGATGGGTGAGCCCGCGGGTGCCGCCACGGCCATCGAGATCATGACCGAGGCCGACGCCTCGCTGTTCATCTGAGAAGGAAGGCATCGACATGACCGAGCTTGCGACACCACCGGTCGCCCGCACGATCGACGCCCGCGGCAGTTTCTGCCCGGGTCCGCTGATGGAGCTGATCCGCGGCATCCGCGAGTCCACGCCGGGCACGGTCCTGGCCGTCTGGTCGACGGACTCCGGCAGCCGTATCGACATCCCAAAGTGGGTGGACAAGGCCGGGCACCGCCTGGTCGGCGTCTCGACCCGCGACGGCTACGACGAGATCGTCGTCGAGAAGACCCACTGAGGTGCGGGCGATGGAACGGATCCTGATCCTCGGTGGTGGCGTCGGCGGGACGCTGACGGCCAACCTGCTCGCCAAACGTCTCCGGCCGCGGTTGAAGTCCGGCGAGATCACGATCACCGTGGTCGACCAGACCGGGGAGCACGTCTACCAGCCGGGCTTCATGTACATCGCCCTGGGCGGCGAGCGGGCGGCGAACCTGCAGCGCCCGGAGCGAGGGCTGCTCGACCCACGCATCACGCTCGTCGTCGGTGAGGTCGACAAGGTCGATGAGACCGCCCGTATCGTCCACCTGACTGCCGGCGAGCGCCTTGCGTACGACTACCTCGTGCTCGCTACCGGCTCGCGGATCGTGCCGGAGGCGATCGATCACTTCACGACCGAGGCCTATCACTTCTACAGCGCTGAGGCGGCGAGAAGGCTGCGGAGTGGTCTGGATGCGTTCGAGGGCGGTCGCATCGTCATCGGCATCGCAGGCATGCCCTACAAGTGCCCGCCCGCACCACTGGAGGTCGCGTTCCTCATCGAAGCTGAGCTTCGCGAGCGCGGCCTGCGGGATCGCAGCGAGCTCCATTTCTGCTCGCCGATCAGCCGCGCATTCACGATCGAGACGGTGTCCGAGATGGCCACCCCGATCCTCGAGAACCGGGGCATCGAGCTGCACACGTTCTTCAACGTCGAGGCCATCGACCCGGCCAGGAAGGTCGTCCAGAGTCTCGAGGGCGAGGAGCTTCCGTACGACCTGCTGATCCTCGTCCCGCCGCACAAAGGCGCCCAGTTCCTGATCGACTCGGGCCTGGCGCCGGCACCGGGCGGCTGGCTCCCGACCGACCGGGCGACGCTTCAGGTCGGCGGCCGGCCGAACGTCTTCGCCCTCGGCGACGCCACTGATCTGCCGCTGTCCAAGGCCGGCTCCACGGCCCATTTCGAGGCGCCGGTCGTGACCGAGCGGATCGTGGCCGCGATCGAGGGCCGGGAGGTCGATCACCGTCGAGGCGACTACCTCGGCAAGGTCATGTGCTTCTTCGAGATCGGTGACGGCAAGGGCACGCTGCTCCAGTTCGACTACGAGCATCCGCCACGCCCGCCGAAGCCGAACCAGCTGTGGCACCTCGGCAAGATCGTGTTCAACAGGACCTACTGGCACACCGTGCCCAAGGGCAGGGTCTAAGGATGCGTGGCGGGACGGCCGTCGCTCGGCTGGACGGGGAGGGCCTGCGGCTGCTCGCGTCGACGGGCAGCGGCCACGACATCGTCATGGATTCGGTCGATGGCGGGACCGGCCCTCGGCCGGCCGAGCTGTTGCTGGTCGCCCAGGCTGGGTGCACGGCGATGGACGTCGTGTCGATCCTGCGGAAGAAGCGCCAGCCCTTCACGAGCTACGAGGTCCGCGTGGCCGGGGAGCAGCGGGAGGACCCGCCTCCCCACGTCTTCGAGCGGATCCGCGTCGTCCACGTCGTGGAGGGACCTGTCGACCCGGAGGCAGTCCGCCGGGCGATCGAGCTGTCCGCAACGAAGTACTGCACCGTCACCGGCAATTTGGCCTCCGGTGTCGCTGAGATCCAGCACGCGTACTTGCTGCGAACGCCGGACGGCGACGAGCAGTACCGGCTGGTCGCGGTGACCGGGCCTATCGCGGCGGCGCTCAGATAGAGGCGGAATGTCCCGTCCTGGGTTGACCGACGGCTCTAGTCGCGAACCGTCGACCGGGTCGAGGCTGTCACCGAACGCGTTCGAACCCGAGGTGATCGCTATGCCTGCACGACCCATGCAACCGGAGCTGGCGAACGAGGTCTGGCGCGACCTGGCGAAGCAGTCCTTCGCCGTCGTGGCCCATGTCAACGAGGAGGGCGAACCTCGATCCAGCGGTGTCGTCTACGCCATGGTCGGGCATCGTCTGTACGTGGCCATCGCTCCTGACAGCTGGAAGGCACGCGCCCTGCAGACGGGCGATCAGGTGTCCGTGACCGTGCCCGTTCGGCGCGGGGGTCTGCTGTCGCTGCTGTTCCCGATCCCGCCTGCCACGATCAGCTTCCACGCGGGCGTGACGGTGCACCCCGCCGGCTCGATCACGCGCTCGTCACTGCCCAAGGAGCTGCGACGCCTGCTGCCCGAGACCGACGGATCGCCGATCTGCATGCTCGAGCTCGCCCCCGAAGGGCAGTTCCTGACCTACGGTGTCGGGGTGTCGCTGACGGAGATGCGCAACCCTGTCGTCGCGGGCGGCCACGTGCCGACGGCCTGACGGCACCTCGGATCGACTCGCTGTCTGGGGACCGCGCGACGTTCTGGTCAGGGCGGTCACGACCTACGCGGATCTTGCCATCACCGTGCTGATTCGGAACGGTCGGCATGGTCAGGGCGATCCGAGTGGCCGTAGCCCTGCGTCGCCGCGGTCGCTACGGTCGAAAGATCGGAGGTGATCGCGATGACGATCATGGAGCGGCGGGTAGATACAGACGAGCGAACGCCGGCCTCGCAGGTTCGTGCCCGACCGAGCGCCGTCGTGTGGATCAACGGTCGGATCGCGACCGTCGTCTGCAAGGATGCCGACGGACAGGAGGCGACCTGGACCATCGAGCGTGGCGTCGAACCCGAGCTTGCATACCTGGCTGGGGTCGTTCGCGCGATCGGCGATCGGGAGCGGGTGATGATCCTCGGTCCGGGCTCCGAGCGTCTGGCGCTGGAGCGCGAGTATGTCGCGATCCGTCGGCGCCCCGAGCGGCTGGTCGACGTGGAGCCCTCGGGGCCGCTCGCGGAAGCGGACCTCATCGAGCGGCTCCGACTCCTGGCCGCCTGACATCGCTTCCGGGCCCAGTCACTAGCGCGGCTGTCGCCTCTGGACCTGTCGGGCCGTTCGAGGGCCGCATTCGTGACCTCCGGCCGATGCACCCACGGGTCCTGCCATCACAGAGTGGATAGCGGATCCCCACCGGGAAGGATCCGCCGAGGTAGCAGTCATGAAGCAACCGACGTTCCGCCTCGCCATCGCATTGGTGGGGACCCTGGTCATCGCGTGCGGGCAAGTTCCTGCCAGCAGTGTGCCGGCGCCCACCGCCGGATCACCAAGCCCGATCGTCCCGCCGTCCGCCGGCCCTTCGGCCACGCCGACCGCCACGCCGACGGCCTCCCCGACCGCATCCGCATCGCCGACCCAGGCCGCTCCGACCGCGACCGCGGCTCCCGTGTCACCCTCGCCGACGACGTCACCGGCGCCGACGGGGACCATGGTCGTGCGGGCCTACTACCTCCTCGATGACGCCGCCACCGGGGATCCGGCTCTCGTGCCCGTCCTGCGGACGGTACCCAGGTCGAAGGGGACCGCCCGGGCGGCCATGCGCGCCCTGCTCGCGGGCCCGACGGCGAAGGAGCGTGGCGCCGATCCCAGGATCAGGACAACGATCCCGCGTGGGACCGCTTTTCTCGGGATCACGATCAAGGAGGGTGTTGCGACCGTCGACCTGTCAGGTGCGTTCGCGACCGGTGGGGGCAGCTTCTCGGTCCGAGCCCGATTGGCCCAGGTCGTGTATACGCTCACCCAGTTCTCCACGGTGGACCGAGTCCGCTTCAAGCTCGATGGTAAGCCCGTGACGGTCTTCTCCTCCGAGGGGATCATCCTCGAGAGCCCCGTCGATCGGGCGCACTATCGGGACGATTTCCTGCCCGCCATCTTCGTCGACCGACCGGCCTGGGGCGCCTCGCTGCTCACGCCGGGTCGGGTCACGGGGCTCGCCAACGTGTTCGAGGCGCAGTTCAGGATCGCCCTCCTCGACTCGTCCGGTGACGTGCTCGTGGAGCGCCCGGTGATGGCGACGTGCGGCACCGGCTGCTGGGGGCGATTCGATGTGACACTCCCCTATCGCGTCTCGGTCGCGCAATGGGGGACGCTTCGCGTGTGGGACCCATCCGAGCGCGACGGGGCACCCGAACATGTGCGCGAGTACCCGGTCTGGTTGCGCCCGGCTGCGGACTGAGCGCGACTCGCCGTCGACCCTTACCGCGGACTGAACGGGAAATGCGGGTCGATCGCCGCAGGCTGCACCTGGCTGTCGTCGAACGCCCACGTCACGTCCGCCCTGACATCCACGATGCCCGGCACCATCGCCACCGAGTGCTTCACGAGATCGGCCATCGAGCGACGGTCGACGTGGCCGCGGATGTGGGCGATACCCTGCCGGACGCTCACCGTGAATCCAGCTGGATCGAGCCACATGGACCGCCATAGGACCTCTTTACGGATGGTGTCGGCCAACTCGTCATCGGACCTCACGTAGGCGCGAACAAGGTCGGCGCGGGTCACGATGCCCACGATCCGGCCGTCGTCTTCCACGACAAGGCGGTTGACGCCGTGTCGGGTCATGAGCCGAGCAGCCTCCGCGAGCGAGCGGCTGGCCCTGATCGTGATCGCGGGTGCGGTCATCGCCTCCGAGGCCGTCGTCGCACCCAGCTTTGTGCGATATGACCGCGTCGCCTTGGACTCCCCACGAAGTCGCTCGAGCGCCCGATGCGGCACCGCATCGGCGCCAGTCTCCTTGAGCACGAGATCGGTCTCAGAGACGACGCCGACGACGCGTCGCTCGGCATCGACCACTGGGAGGCCGCTGATGCCGTGCTCGACGAGCATGCTCGCCACCTCCTTGAGCGGTGTGTCGGTCTCGACGGAGATGACGGACGTTGTCATCACGTCCTGGACGGTCAGCACGGCATCCACCTACCTTCTAGTCAGCGTGGGCTCGCAACGCCGGGACTCGGCGCCGATCGGGCATCCAGCAGTGGGATGAGGAAGCGCTCCTCGCGCGCCATGTGAGCTCGCAAGATGGCTTCCAGAGCGAACATCCGGGCCCGCACTTCGAGGGCGCCGGCGTTGGACGGGGCGCCATGGAATCGGGCGCGAGCGGTCGCGAGGCCATGGGCGGCGTCGCGGATCTGTTGATGTTCGAACGACATGAGCCTGGTCGCCCAAGGGGTTCCGGCGCGCCGGTCGATCTGCGGATAGAGCCAACGATCCTCCCACTCGGCATGCGGGTCGAGCACGGTATCGATCCAATGCATGATCTCGAGCGCATCGACCGACAATTCGTCGTTGGTACCGATCGACATCCCGACCTCATGGATCCTGTCGATCCCTCGCACCAATTCGCGATGCTCATGCGCCGCGAACTCGTGCTCCGGGATCGTGTCTCGTCGCGATTCACTCACGGTCGGATCCTCCAGCGCTCGGTTGGTCACGCTTGCACTGTCGGACGTGCGCGCATACGTCCGACAGGGCCGTCGGTCACGTCCGAACACGCGCGATGGCCCTGAATCGGCAGGACGAGTCGCCGGGCACGCCGTCGACGGGTCTGATGGCCCGCAGCCGCGGGCCACTCGTCGTCGCAGATACGTGTCGTTGCGCTCCGCTGGCGACGCCCTCGGG
>DATAFZ010000046.1:0-8926 GCA_036257225.1 Candidatus Limnocylindrales bacterium | reverse complement strand
GGATGCCACCGGGGCTGTCGGCGCGGTTCACGAGGTAGCGCACCTTCGACGCCGGGTAGCCGATGGACCGGAACGTGTCGGCCATGGCGATCGTGTTGTGGATCGTGGTCGAGTCGTAGGTGACGATCTCGACGATGGTGTCGCTGGCATCGAGGAATCCGAGGTTGATGTCGTTGATCGAGCTCGACATGTCGATGACGATCGCGTCGTAGACGCGTCGCAGCAGCGACAGCACCTTCTCGATGTCGCGCGCGGTGATCATCTCGGCCATCTCGATCCGCGGCGGTGCGAGCAGGATGTCGATGCCGGACGGGTCGCGCCAGAGGACATCGGTAAGGTCCGACTCGGAGATGCGGTCGGTCGGCAGGTCGAGGATCGACGGCGCGTCGCCGGGGACCTTCAGCAGTGAGCGGAGATCGCCGAACTGGACGCTGCCGTCGATGAGCACCGTGCGCTGCTCGAGCTGGGCCATCGCCACCGCGAGGTTGAAGGCGATCGTGGTCTTACCGACGCCACCTTTCGGGGCGAACACCGAGATGGTGCGTGTCACGCCGGCGGGCGACGACTGCGCGTAGGCCTTGCGCACGCCGGCGATCCGGTTCATGAGCTCGAATCCCGAGAACGGCATCGACAGCACGGCGTGCACACCCTTCGCCGGGTCGACCTCGACGGGGTTCTGCGGCACCGTCAGGACGATCACGGGCACCCGGATGCCGGCGGCGTGGATCTGCTCCACGAGCTTGGGACCCTTGACCCGGCCCTGCAGCAGGGCGTCGACCATGACGACGTCCGGCCGCAGCTGCCCGATCTGCTCGACGGCTCGCGCGCCGTCGGACAGGACGTCGAGCAACTTGACCGCCTGTTGGGCGTTCAGGAGGCCGCGGATGTACTGCGCGACCTGTGGGACGTCCTCGACGATCAGCAGGCGCGTCTGGTCGCTGCTCGAGCCACTCGACATGGGGTTCGACGATACCACGGGGCCATGCTCGCGGCCTGCGTGGGCGCAGGCCACCGACTGGCCAGATCAGGGGCGCTCAGCGATGAGCACGGCGCGCTCAGCGCCGGGTCCGAACTCCTCCAGGTCGTAGCCGCCGGCCACCATCTCCACGCGCAGGCCGGCCTCCTCGGCGAAGATGCGCAGCTCATCGGCCGAGAGCAGGCGCAGCCGGTCCTGGCGGATCCAGCGGACCGGTGGCGCGCCCTGCCCCGATTCGTCGAAGGTCGCCGTCAGGACGATCGTGCCGGTCGCGGCGTCGTGGACCGCGGAACCGGTCTTGGTCACGAGGTCGCCGCTCGCAGGATCGGGCCGGATCCACTCGAGGATCACGCGCCCGTCGTACCGGCCCAGGTCGTCGGCATCCGGCAGCCACACGTCCACCACCGCGAGGCCGCTCGGTGCGAGATGGTCCGCCAGGGTCCGGATCGCAGCTCGCTGGTCCTCGCGCGTGGGCAGCAACAGCAGCGAGTTGAGAGCGAGGTAGGCGAGGGCGTAGCGACCGGCATCGGGCAGCCGGACATCACGCATGTCTGCCTCCCGCAGGGTGAGTCTGTCGGCCGGCACGCCCTCGGCCGTGGCGCGGGCGCGGGCCCGCTCGAGCATCGCGGGATCGCGATCGATCCCGGTGAGATCGAAGCCCTGCCGTGCCAGCGGGACCGCGACCCGGCCGCTGCCCACCGCCAGCTCGAGGATGGGCCCGTCCGCGCGGTCGGCGAGCGCCCGATACAAGTCGAGATCGCCCGGGTCGTCCCCGACGTCGAGGTCGTACAGACGCGCGAGGGCCGCGGCCGTGGCGGGATCCGGCGGTGCGATCAACCCGTCGCCGGCTCCCAGCGCACGGGCCGACCCGCTGCCTTCTTCACCGCAAGCGCGCTGATCGCCTCGAGTGCGGCACGGTTGGCCGCCATCGCGGTCACTTCGGCATGGTCGTACGGCGGCGCCACCTCGACGACGTCCATGCCCGCCAGCTCCACGGCACCGACGATCTGGCGGATCGCCCGCAAAACCTCGCGCGTCAGCATGCCGCCCGGCTCCGGCGTACCGGTGCCCGGGGCCATGCCTGGGTCGATCACGTCGATGTCGAGGCTCAGGTAGATCGCATCGGGGCCATCGAGGGCCTCTTCGATGGCCTGCGCGATGACCGCTTCGGCTCCGCGTTCCTCGAGCTCGCGCATGAAGTGGTAGCGGAGGCCGTGCTCCTGCATCCACGTGAATGTCTCCACCGGCGGCCAGTACCCGCGCAACCCGACCTGCACGAAGTTGCGGCCCTGGACGGCGCCGGATTCGACGAGACGACGCATCGGCGTGCCGTGGCCGGCGAGCACGCCCCAGTCGTCGTTGGCGGTATCCGCGTGGGCGTCGAAATGGACGATGCCGATGCTTCCGGGTCGGCGCACGTCGGCGACGGCGGACGCGGATGGCCAGGTGATCGAATGGTCGCCGCCGAGCACGATCGGGATCGCACCGGTGTCGGCCACCTCGCGGACCTTGCGGTAGATGAGCGCGTGCGCTCGCTCGATCCAGGCCGGGATGATGTTCGCATCGCCGGCGTCGACCACATCGAGGATCTCGAACGGCTCGACGTCGAGCTGCAGCGAGTTGATCGAGCCCGACGTGTACTGCGCCTGCCGGATGGCGCGTGGGCCGAAGCGCGCGCCCGATCGGTGGCTCACCGCGTCGTCGAACGGCGCGCCGATGATCGCGACGTCGGGCTTGCGCGCGGCGAGCTCCGCGGCATCGGTGACCCACGGCAGCTTCATGAAGCTGACGCCACCGACGTACGTGGGCAGTTCGAAGTCGCTGAACACCTCGTACGGTGCGTCCCAGCCGTTCAGGACCGCGAAGTCAGGGTCGTGGGGGCGCTCAGCCACGTGAACCTCCGGAGACGGGAGGCGGCCACGTCGGGTCGGCCGCGTGCGGGTCGTCCGTCTCGTCCGGGGCGCCGCCGGTTCGCGATCCGGCGTCCAGCGGGGCGCGCCGCGGCGAATGGTACACCCCGTTCGTGCGTCAGCCGGCGCGAAACTCCGACCAGGCGGCCTCGACCAGCGAGGGGTCCAGGTAGAGATCGACGGCGGTCTGAGCGATCAACGTGGCGGCGAGCAACGTCGTCTCGTCGGCGCGCGGTGACGCGGCCGCGTCCCGGAATGCCGTCGAGTGTCCGGGGACGCCCTCGTCGCAGATGGCGAGCTCCGGATGGATCGTCGGGACGACCCAACTGACATTGGCCATGTCGGTGCTCCCCGCACTGGGGTCGTCACCCATGTCGTCGATGCCGTACGCAGCCATGTTGGCGCGGAAGCGTTCGGCGAGTGCCAGGTTGTTGCGCATCGTCGTCGCGCCGCCTGAGAAGGTCACCTCGACGGTCGTGCCGGTGGCCAGCGCGGCCGCCTCGGCCATCCGCGTGAATCGGCCCTTCATCTCCTGGTAGTCGTCCTGGTCATCGCTCCGGAGCATGAACCACGCCGACGTCCGGTCCGGGATGATGTTCGCGGCGGTTCCCCCCTCCCGGATGATGCCGTGGACCCGCGCCGTCGGGCGCAGCTGCTGGCGCCACAGGCCGACCGACGAGAACAGCTGGATCATGGCGTCGAGCGCGTTCCGGCCCTTCCACGGATCGGACGACGCGTGGGCCTGGAGTCCGGTGAACACGACGTCAACGTCCTCGGACGCAAGCGCATATGACTCGACGTGGCTGCGGTCGCAGGGGTGATACAGCAGTGCCGCATCGAGCCCCGCGAAGAGCCCGTCGTCGATCATGATCTGCTTGCCGCTTCCCCGTTCCTCGGCGGGTGTCCCGAGGAAGACGATCTCGCCTGGCAGGTCGTCGGCGATCGCCGCGAGCGCGATGGCCGCGCCGACGCCGGATGCCGCCATGGTGTTGTGGCCGCAACCGTGCCCGAGGCCCGGCAGCGCGTCGTACTCGGCCAGGATCCCGACCCTCGGCCCGTCGCCGCCTCGACCGCCCCTGCGCACCGCCTTGATCGCTGTGGCCAGGCTGCCCGCCGGGCATTCGACCATGTAGCCGTGCGTCCGGAGCGCCGCCGCCACCCAGCTCGCCGCTTGGTGCTCCTCGAACGCCGGCTCAGGGTTGGCGTGGATGCGATGCGACAGGTCGATGATCTCGCCGCGCGCGGCTTCCACGGCGGCTGCGACGTGCTCCTTGATGTCAGCGAACGGTTCGGCAGGGCGTACGGCGGTTCGGTCGGGCACGAGTCCTCCGGGCGTGGCGTAGCTCGGACCGTACTGGGCGGGTCCGAGGGCGGATGGTAGTGCCGCGCGCCGGTCCGCGCTCAGCCCTGCGGTCTCCCCTCAGCGCTCCGCCGAGAGCGTGGCCTCCGCGACGGCGGCCAGCGCCAGGATGAACAGCGCGATCGGGAGCTCGAGCGCGCCCTGTAGCCGCAGCACGATGAAGATCGCCACGATCAAGCCCAGCCACGCGCCGCGACGTGCGGCGCGGACCCAGTCTCCGCGGTACGCGATCCGCCGATGTCGGCCGAAGACGACCAGCCACGCGATGGGCGTAGCGGTCAGCCCGACGGCCAGGCCGATCAGCGCCGCGCCGATGAACCCGGCGAGCGGCTCGGCGACCGGGTCACGGGTGCTGACGATGAGGGCGACGAGGACCCACACGACGACGGCCGCCGCGAAGACCGCCAGGTTGAGCAGCCGATCGCGCGCTTCCATGACGAGCGAGTCTAGGGCGTAGGAGCCGCCCGACACGGCCCACGGCCGGACGAAGCGCGAGAGTCGCATGGGTACCTCCCCCTTCAGCGCCGCGGTCGGGTCCCCGAGGACCGAGCTACACGGTGGCGGCTCTCGCCGTCCCTGTCACCTCGGACGGAATACCTATCCGCAGTGCTACCGCGTCCCGGTGACGCTCGACGGACAGATGTCGCGGAAGGGGCAGCGGGCACAGGCCATCGGGTCCGGCGTCGCCTCGAACCGGCCGCCGCGGATCCCGGCCGCGGCCGTCGCGATCTGCCCACGCGCCTTGGCAACCCGCCGGGGGTCCACGTCGACCCGCCCGACAAGCCCCGAATCGAGGAAGTGGAGGGCGACCTGGTCCGGCTGCCGGCCGGTCATCGCCTCGTAGCCCATGGCGTAGATCTGCAGCTGGAGCGAGTCGCGCGCACGCTGGCGTGCCTTGGCCGGGTCACGCACGTCGGACGACTTGTAGTCGGTGATGGTCACGTGCTCGCGGCCCATGATGCCGAGCGTCGGCGTGACCACGTCGGCGGTCGGCTGATCCTGCCCGACGGCGACCTGACCTCCGGCGCGGGGCGCTGTCGCCGGCCGGATGTCGACTCGATCCCATCGACCCCGGATCCGATCCCCGTCGAGATCGAAGGCGAACTCGCGCTCGACGTACGTCGGGATGACGGCGTCCGGCTCGAGCTGCGCCATTCGGAACCGGCGCAGCGACATACGGGCCGCCTCGAGCCGGGCCTCCTCGTGCTCGCGGCTCACGAACCCCTCGTTCGACCAGGCCGCGTCGAGGACCTCGTCCAGCTCCGCTTCTGACATGACATCGCCACGCGCGTGCCGGTGGTGGAAGACCTGCACGACCTTATGCAAGGCCGACCCATAGACCAGCGCGTGGTGCGGCGCCACCGGGACCCGTAGCACGTGCGCGTATTTGTAGCGGAGCGGGCAGGTCAGATAGGCGTCCACCTGCCCGAAGCTGAGCAACAACGGTTCGTCGCCGGTCCGCCGCTCGGCGATCACGGGCGCATCAACGCCGGCGAAGCCGGCGAGGCGTTCCTCGGGCGATGGCGGGACCACGCCGTGGCCGGGTGTCGCGGCATGACCGGGCAGATCGAGCGCCTCGAGGACGAACGGTGAGACCCTGCGCGCCCGCGACCCGCCGTAATCGGCAGCGTGGCTGAGGATCAGCTCGTCCCGGGCACGGGTCATCGCCACGTAGCACAGGCGGCGCTCCTCGGCCAACGAGCGCTCCGGCGTGAGAAGCTCGCCCCGTCCCAGGCCGGCGGGCAGCGGCAGCGGTTCGCCGCGGCCGTTGCCCGGGAACCGTCCCGCGACGAGTCCGGGCAGATAGACCACCGCGAACTCGAGGCCCTTGGCCTTGTGGACCGTCAGCACGGCGACCGCGTCGGCGTCCGGGTCCAGGTCCGCCGTCGCCGGATCGTCACCCGCCTCGACGAGTGTCTGGAGGTGCTGCGCGACGAACATCGCCCGGTCGTCTGCCAACAGTGCGGACTGGGCCCGGATGAGGTCGAAGAACCGGGCGATGTTGCCGAGTCCCTCATCGGCGGCCGTCGTCGCCGTGGCCGCGAGTCGGGCGAGCAGTCCGCTGTCGCGCAGGAACGCGTAGAGGACTTCCCCTGCCGGGCGCTCATGGGCCATGGCCGTGTAGCGGTCCAGGTCGACCACGAGACGGTGGACGGCGGTCCTGGTCGCTTGGGACAGGCGGAGGATCCCCGGCTGCCGCTCGAGCTCATCGAGCACGGCCCGGATGGGCCGGTGCCGGCGGCGCGCCGTATTGACGATGGAGGTCAGGTCGTCGCCGCCCAGCCCGTACACCTCCGACGACGCGAGGGCGTACAGGTCGACGCTCGACTCGGGGTCGGCGACGGCGCGCAGGAACGCCATCAGAAGGCGAACTTCGGGGCGGGCGTACAGCCCCGACGACCCGGAGAAGCGCCACGGAACCGCCGCGACGTTCAGCGCCCGGAGGATCGCGTCCGCGTGGCCGTTCGCACGGACGAGGACGGCGTGGTCCTTGGGCGCGGCCCCCTGGCCGATGCGTCGCGCGATGTCGGCCGCGATCCAGTCGGCCTCCTCCGACCCCGTCGCGAAGGCCTCGAGCCGGACAGGCGCTGGCGCGCCACCGTGCCGCTGCGCGCGGAGCCGCTTCGAGAGACCCGTCGTGACCTCGAGGCGCTCCGGATCGTTGAACCGGATAAGCCGGTACGACGCGTCGAGGATCGGTGCCTGCGAGCGGTAGTTGCGACGGAGCACGATCGTGCGGGCTGCCGGGTAGCGCTGCCCGAAGTCCAGGATGTTGTCGATCGCCGCCCCGCGGAACGCGTAGATGGCCTGATCGTCATCGCCGACGACGGTCACGTTCCGGTGCGGCTCGGCGAGCAGTGTCACGAGCTCGGCCTGTGCCCGATTCGTATCCTGGAACTCATCGACCAGGATGAAGCGGTAGCGCGACGCGATCGTGCGCCGTGCGGCCGGCGAGCTCCGGACCAGCCGAAGGGCCAGCGCGACCTGATCGCCGAAGTCGATGAATCCGTTCGCCGCAAGGAGTTCCTGGTAGCGGCCGTATGCGCGAGCCAGCTCCGCCTGGTTGCGAGCCGACTCGGTCATGGCGTCGGCGACGTCGACCGTGGCAGCCCCACCGGACGCCTCCGCCACGGCGCGAGCCTCGTCCGCGAGGCGTTCGGCATGCGCCGCATACGTCGCGGGCGTGATGTCCTCGTCCTTGCAGCGGCTGAACAGCGTGACGAGTGCCGAAAGGAACCTCGTCGGATCACCCAGCGGGCGGTAGGCATCGAGCTCGAACGCGAACAGGTGCTCCCGCAGCAGGATGACGGTCTCCGCCCGCGACAGCACGCGGACGTCCGGGGGCAGCCCCAGCTCCAGGGCGTACTCGCGGATCAGCCTGTCGCCGAAGGCATGGAAGGTCGCGATCGTCGTGTCCGTATAGCCATACGGCACGAGTTGATCCACGCGCACCGCCATCTCATCGGCGGCTTTGTCCGTGAAGGTCAGTGCCAGGATCTCCGCTGGCTTCGCCCGCCGGGCTGCGATCAGCCACGCGATCCGCCGGGTGATCACCTGGGTCTTGCCGGTGCCGGCCCCCGCGACGACGAGTAGCGGCCCCTCCCCGTGCGTGACCGCGCGGAGCTGGTCCGGGTCCAGGCCGCCGAGCAGCCCATCCATCCCCTTTGGGATCGGCGCTGTCGCCAGGGCCGGATCCATCACGGGCACGAGCTCGCCCCACGCCGGGATCTGTTCGAGTGGCTGCGGACCGCGCCGCCGGGCGCGGACGCGGGGGCGGCTCACGAGAGCGCGTTCCGGAGGGGCGGTCGGGTCGACGATGGGGGCCATGTGCACACCGTCGCGGACTGCCGTGACACCTAGGCTGTCAGGCCGTGGCCTGCTTGATCGCTTCGGTCTCCTCGTCCGACAACGCCCCATCCGACCGCCCACCGCGGACGGCCTTCGCATAGAGCCGCGTGCCAGTCCGCGCGTGAAGGCTCGACAGGACCCAGCCGTTGCCATCGGCATCGAGCAATGCCAGCGCGAAGCTTTGGTTGCCGCCGGTGTCCTCGAACGGGTTGAAGCGGACCAAGCCCACGCGTTGGAATGCGCGCGGGACCGCCGTCTCGAGGCGACCTGTCCGAGCGCCCAGCCGGTTGACCTCGCGGCCGAGCTCGAACACACGGTCCAGATGCGCTCCGAGCACGTCGCCGAGATCGCCCTCTTCGCCCATCGTCAGCCCGCGGACCCGGCGCTCGAGCCGCGCGACCCGCCGAGCGAGCCACAGGACAAGGAGCAGAAGGATCAACACCACGGCCGCGAGCGCCAGGACGATCAGGCCGATGTTCGAGGAGACCTGCGAGCTCAGATCGATGGGAGCATCCTCCGACGGCTGGGGTCGGCGCGAGTCTAGCAGCGGGCACTTACCAGCCAGGTTACCCAGGGGTCGTGCGGCACCCTGCTATCCTCTCCCGCTGGCGGCGGACCCGTCCATCACGCCACCGCCAGACCACGATCCGAGTCCTGGAGGCCTTCCGAACCCATGGCCAAGCGCGTACGCGGCAGCTCAACCCGTCCCGGTCAGCGAGCCCGCCTCCAGCGCTCGACTGCCGCGCGCCCGCGGGTCGACGGTCCCGCCCCCAAACCGTCAACCACCCTGACGCCTGCCGAGGAGGCACGCGCGGCCGAGCTCGAGGCGCA
>DATAFZ010000028.1:0-6564 GCA_036257225.1 Candidatus Limnocylindrales bacterium | reverse complement strand
CTGCTGGCAGAGAATTACCTGGACGACGGTGAACGGCTCTGGATCGTCGATTACGAATACAGCGGTAACAACGACCCCACCTTCGAGCTGGGCAACACCTGTCAGGAGCAAGGTTGGGACGACGCCCGGATCACTGAGCTGTGCGGCGCCTACTTCGGCGAAGCGACCGATAGCCTGCTCTCGCGGATGCGCCTGCAGATGATCATGTCTGACGTCGGCTGGACGCTCTGGGCCGCGATCCAGGCCTCCATCTCGACCATCGAGTTCGACTTCTACGGATGGGCCGAGGAGCGCTGGGCCCGGGCGAGCGCCGCCATAGACGGCCCTGATCTCGAAACCTGGCTACGAGACGTCCGGGCGTGAAGAGGCCCGGGCGGCGGCGCCGTCCGGGCCACGTTCAGGACTCTGTCCAGCCGCCGGTCACTCCGGCGGGATCTCCTTGAACGCGTAGTCGACGTTGATGCCGCTCGAGCGGCGAAGCTGTTTGGCAATCAGGTACCAGGCCGCCGAGAACAGCAGCACGCCACCGACGACGGTGTACGCGAGCTGACTCGTCAGGCCCAACTGCTCGTTGGTCAGGAACAGGTACAGGAACACGACGCCGAACGCGGCACCGAGCAGGCCGATCAGGGTCACGAGCGGATAGCCACCGATGGTGTAGGCGGCGCCGGGTGATGCCTCGTACGCGGCCTTGGCGCGGAACGGAAGAAGGGCGCCCGCCAGCGCGGTCGCCACGAACACGTAGCCGCAGGCGAACGTCACGCCGAGCGTCAACGACGTCCACGAGACCGTCGAATCACCCTCGCCGTACGCGAAGTTGTTATAGAGCCAGATGACCGGGAGGCTCGCGAGGAAGTAGGCGACGTGGGCATTGACCGGCGTATGCAGGCGCTCGTTGACCCGGCTGATCCATTCAGGGAGCAGACGGTCGAACGACATCGCGACCATCACGCGGGTCATCCCGATGTAACAGTTGTGGACGATCTGGTGGGCATTGAGGATGAACCCGAACGCGATCAGGATCGTGACGATCGGGTTGTTCGCAATCGCCGTGGCGATGATGTTCGGCCAGAGGTAGGACCCAGCGAGCGTCGCCTCGGTGACGCCGCTCCAGTACCCGGAGCCGGCGACATACAGGAATTCGGTTCCGACGGCGTTCTGGAGCACGAACGCGAGGAGAGCGAGCAGGAGGCCCGTCAACACCAGGGACCCGACGATGATGAACAGCTGGTCCCGGAAGGATCCGGCGCTCTTGATCTCCCCGTTCTGCTGACTGCTGTAGGTCGCCCACTGCAACGAGGTCCAGGCGATCGGCGCGATCAGCAGGGTTGCCAGCAGGCTGAACGCGGGGTTGAGCTCGACGCCCGCCCCTGTCGCGGCGGCGGTCGCATCGGCCGTGAAGCTCGCCGAGCCACCGATCGCGGCAGAGAACGCGTCGAGCCGACCCGCCACCTGCGTCACCGACGTCGTGATCAAGACGAGGAGCATCGTCCCGAATGAGACGAGGATCGCCACCCACATCACCCGCTGCAGCCGGACGTAGTTGCGGAAGCCGGAGACAAGGATGAGGAGCGCCACAGCGGCGTTGGCGACGCTGGTCACGACGATCCCGATCGGGGTCGTGAACCACGTCGACAGATCGACGAGCCCGGTGTTGCCTGTGGCCGCGCCCAACCCGAGGAACAACGGCGCGAAGCCGAGAGCCGAGAGCAGCCAGCCGGAGAGCGCGACCCACTGGAGGATCCAGATCACGAAGCCGGAGAAGACCAGCGTGAAGGCGAGGCCGCCACCGAAGACGCGGCTTTGGAACACATAGTCGCCGCCGGTCCGCGGGAAGGCGGTCGAAAGCCAGACGTAGGCGAGGGCGATAGGGATCTCCATCAGCATCGCCAGCAGGATTCCCCACACCAGCTGGCCGCCGGGCAGCGCACCCGGTGCCCACAGATAGGTCCAGGGAAAGATCAGCCCCATCGTCAGCACGTTGTAGACGAAGGCCGACGACGGGGACATCACGCGCACGAGCCCGGAGGACTTCCGGACGAAGACCTCGGGTCCTGTCAACGCGTCTGGGGTTGCCGTTACGGTCGCCATCAGCTCACCTCGGTACGAGAAACCGCTAGCGCCAGGGTCGCGGGGCCGGACTCTCGCTAGGTCACCTCCCGTCGCAGGTCACCCGGCTGTCATCTGGAAGCTCTTGACACTCCCGTCGGCGACGGTGATCAGACAGCCGCGGAGCACTCCCTCACCGTACTCGCTCCCGGGATTGATACACCTTGTGCGACCGATCTGCGCGGCCGATTGCGACTCGTGGATGTGCCCGTGTAGTCCGAGGAAGGGTTGATGGGCCTCGAGCGACTGCCGCACCGCGGTGCTCCCGGCACCGTGGAGCACCGGCTGACCGCCGCGCACGACCTGGCTGGGCGGATCGGTCGACGCGTCCAACAGCGGGCAGGTATCGAGGGTCGAGTCGATCGGTGGCGCATGGAAGTTGAAGATCGAGCGGGACGGGTCTGCCAGACCAGCGACCTGCTCCTCGATCATCTCGGTGAGCCGATCCTCGTCGGCCTCGCGGGGGGTGTGCCACGGGGTCGGGTTGACGAACGGCATGCTCACCATCTGATGGCCACCGTCGAGCGCGACGACGCGACCCTCACAGCCGACGAACGACTGCGTGCCTGATGCCGGGAGCGTTGCCATGACCTCGGTCAGATCATCGTTGCCGCCCGACACGAAACAGCGGATGCCGGAGGGACCTAGTCGCTCCTCGGCCATCCCGATCCAGCGCTGGAGCCGCTCCGACGCGAGCCGCCGCCAGAGCGCTTCCACCGCCTCGGACTCGTCGCGGACCGCGGTGTATTCGTCCTCGTCCACGGTGACGTCGTAGAAGCCCAGGTCCTCGATCCGCCGGCGCGCTCTGGCGACGTCATCGTCGGTCTCGAGGCGCTCCATCCGTCCGTGGATCGTGGCCCGGTGGCTGCCGTCGGGCTGCCGGATGATGGGGATGACGAGCTTGCCCATCACGTCGCCGCCCATGACCAGCACGTCGGCGTGGTAGAACGCGGCGGCGTTGAGGAACTTCCGCCACGTCCGCTCCGACCCATGGACATCGGTGGCGTAGAAGATCGTCGTTCCGGGACTCATGGGGGATCGCCTGAACAGCCGCATCGCCGACCGGTCGCCTCAGCCCCGCATCCGACGCCCGGCCGGGTCCCACAGGACATCGGCCGCGAAGGTCGCCGGGACCTGCCTGTCGAAGACGTCCACGCTGAGCCTCGCATCCTCTCCCGATGCCGCGTCACGATACACATACCCGATGGTGCGCGAGATGACCGGTCCGTAGGCCACGCTCCGTAACCTGCCGATCACCTCCCCGTCCGCGCGGACAGCCTCGCCGCCATAGACCGGCAGGTAGCCGGAATCGTCGCCGATGAGCACTGTGCTCAACCGTCGGGTCCCACCGGCCCGATGAGCCTGGTGCGCCTCGAGCAATGCGTCACGGCCGATGAACGGGCCCTTGTCAAGATCGACGAACGCGCCCAGACCAGCGACATACGGATCGTCGACCATGGTCACGTCCGTCCCGAAGTAGCGGTAGCCCTTCTCCATGCGCAAGCCATCCAGGGCGCGGTAGCCGATCGGCCGGAGGCCGTGCTCGACGCCGGCCGACCGGAGCGCGTCCCAGACGGCCACGGCCCATGGCCTCGGGGTGGTGAGCTCCCAGCCGAGCTCACCGGCGTAGCTGATGCGGGTCGCCAGGACGGGCGCCGCCGAGGCACCCACCCGGATGGTCCTGGCCCGCCGCGCCGCCAGCGCCGAGTCGTCGGTGGGATCGCCCGTCGTCGCGGCCAGGATGTCGCGGGCACGCGGTCCCCAGAGGCCGATCGTCGTCAGATCGGGGCTCACATCACGGATCGACACGTCCTCGTCGTCGGCCCGCTGGCGTTCGAGCCAGGCCATGTCCGATGCGAGATAGCCGGCTCCCGTGACGACTCTGAAGTGCGCGGGTCCGAGCCGCGTCACGGTGACATCGGCGACCATCCGGCCGTGCTCGTTGCACCAGGCGGTGTACACGACGGATCCCACCGCGACATCCACCTCGTTGGCGGCCACTCGTTGGAGGAGCGAAAGCGCGGCGGGCCCGACGACATCGACCTTGCCGAACGAGCTCAGGTCGATGATCCCAGCCCGTTCGCGCACGGCACGACCTTCGGCGACGACCAGTTCGAACCAGGGTGGGGTCGTCCAGCCGTAGGCGGCCTGATCACGACCGGCGCGGCGCCACGTCTCCTCGTAGTGGTCCGCGCGTTCCCAGCCCGCCTTCGTCTCGAACACCGCGCCGTCCTCCTGCAGGCGACCGTGGAGCGGAGAGAGCCGTCGCGGCCGTCCGGCCAGGTCGGCGTCGTACGGGTACCGGAGACGGTAGTAATCGGCGTATCGCTCCCTGCCCAACGCCGCGGCGAACAGCGGGTCGCGATACGTGTCGCCGAAGCGCGACGCGAGGTATGGACCGACGTCGGCGTCCGGATCGCCGGCCGTGATCCAACCGGCCATGGCACGACCGATCCCGCCGGCACCGCCGAAGCCGTTGAGCGACAGGCCGGCGGCGATCCAGAGTCCTCTGACACCGGACAGTGGTCCGATGAGCGGATTCGCGTCGGGCGTCATCGCGTCCGGGTGACAGACGAGACGCACGACCTCGGCCTCGTCGAGGAACGGGAAACGGCGGACCGCGCCGGCCATGAGCGGTGCGAACCGCTCGTAATCGGGCGGCAGCGAGCGTGCTGCGTGATCCCACGGGACGCCGTCCTCCCAGCGGGAGACCGGCTCGAGCTCGTACCCACCGAAGACCATCCCACCGTTCTCGGCCTTTCCGTAGACGAGATTGTCGGGGTCACGGAAACACGGCATATCGCGCGGCAGCTCGTGACCCGGCACCCCCTTCAGGGCGATGTGCTGATGATCCACCGGTGTCGAGGGGATGGTCCCTCCGACCATCGCTGCCAATCGCGGCGCCCACATCCCGGCCGCGTTGACGACGACCTCCGTGTCGATGGAGCCGCGGTCCGTGATGACACGGCGGACCTCGCGACGGGCTGATAGCTCGAAGCCGGTGACCCGGACGCCTTGCCGGATCCGGACACCGAGGCGGCGGGCCGCCTCCGCCACGGCGTGTGTCGCACGATGCGGATCGAGGTGACCGTCACCCGCGAGATGGACCGCCCCGAACAGCGACGCCTCGGATATCGCCGGCATCAGCCTCGTCGCGTCGGACGGCCCGATGACCTCTGCGTCCAGGCCGATTCCCCGCGCGCGGCTCGCCGTTCGCTGGAGCTCCTTCAGCTGGGCCATGGACGATGCCAGTCGGAGGCTCCCGACCCGATCGAAGACGCCGAGCTGCTCGTACAGCTCGATGCTGTACCGGCGGAACGACAGCATCGTTGCTGAGGGATTGAACGCCGTGACGAGCCCCGCCGCCTGGCACGTGGAGCCCGAGGTGAGCTGATGCTTCTCGATGAGCAGGACATCCGTCCACCCGGCGAGCGCGAGGTGATAGGCGACGCTGCAACCCATGATGCCGCCGCCGATGACGACCACCCGGGCCTGATCGGTATTCATCCAGGCAACGGTACGTCGCCGCACACGCGTCGTGCGTGGCCCGGCGGATCAGGGATCCAGGCCCGAGGGACGGAACCCCTCGTGCGCGATCCCTAACGCGGCGCGACGGCCTCGCGAAGCGACTCGGGCATCGGTCGCTGGACCTCGACCGGACGGATGTACGCAGCGATCATCTCGCGCGACCCGTTCACCCCGAGCTCGGTGAAGAGGAACGAGAACTTGCGCCGTTGCGCGGCGAGGATCTCGTCGCGCGACTCGAGGTCCCAGAGCTCCCGCTTGAATGGCCCGATCGCCTTCTTGCGGGTGGTGTACACGAACTGCTGGTCGGTCTGTTCGGGCTGGCGCTCGTCGGCCGCGTTCTCGAACACCCACGCCTCGATCTTCCTGTGCAGCTCCTCAGGGAAGGCCGGGTGCTCGTAGAGCGCGTTCTGGAAGCCGGTCGCCAAGTGGATCTCAGCGGTCTCGACGGCCGGGAACCGATGGAACAGCTCGTCCGGCAGGGTTGAGGCGCCGTGCTGGACCGCGCCGGCCAGGCCGTACGAGCGGGCCACCTCGCCGAGCTCGCGGAGGACCTCGAAGTCGAGCTTGACCTCGGCCACACCGCCATCCGGCATCGGCACGCCGCCGTGGCTCGTGCCGGTCTGGACGCTGACCTTGGAGATGCCGGTCGCGCCTGGGGCGCGTGCCGCCAACTCCTGGCGGTAGCCGTCGAGGTAGGCGCGGAGCTCCTCGACGGTCGAGTTCTTGTGGCCGACCTCGCCGATCTCGCCTCCGACACTGATCGTGACCCCGTCGGTCTCGAGCGACCGGATGAGCGCCGTCAGCTCCGCCGCTCGGACGTAGTTCTCGCCTTGCTGTTCGTCGACCGTCGGCTTGGAGAGGTCGACGAGCGTGGACGAGTCGATATCGATGTTGCGGTAGCCGGCATCGATCGCGAGACGGCAGGCG
>DATAFZ010000159.1:0-20400 GCA_036257225.1 Candidatus Limnocylindrales bacterium | reverse complement strand
TCCATGACGTCGGCAAGATCGGCGTTCCCGACCGCGTCCTGTTGAAGCAGGAGCGCCTCAATAAGGACGAGCGGATGATCATGAACGCGCACCCGGTGCTCGGCGCCCAGATCATCGCCCCGGTCACCAAGCTTGCCCCCGAGCTGCCGATCATCCGCCACCACCACGAGTGGTACAACGGTTCGGGCTACCCGGACCGCCTCGTGGCCGACGAGATCCCGAAGCTCGCGCGCGTCCTCCACGTCGCGGACGCCTTCGAGGCGATGACCGCCGCGCGCCCATATCGGATGACGCCGTTGACCGCGGAGCAGGCCTTGGGCGAGTTGCGCAAGTTCGCCGGCATCCAGTTCGACCCGGTCGTGGTCGACGCCTTCGTGAAGACCCATCACGTCGAGGGCGTCGCCGATCCGGGCCGGACGGTGCAGCCGCGACCGATCCCGCTGCTCGGCCAGGCAGCCGCCACGCGTCTCGCCAACCCACCCGCGACGGGATCGATGCCGACGCCCGGTACGATCCCCGCTACCTCCCAGGCACCCGAGCAAGCCTGACGAAGCCGCCGTCCGCTCCAGCATCATGACTCGATGCTGATCGGCGGCATCCTGCTCGGTCTCCTCCTCGGGCTGCTCGCCGGGGGACGGATCCAGAACCTCGCCGAGATCCGGCTGCGCTGGACATGGCTGCTCGTGATCGCAGTGGTCGTCCGGTTCGGGACCGAAGCGGCGCTCGCCGCCCACATCGGGATCGTCGAGACGCTGCGGCTGCCGCTGCTGACGGGCGCGTTCGTCGCCCTGCTGATCGCGCTCTGGGTCAATCGCTCGTACCCGGGTCTCAGCCTGGCATTCCTCGGCGTCCTCACGAACACCCTCGTGATCGTGGCGAACAACGGCTACATGCCGATCTGGGAGCCGGCGCTGCTCGCAAGCGGTCTGACCGAGGCGGACGTGGACCGGGCGTTCCACGTCGTTGTCGATGCCGACGGATCGGACTTCCTTGGACGCCTCCTGATCCTCGGCGACGTCGTCCCTGCGCCCGTCCCGTTCATCCGGAATGTCTACTCGCTGGGCGACCTGTTCCTCGGCATGGGCCTCGCGTTCTTCCTGTTCGCCGGGGTCGTCCGCGTGCCGACGCCGGCCGAGGAGGAGGAGGACGCCGAGCTGAGGCGTCGACTCGCGGCGGAGCGGGAGGGCGCCGCGTATCCATCCGGCCTCGCTCCCGGCCTGCAGCGGAGTGCTGCCCTCCAGCGGCCCACCGTCCTGGGCGCCGGCCGCCAACGCCTGGCGGCGCCGAGCGCCTCCGTCGCTGGCGGCGAGTCGACCGTGGGCACGACCCAGCCGATCCCGACCGCGCCAGCCCTCCCGGTCCCACGCCTATCGCCCGAAGTCCTGGCACGGCTCCGCCGCCACCCGTATGTGCGGCTCGCCCTCAACGGGTCGTTCGGCGCGCTGTGGGCCGGCCAGCTCATCTCGCTGTTCGGCGACCGCGTCCACCAGGTGGCGATCGCCGCGATCGTGTTCGTTGTCACCGATTCGCCGATCGCGGTCGCGATGGTCTTCGTCGCGGCGACGCTGCCCAACCTGCTGTTCGGGCCGATCGCCGGGACGCTGGTCGACCGGTGGGATCACCGCGAAGTGCTGGTCGTCAGCGACATCCTGCGAGCCGCGGTGGTCGTGACGATGCCGATCGCTGCATCGATCAACATCTACCTCGTCTATCCCCTCGCGTTCCTCCTGACGACGATCTCGATCTTCTTCCGGCCGGCGCGCGTGGCGATCCTGCCGCGACTCGTCCGCGAGGACGAGCTCCTGACGGCGAACTCCGCGTTGTGGGTCGGCGAGACGATGGCCGACGTCATCGGCTTCCCGCTGGCGGGGCTCTTCGTGGCGCTCGTCGCCGATGCGGTGTCGGTCGCGTTCTGGTTCGACGGCGCGACATACCTGGCGTCGGCCCTGCTGCTGAGCACGCTCATCCCGCGGCCGATGCCCAAGGAGGAGACGCCGGTGGCCGCAGGCGAGCCCGCTCCCACCGGGTTCCGCAGCGAGCTCGTTGCCGGCTGGCGGTTCCTTCGCAACGAGCCGGTGCTGCTCGCGAACACCCTTCAGGCCGTCGTGGCGCAGCTCACGATCGGGGTACTCATCGGACAGACCGCCGTGTTCGCGGAACACGTCTTCGGCAGTCAGGGGTTCGACTGGCGGGCGGTGTACGGCTTCATCGAGGGCAGCCAGGGCGCCGGCAACCTGATCGGCGGGTTCGTGATCGGCTTGATCGGCGTACGACTCGCCAAGGGCCGCATGATCATCGCCGGCTACACGGTGCTCGGGCTGCTCACCACGCTGATGGCCCTGTCGGGCAGCCTCGGGGTGGTGCTGGCGATCGCCTTCGGGATCGGCGTCGCGAACATGGTGTTCATCATCCCGAGCCAGACGCTGTTCCAGGAGCGCACACCGGTGAGCCTGCTGGGCCGCGTCGTGGGGTTCCGCTTCTCGCTGGTGTTCGGGGCCATGACCCTGTCGATCGGCGTCGGCGGCGTGCTGGCGGAGTTCGTCGGCGTGACGAGTGTGATCGCCGCCTTCGGGCTGGTCACGGCAGCGGCGGGGATCGCAGGATGGTTCGTACCCGCGGTCCGCGAGGCGTGATCGGGTATCGGGTATCCTGCTGCGCGTCCCCGGCGCCGTCCCGACGGCCGTCAACCCAGGAGCTGTGACACACCCGTGACCGACCCCCGTGATCGCGCGCCCGAGGAACCGCTCGAGCCGATCGACGACGATATCGACGACATCGACGACGAGCTCGAGGACGAGTTCGACGCGGACGACAAGGGCATCGACGACGCCGATCTCGACGCCATCGAGGACGACCTGGCTGACGAAGCCGAGGCCCACGGCATCGATGACTACGACGCAGCCCTCCAGGAGGTCGCCGGCGAGGGCGTCGCGCCCGTCACGGGAGCCACCGTCGCGGAGCGACGTGCCGCACAGCGGCGAGCGAGCGCGAAGGCGAGCCGCGCTCCATCGCCCTCCGAGGTGGCGGTCCACGTCCGAGAGGACGTCTCGAAGTACTTCGTGATCGCGGCGGTCGCGGTCTTCGTGCTGATCCTGCTCAACGGGTTGCTGCTGGGGACCGGTGGGCTGCTCCGTCCACTTGCAACGCCGACCCCGGAGCCGAGCGCCTCACCAAGCGCCAGCGCGAGCCCGAGCGCCGCACCCTCCGCCAGCGTCAGCCCATCGCCGGCGACGAGTGCATCGCCAGCCGCGAGCCCATCGCCGGTCGCGAGCGGATCGCCGAGCGCGTCCTAGCCGGGTCCGGCCCTCTCGACGGGGCTACTCTCTCCCAATGGGCGCTGACGACGAGCGGCGGCGCATGGTCCAGGACCAGCTGCGCGACCGCGGCATCCACGACGAGCGCGTCCTGGCGGCGATGGCCGAGGTCCCGCGCGACCACTTCCTCGACCCCGATCGGCAGGGCCGCGCGTATGCCGATGAAGCCGTGCCGATCGATGCCGGCCAGACGATCAGCCAGCCGTGGGTCGTTGCCCGTATGACCGAGCTGCTGGCACCGGAGGTCGGTGACCGGATCCTGGAGCTCGGCACGGGGTCGGGCTACCAGGCGGCCATCCTCGCAGCCCTCGGGGCCGAGGTCACCAGCCTCGAACGCCATTCGGTCCTCGCCGCGAAGGCGCGCGAGCGGATCGACTCGCTCGACCTCCCGGGCAGCGTGACGATCCGTGTGACCGACGGCAGCCTGGGCGATCCCGGAGGCGCCCCGTGGGACGGGATCATCGTGACCGCCGCGGCACCGTCCATCCCGACGGAGCTGCGCGACCAGCTCGCTGACGGCGGGCGGCTGGTCATCCCGGTCGGGCCACGCGATCACCAGATCCTGACGCTGGTCGTGCGCCACGGCGACGTCTGGCGCGACACGCCCCACGGCGCGGTCGTGTTCGTCCCGCTCATCGGCCCGGGCGGCTTTCCGGACGACTCAGGGGGCGAACGTCGCCAGCGCCGCTGCCGATGGCTCTGATCCGAGCCCGGTCCTTCGGATGATCGCCGTCGGTATACTCGGCCGGCCATGACCCACGTGTTCGTCGCGCCCCATCCGGACGACGTCGCACTCTCGTGCGGCGGGCTGATCGCGAGTCTCCGCGAACTCGGACAGAACGTCACGATCATCACGGTCTTCTCGGGTAAGGGCAACGGCGACGGGCTGACGAGCTACCAGCGCGAGGCGCTCGGCTTCGGGTCGAAGACGATGTGGCCGTCGACCGAAGCGTTCAATCGGAGCGCGATCCTGCCGGACTACCCGATCGTCCCAGCGTGGGTGGCCTCGGAGGACCAACTCGAAGCGACCCAGGCCGACGCCGACGCAGCAGCCAAACGCTTCTGGCAACGCTCGTCGTGGTACCGCCGGGCCAGCATCCGCAACGAATCGCTCGCCGGCCAGCCGGTGATCGACGGACTGCCGACCCAGGGTGCGGTCCTCACCGACGAGATCATCGACGCCGCGTCCGCGGGCGACCTGATGGCGCGGCGGCGCCTCGAGGACGAGCGCTACGCGTATTTCGCGGAGGCGTCGATCGTGTTCCTCGACATGCCGGACGCGGTCTTCCGCGGGTATGCGGGCGATGACCAGCTGCTGGGCATGCCACGTGAGGACGACACCTATCCGTTCGACGCGCTTCGTGTTGAGATCGACCGGCTCGAACCACAGCAGGTGTACCTCCCGCTCGGGGTCGGCGGGCACGTCGACCACCAGCTGCTACGGCAAGGTGGCGTCGAGCTCCTTCGTTCTTCGAACCGCTGGGTCATGCCCGGGCCGGACTATGCGGGGACCGTCGTGTTCTACGAGGACTTCCCGTACGCATGGTGGAACGACTTCCGGACGTTGGACCAGCTGGGGCCTGACGCCCTCGCCGGGCTGCCGCCGGACGTGAGCGTCTTCCCGGCGTTCGCCGACATCAGCGACCAGATCGAACGCAAGATCACCGGCATCACGATCTACGAGAGCCAGATCGAGCGGCTCTTCGACGACGATCGGTCGATGGCCGACGCGGTCAGGTCGTATGGCGCCGCCCTCGGGCTCATCGGTGATGTCGCGGGGCCTGCCGAGCGCTACTGGCGGACCAGCCGCGTCTGAGTCGATGCCGGCCGGCTGGCGCCGTGCCGACTGGCTGATCGTCATCGTGGCGCTGGTCGCCGGGCTGGCGATCCGCGCCTGGCTCCTGCCGATGGACGGCCTGCGCGGTGACCTCGACCAGTTCGTGGGCTGGGTCCACCACATCGCGACACGCGGCCTCGGGTCGCTCTACGGCGAGACCGACGCCGGGCCGGTGAGCTTCGGCCCGGTCATGGCGTACGTGTGGGCGGCGCTGGCGGCCATCCAGCCGGCGTTCGTGACCGTGACCGACGCCTCGGACCCGGCGATCCGGGTGCTCATGAAGCTGCCGGCGACATTGGCCGACTTCGGGCTCGCCGCCCTGGTGGCGTTCGCGTTGCGCGATCGACCTCGCTGGGCGGCCATCGGCTTCGCCGTGGTGCTGCTCCATCCCGTGGTGTTCTACGTGAGCTCGTGGTGGGGCCAGTACGACTCGATCTTCGTCCTGACGGCCCTGGGCGCGCTAGTCGCCGCGAGCGAACGGCGCAACGGGTTGGCGGCGGCACTGCTCGCCGTCTCGCTCATGACCAAGCCACAGGCGATCCCGTTCGTCATCCCGTTCGCTGCCTGGTTCTGGGCGGCCGGTGGGATCCGCGAGGTCGCGCGCGCGACGGCCATCGGCCTGACCATGGTCGTCGTGCTGTGGTTGCCGTTCGTCGCCGAGGGCGGCCCGCTCGACTACGTCGACAACCTCCGCGCCTACTCCAGCGGCGTGTTCGCGATCCTGTCGGTGCGGGCCTGGAACCCGTGGTGGCTGCTCCAGGAGGTGGCGGCCGGCGGCGACTTCATCCGCGATGACGTGGCGTTCCTCGGACCGCTCACGCTGCGGCATATCGGCTACGGGGCGACGGTCCTCCTATCGGCAGCGATCGGGCTGGCGATCATCCGACACCCGCGCCGCGAGCGGCTCGTCCTGGGCCTGGCTGCGTCGGTGCTGACGTTCTTCACGTTCATGACGCAGATGCACGAGCGCTACGCATACGCGGCGGTCGTGTTCCTGCTGGTGCTCCTCTACGACCGCCGCGCCTATGTTGTGTGGCTGGTCCTCGGTGTCGTGCTCACCCTGAATCTGTTGAGCGCCGCACCCGCGAATGCGTTGATCCAACGAACGCTGCCCCACAGCGGGCCGATATCGATCGTCGGATCGATCTTCCTGACCGTATGCACGATCGCGGTCCTTGCACTGGCGCTCCGTCGGAGGGCTGCGATCCCGGTGACCTGACGGGTCGGCCCTAGTCCGATCACCTGGTGCCTGATTCAGTGCGCCTGATCCCGCCCGAGGTGCTCGCCGAGGCGCGACGCCGGCTGGTCGAGGGCGCGCCGATCCCGCGATAACGGGTCGATCCCGCGCGCGGCGAGCAGCTCGCGGACGGCCAGGCCGATCACAACGAGCGGCGCCATGAGGACCATCGGCAGGGCAAGCAGTGCAGCCAGGACCGGTCGCCCGACGATCGCCGGGAGCGCCATCGCCACGTAGTAGAACTGGGTAGCCGGGAAGATCGCCGGGACCGCGAACCACTCCGCACCCTTGCGGCGCAGGACCCACAGGGCGAGCAGCGTCGGTGGGACGAGGAGCGGGACGCGCCACGCGCTGCCGTTCCAGGCGGTCTGCAGATGACTGCCCACGCCCAGGCCACGCTCGAGGTAGAGCTGCCATGGCAGGAGGAGCGTCACAGCAGCCAGCACGACCCCAGCGATCACGAGGTGGCGCGGCCGAGGCAGCAGCGGGATGGCCGCGTACAGCTTCAGCCCGACCGCCACCACGGCGCCGACGTAGCTGCCCTGGACGAGCAGCGCCAGCGCGATCGTCTGCGGATTGCCGTTCCAGACGCCGTGCAGCAGGGGTGGGAAAGCGATCCACCACCACGGCAGCTGGAGCCGCCGCACGAGCCAGACCGACGCGACGACCCCGGCCAGCATCCAGATCCACGTCGCGACGGTGAGTGGCAGGACATTCGTGGGCGCGTAGAAGAGCAAGGTGTGCGGCGAGGCAGCGTACGGGATGCCCGACTCCGTCACGGCCCAGGGATCGCCACCCGCGAGCCAGGCGGCGGCGGCGTTCTGGTAGTGGCGCGCGTCGATGCCGAGGGCGTCCGGCTTGGCGATCCACAGCGCATCGATCACCAGGAACCACGCGGGCAGCCCGACACGAGCGAGGGCAAGGCGAAAACGCTCGATCATCGCGCGGCCCGCCGGACCCCTCCGAGCCAGCGACCGACGAACGCCTTGCTGTACCAGTGCAGATAGTGGGGAAGCCACTTCCGAAGCTTGAAGTTGCTCTGACCGGCGGTCCGATCGCGCCACGTGGTCGGTACCTCTTCAACGGTCCGGCCGTCAAGCGTGGCCTTGACCGTGAGCTCGAGGGCGAGCTCGAACCCCGCCGTGCTCTCGATCACGACGGCGTCCAGGAAGCGTCGAGCGTAGACCTTGAAGTTGTTGGTGGGGTCGTGGGTCCGCACGCCGGCGAACCAGTGAAGGGTCAGCCCGGCCGCCCGGCTCATGAGCCGCTTGAGCAGGGGGCCGCCAAGCTGCCGGCCGCCGGGCATGTACCGCGAAGCGGCGACGACGTCCGCGCCATCGCGCGCCAGCGCCACCATCGCGTCGACCAAGTGTGGCTCATCCGACCCGTCCGCCATCGTGATCAGGACGTACGGGCCATTGGAGGCGGCGATGCCGGCCTTCATCGCGTTCAGCACTCCGCGGCCCAGGTCGTTGCGGTGCCCGCGGACGGACGGCAGCTCCCCGGACAGCCGCTCGATCACCGGGACGGTCGGGTCCTCGTCGAAGTCGTAGACGACGAGGATCTCGTGGGGCGTCCGGATATCGCGCTCCAACGCGCGCAGCGCAGGCTCGACCGACTCGCCCTCCTTGAACACGGGCATCACGATCGACAGCTCCGGGGCGGTCATGCCCGCGCCTGGGCGACTAGCAGAGTCTGGCGGCCCAAGAGCCACCAAGCCGGCCGGAACGCGAGGTAGGCGCGGACGAGCCGGGCGTCGGTCGGCAGCCGACCCTTCGTCGAGTACGGCAGGAACCGGGTGACCAGCTCGAGCGTGTGGAGCTGCGCAAGCTCGGCCGCCTCGAGCAGGCTGCGCTCGGTGAGCGCGACCTTGTGGTCGATGAAGTCCCAATAGCGCGGCCCCACGAGGCGGATATTGGGTTGGAGCACGATGGCCCGGCCACCGGGCCTCAGCAGCTGGCGCACGACCCGCAGCTGTTCGATCACCGCCTCACTCGACTCCAGGTGCTCGAGGTAGTTGCTCATGAACACCGTGCCGAAGTAGCCGTTGGGAACGACCTCCGTGAGGTCGAGACCGGATGCCTGGACGAAGCGCACTTCGTCCGGCAACGCCGATCGCATGTCGCGGATGTCGGTCGCCCAGCGTTCGGTGCCACGGACCCAGCGGATGAAGTGGCCGCGATCGCAGGCGAGATCGAGGATCGGCGCGTCGGGGTCGATGAAGCGCTGGAGGTAGGCCACGATCTCGCGCCAGACAGCGTCCTTGGCGCTGACCTCGCGCTCGTCGAACCGGGCGTCGTAGAGCTCCGGCAGGAGCCGGCTCACAGCCGGCCGGCCTCCACCTCGCCGCGGATCCAGGGAATCACCTCGTCGAGCATCGCGTTGAGCGAGGTGGTCGCCTCGAACCCGAGCAGCTCGCGCGCCTTGCGCACGTCCGGGACGCGCATCTGGACATCGTGCTCGAACGGCGGGTCCGACACGAACCGGAACTCCCGGTCCGGCCCATGGACCTTGCGCCAGATCGTGGACGCCAACTCGAGCACGGTCGTGGACGCGGCAGTCGACAGGTTGACGTCCTCGTTGACGGCTGCCTCCGATTCCATCGCGAGTCGGATGCCGTGGGCGAGATCGCCACCATAGGTGTAGTGCCGGACCTGGGACCCGTCGCCCAGGATATGCAGGGGGTCCTGACCTCGCAGCACCTTCAGCACGAGATCCGGGACGACGTGTGACAGCGCGAGCTTCACGTTGCCCGACATGATGTCCGTGTCGCGCAGGGCACGCCGCTCGCCGATGCCCACGCAGTTGAAGGGTCGGACGATCGTGTACGGCAGCTCGTATTGCTCCCAGGCGCCCTTGGCGAAGTACTCGGACGCGAGCTTCTGGAAGCCGTATGTCGAGATGGGCGGCGGCGAGGTCAGCTGGGCGCCTTCGGGTGTGGGAAAGACCGTCGCCGACTCGTAGACCATCGACGACGACACCACGATGATCCGCTCCAGGTGCCCGGAGCGGTGCGCCGCGATCGCGGCGTCGAACGTCGACGCCAGGATGCGCTCGTTCTCCGCCAGGAGGTCGTAGGCGAACTCGTGGAAGTAGCTGATCCCGCCGATCATGGCGGCGGACGCGACCACCTGGTCAACGTCGGCGGCCAGCTCCTTCAGCAGGGCGGTGTCCTTCGCGTCGCCCTCCACGAACCGGTAACACGGATGCGTGTCGTACGACTTCGTCAGCCGACCGTACTTCGAGAAGTCGTCGAGCCCGATGACGTCGTGCCCGGCCTCGAGCAGCTCCGGCACCAGATAGCCGTTGATGAAGCCTGCCGCGCCGGTGACGAGGATGCGCATCAGAGCTTGATGCCCTCGCCCAGGACGCCCCACACATCGACGACGTCCTTACCGCCGACCTCCAGGCCGCGATAGGCGCGGTGCGGTGCACCCAGGACGAGGATGTCACTCTCGGCGAGCACGCAGTCGAGCGTCACGAGGCGGTCGTCGGCGACGTACGGGTCGGTGGCCAGCACACGCGCGCCGGCCCACGACAACAGCTTGCGCAGCTTGTAGGACAGCGATGCCCGCACGTCGTCGGACTCGGCCTTGAACGCCATGCCGAGGATGCCGACAGTCTTGCCCTTGAGCCCGCCATACCGTCGCTCGAGCGCCGCGACGATGTACGCGGGAAGGCCTTCGTTGACCTGCATCGCAGCCTGCCCCATCGGGAAGTGATCGGTCGTGAACGCCGCGAGCTGCATCGCGTCCTTGAACAGGCACGGGCCGGCGGCGAAGCCGGGACCCGGTAGGTCGGCCGCCCGCGGGTAGTCCTCTCGGATCGCCCGCAGCACGTTCGTGTAATCGACGCCGGCCTGGTCGGCGATCATGAAAAACTGGTTGGCGACCGCGAACTTCATGTAGCGCCACGTGTTGGTGAAGAGCTTCGCGAGCTCCGCTTCCTTGGTCGAGGTGCGGACTGTCTTCGTGACGAGATGGCGGAACAGCGCGGTCGCCCGGTCGGCGGCCTGATCGTCGTCGGCGCCGATGATCTGCGGCAGCGTGTGCAGTTCCTCCAGGGCGTGGCCCTCTGCGATCCGCTCCGGGCAGAAGGCGACATCGACCGAGCAGCCCGCTTCGTTGAGCCGCTGCAGGACGTATGCCGTCGTGCCCGGGTAGACGGTGCTACGCAGGACGACCAGCGTGCCATCGCGCAGATGGGGCGAGATCTGGTCGACGGCCCGCTCGAACACCGTCATGGAAGGCCCGAGGAACTCGTCGACCGGCGTCCCGATGACCACGACGAGCGCGTCCGTGCGCTCGATCATCTCGCCACTCGTGCCGAGCTCCAGCCGGCCGGTGTCGAGCACCGTGCGAAGCATCTCCTCCGCACCGGCCTCTAGGAACGGCATCTCGCCGGCGGCGATGCGATCGAGCGTGACCTGGTTGGTGTCGTAGATGCCGACTCGCAGGCCAGCGTCTGCGAACGTCAGGCTCAGCGGCAGGCCCACGTGCCCGCCGCCACCGAGGACGACGACGTCGAGATGGTCAAGCATGGTCATCGCGGACGAGTCTACTCAGCCGGTGCGGGGCGTCACCGCGCCGAAGGTCCTAGCCGCGGCCGAAGACCGCGCCATCGCCATCTCGGAACAGCTCCAGCCAGCCTGCTGCCCGCAGCCGTGATGAGAATCCCTCATCAGTGGGCGTCGTGACGACGAGACCGACATTCCACTCCTCGAGTTGCATCTGCCAGTCGCCGCGCCCGGCGGACACGGCGTCAAAGCGTTGCCAAACGTCGAGCGGGAATAGCTCGATCCGCGAATCGACCGCGACCAATACGTTCGGCACTGCGTACTCGAACCACGAGCCCCACATCTGCGGCACATACACGTGGTCGCCGGGTGATGCCGCATCGCGGACTGCCGCGGTGATGCCCGGCGGCGCTGGACCTACGACGCCGACCGGCAACGTCGTCTCTGGTTCGATCGGACGCCACCATGGGAGGGCTACGGCGGTGGCAGCGATCAACGTGGCCACGATGAGGCCATTGATCCGGCGGATGATCAGCGGCTCGATGCGAGGCGTGGGGGCCGGCTGGACGACGGACCCGGCCAACGCGACCGCCGCGCCCAGGGGCCACCAGGCAACACCGCGCTGTGCATAGATCCCGATGAACGCGAATACGGCGAGCCACGCGAGCGTCGGCCAAGCCACGCGCCGTTCCGACCGGGCTATCAACAGGCCGATCACCGCAACCGACGTGAAGAAGATGATTCCGGGCACGTCGCGGAGCGACGTGGGTTGCCATTCCGTTATCCGGCCAGTGACCGACGGGTTCGCGGACAGGCCCGCCGCATAGACCCAGACCGTTGGACCGAACGGCGTGAGACACGCGGCAGCGGCACTCGCGACGGTCACGATCAGGGTGTGCATGGCGTCGGAGGATCGATCGTGCACATCCTCGAGCCATGCAAGTCCGAGGACCAGTGGCCCCAGGAAGAAGCTGCCGTGCAAGTTCGCCCAGATCGCGATCACGATCAGCGCCAGCCACATGCGCCGGGGATGGCGACGGCGGTCCACGACGAGGAGCAGGACGACCACCAGACAGGCCATGCCCAGCAACTGTGGGCGCAATGCGAGTGCTGGCGCCGCCACGCCGAACGCAGCGAGCGCAAGTAGCGCGCTTGTCCGTAGATCCAGGCCTCTACGGATCCCGATGAGCGCTACTCCCCCGAAGATCAGGCCGATCAGGGTTGCGCGGAACGCCGCCAAGCCGACCCAACCGCCGACCGATTCGACCATGCGCAGCGTGACCTGGGCCGCCCATTGCTGGTCGACCCACGGGCGGCCGTGGACCGTGAATGTCCACGTGTCGACGGTCGGGATAGCGGCCGTCGTCAGGATCTCCTCGCCCGCTCGGAGGTGGTACGCGAGGTCGACGGTCGAGATCCGAGCGATCAGCGAGGCGAGGATCGGCAGGAGGACGGCCAACGCCACCCACAACCGGGAGCGCGTCACGTGAGGTCGATCGTCAGCGTCGTCGCATCCGGTCGACGAACAGCGGCAGCCCGATGATCATCGCAAGGTTCGCAGGCCATAACGTCGGAATCGCGAAGGTCGTCCCGACGATCAAGGTCCAGCGGCGATCCGTCCGGGCACCCCAGGCGATCAGCCCCGCGGCAGCGACAAGCCGCACCCACAGCGGCACCGGAAACAGCGGATAGGGCCACTGTTGCCTTGCGTTGCCGACAAGACTGTCGATCCACGCGAACCAGTGCTGCGGGCCGGTCAGGGACGAGAGCGCAACGACGAGCGCGGTCGCTCCCAGCGCGATTGCTAGCGAGCGCCACTCGCGACGAGCGAGGAACCAGACAAGTCCGACGCCCGGAGTGACCTTCGTGAGCAAGACGAACGCCCATGCGGCCGGATAGCGCATGCCGAGATAGACGGCTGCTGCGAGCAGGAAGTGGATGTTGCCCACCTCGAGCTCGATCATCGTGATCGGGATCAGCAAGGCCACGAACAGCCAGTGGCGGGTGATCGCGATGAGGGTCGCCGCCGTCAGAACCACCCACGCCGCCCCGAACCACTCATAGGGCAGGGCGCGAAGCGGAGCGATCAGCTGAAGGAAGGCGGGCGAATACAGGTAGGCGTTCGTCTCGCCCTCGCCGGAAACCGCGTATGGGTCCGCCCAATCCGCCAGCCAATACGCGCGTGCGTCGTATAGCGGCATCGGACGGCTTAGGAGCACCGCCAGGTAGATGAGCCCGATCGCGAATGCCGCGTATCGCCAATCGACCAGCGCCCGGACGCGTTCAAGCGTCCACGCCCGATCAGAGCGCCGAATCGTACTGACGTCCACGGCGCCGATGGTAGCGCTCGCTTCCAAGCGGCTGCTGTCGGCCGATGGTCCCAGTCGAGGGCGCTAGACCGCGGCGGCTACGCGCCCGGGGCGCACCGCACGGGCGCCTTCTTCGTAGATCCCTTGGACGGCGTCGACCATGAGGTCGATGCAGAAGCGGTCGTGGACCATGTCGTGGCCCGCGCGTCCGAGGGTGTCGGCGAACGGGTGATCGGTCAACAGCCGGATGATCGCGGCCGCCAGCGCATCGGCGTCGTGCGGCGGGACGAGCAACCCGTTCACTCCATCGGTGATCATCTCCGGGATCCCGCCGACGTTCGATGCGACGACCGGACGGGACAAGGCGAGTGCTTCCAGGATCGACAGCCCCTGCGCCTCGCGGTAGGACGGCAATACGGCGACATCCAGCGCCGCCGTCACCGACGGCACGTCGTCGCGCCGCCCCGTGAAAACGACCCGATGCGCGATCCGCAGGTCGCGGGCGAGCGCCTCGAGCGCCTCGCGCCGGGAGCCCTCGCCGACGATGAGCAGGTATGCGTCCGGGACCGATCGGAGCACCGTTGGCCAGGCCTCGAGCAATGTCGGGTGGCCCTTCTCCGGCTCGAGTCGCGCAACGACCCCGACGATCTCGGATCCAGGCTCCATGCCGTACTCCTCGGCGAGCGTGCAGCACGGCTCGGTGTGGTCGTAGCGCGACAGATCGACTCCGTTGTAGATGCGGCGGATCGGCGCGGTCGTCCGGCCTTCGTGCTCGAGCTTCGCCTCGATCATCGTCGAGACCGCGATGAGCTGGTCCATGCGCGGCGTCAGGACCCGCAGCATCTCGCGATCCTCCTCGGAGCGGACGCGGCTCGAATGCACTGTCGATACCACGTACGGTCGCCGATGTCCGACCTCGGCCAGGGCGATCGCCGCCCGCGTCCCGACCAGCTCTGCCCGGTACATGTGGTTGTGCAGGACATCCGGGCGGACATCGACGAGGTGGGCCGCCAGCGCACCGACGGCGATCGCGTCGTCAGGCTCATCGATCACGAGAACGTCGAAGCCCGCGCGCTGCATCTTGCGGACCGAGCTGCCGCCCGATAGCGCGACGACCGAGACGTCGAACCGGTCAGGGTCCATCCGGCTCAGGAGGCCGAACAGGTGCTCCTGGGCGCCGCCGCTGGTACCGGTCGCGAGCACCTCGACGACGCGGATCCGGTCGGTCGGCAGCGGGACCACCCGGGGGACCACCTCGAAACACGGGTCGAGCCGGCTGGGATGTCCTGTGCCCATCAGCTGCCCCGGCGGACGAGGACACGCTGGATCGGCTCGTCCACCGCGCCCCATTCGTACTTGTACGGCTCGTCACCGCGCAGGAAGTCCATCCGCCGGATCCCCCGCTCGAGGGCCCGCTGGACGTAGCTATAGATCATCAGCACGCCGGGTGACAGCTCGCGCGCCGCCGGGTCGATGCCGGCGTTGTAGTACAGCAACTCGTCGCCGGTCTCGAAATGCAGGCCGGCCGCTATCCGCCGATCACCGACCCACAGCATCGTCAGCCCGAGGGGGCCATCGGCGCCGAAGAGCTCGAACAGCCGCCGGATCAGCACCCTGCTCTGGTCACCGCCGCGCGTCGGCGGGAACAGACCCTCGTCGCCCCAGCGGCGCTGGTGCAGGTCGATGAAGACATCGATGTCGGCGAGCGGGTCGGCCGAATCGACGAGGCGTACCTCGCCGACTGCCCGCGCGCGCCGTACCTTGCGGCGGATCTCGTGGCGCTCCTTCTTGCCGAGCGTCCCGAGGTACGTCTCGATATCGACGCCGACCGGAAGCGTTGCCACCGGGCAGACGTCCTCGCGATCGACGTTCAGGGTCCAGCCCTGCGCCATCTCGAGGGCGCCGAACGCTGCCGCCAGCTCGGTTCCGGTCGGGTCGGCGCATCGCAGGCGACGGAGGTCGACGACGTCCCAGGCACCGCTGGCCGGGCTGGCGACATAGCCGGCCACGGCCTTGGCGACGGCGGGCAGGTCGTCGGGCTCGGTCAGGATCGTCGCGTAGTCGGCGTGGTAGGACGCCCCGAGGAGGATGGCGGTCGCCGTCGGTGGCACTGGTGTCAGACGCAGGTCCGCCCCATGACGCATCGTCGTGTGGGTAACCGCGTCAGTCGGCTCGACCTCGTGGCGGTGCATCAACGGGACGATGGCGATGGGCTCCGCGTCGGCGCCGTCGCCACGACAGACCACGAGGGTCTGGTCGTGCGCGTTGTCGCCATAAGCGTCCCACCACGCACGATGGAACGGCCAGGCCGAGAACGGGGTCGCCCAGGGTGTCCGGGCGGCGAGACGGTCCCAGGTCGCCCGCGGGACGGAATCGAACAGTCGCTGCTCGGCGTACGCAGGTGCCGGTCCAGGGGCGGGTCGGGGCGTTCGCTCGGACGAGCCCGGACAGGCAGGCTCCGCGTCGAGCGTGGGAGCGGTCATCGTCGCGAGGATAGCATCGGGCGGCGGAGATGGTTGCCGGTGCAACTGAGTATCGGTAGTACGTTCGGCGTGAGTGGATGGCGCGAATCGGTTCGGTGACATCACGCACCGGGCTGCTAGGCTCGAGAGCATGCCTGGACCCCTGCCCGACCCCCGCCGACCCCTTGCTCCGTTCGAGCCGCTCGCCGGCCCTTCCGTCCGGTTGCTGCTCACGAGCGCGACCGTCCTCTTCGTCGAACTGCTGCTGATCCGGTGGATTCCCGCCAACGTCCGGTACGTTGGCTTCTTCAGCAACTTCCTGCTGATGGCGAGCTTCTTGGGCATCGGCCTCGGAATCCTGCTCGGGCGGCGTGGCGTGCGCCCGCCGATCTCCCCATTCCCGCTCCTCCTGCTCGCTACGGTCCTACTCGTATACGGCGCCCAACTGAACATCCAGGCGCGCGATCCGAACGAGTTCTTCTTCGGCCTCGAAGCGTCGACCAGCGCGGACGCCAACTTCGTCGTCCTTCCCATGCTCGTCGTGCTCGTCACGGCTCTGATAGCGACGCTCGCGCTGCCCCTCGGCCCGCTGTTCCGCGCCATGCCGCCCTTGCGCGCTTACGCGATCGACATCGCAGGATCGATGATCGGCATCGCCGGGTTCGCAATCCTGGCCTTCCTCCAGACCGAGCCGACAGTCTGGTTCGCGATCACAGGCGTCCTGCTTCTACTCCTAGCGCTCGGATCCGGTCTCACGCCCTGGTCGGCGATCGGCGGAGCAGCGATGGGTGTGGTCATCGTGTCGAGCGCGATCGTGGCGACCGCGTCGGGCGAGATCTGGTCGCCGTACTACCGCATCTCCGCATGGACGACGGACCGTGAACGCACGTCGTTGACGGAGAGGAGCGACGAGCCACCGTTCAGCCTGTCAGTCGATGGCATCCCACACCAGAACATCCTCGACGGTGAGACAGCCAAGGAAAGCCAGATCCACGATCAGGTCTACCGCTGGTTCCCGGGGCGGACCTTCGACCGGGTCCTCATCGTCGGCGCCGGGTCGGGGTCGGACGTCGCCCTGGCGTTGGCGCGCGGCGCGGGCCACGTCGATGCCGTCGAGATCGATCCCGGGCTGGCAGCCATCGGACGACGCTTCCATCCCGAGGGCGTGTACGACGACCCGCGGGTCACGGTCCATGTCAATGACGGGCGAGCCTTCCTCAACTCGACGACGGAGGAGTTCGACCTCGTCGTGTACGCCCTGACCGACTCCCTCACGCTGGCGAGCTCGGCCGCGAACGTCCGGCTCGAGTCCTTCCTATTCACGGAGGAATCGTTCGCCGCCGCCCGCGACCACCTCAGTCCCGACGGCCTCTTCATCATGTACAACTTCTATCGGGAGCCGTGGATCGTCGCCAAGCTCGACTCGATGCTGGACACGGTTTTCGGACAGGACGGTCTCGTCCGCCTTGTCGGTCCTGGCGCAGCCGTCCTGGCGGCCGGACCGGCCGCGATGGAGTTGCAGGGGGCGCCGCCCCCAGGCGACATGGTCGACGCCGTGCCCGACGTCGGCGCCCCGACGCCGACACACGCGACCGACGACTGGCCGTTCCTCTACCTGCGGACCCCGACAGTCGCGCCGTACTACTTGGCCGCCCTCGCGTTCATCCTGGTCTTGGCAATCGTCGGCATCTTCAGCGCGGCGCGGGTGACATCGACGCCAATCCGCCGTTTCAGTCCACACTTCTTCGTGCTCGGGATCGCGTTCATGCTGCTCGAGACGAAAAGTCTCGTGTCTTTCAGCCTGCTCTTCGGGACGACGTGGATCGTCAACGCGCTGGCGTTCTTCGCGATCCTCGCGAGTGTCCTGGCGGCCATCGCGATCAATGCGCGCTTCCGGCCGCAGAATCCCGTGCCGCTATATGTCGCTCTGTTCGCGTCGATCGCCCTGGCCTATCTGCTCCCCCCCGACCGGCTGCTCATCGAACCGATCGGCCTGCGTTATGTAGTGGCCGGCGCGATCGCGTTCGCTCCGGTGTTCTTCGCCAACCTCGTCTTCACGCATTCCTTCCGCGAGACGGACGCCGCGGACATGGCCTTCGCCTCCAACCTCGTGGGGGCGATGGTCGGCGGCGCCCTCGAGTACCTCGCGCTCGTGACCGGCTTCAGGGCACTCCTTGTCGTCGTCGTCATCCTGTACGCGTCGGCGTACGTGTTGTCGCGCCGCTTCCGACTGCTGGCTGATCGGGACCTGACCTATGAACGACACGCCGGCCTCGAGGGCGCGCCGACGGGCTGAATCGGCGGACGTCAGCCGACGACGCCTCGAAGCAGTCGGCGCAAGAGGAAATACTCGGGCCGGGGCCGGTCGTCGGTGATGAGCGGGCCGTCGCCGGCGTACGCCCGGGCCTGCTCGGTGGTGAACCACGTCTGACGATCGATGACGTCGAGCCAGCCATCGACCGTGGAGGCCGGCGAATCGAACGCCGACGAGATGTCCTCCAGCACCCCCGGCCGCGCCATCACCTCCGCGGCCTTCGCCGGATCGAGCACCAGCTTCTCCTCGGAGCCGAGCATGTAGAACCCGTAGCCACCCGCTCCGCGTACGATCAATAGCTCAGGAAAGACCGCCGCGAATGTCCGGATGTGGTCCTTCAGCTCCGCCTCCGAAGCGCCAAATGGCACCCATTGCATCATCACGCCAGAGGGCGTCAGGTGATCTCGACCGGCCACGTAGTACTCGAGCGACGAGATGACCGACGCACCCGAGCTCTCGATGGGCGGCGGCGGATCCGTCACGATGATGTCGAAGCGCTCGCTAGCCAGCTCGAGATGATTGCGGCCGTCCGCGATCACGATCCGGCCATCGGGGTCAGTGACCACCTGACTGGCATCCGGATAGTAGTAGCCGAACATCTTCGGCACAGATGGGACGAGCTCGACGGCGTCGGTGCGCATGCCGGCAACAAGTGCGCCGCGGAACGCGGTGCCCATCCCGAACGCCACGACGAGGGCTCGGTCGCTGTCCGGCCGGGCGATCAGCGGCAGGATCGGCATTAGCTTGGCATCGACCGTGAGGAGGGTCATGGAGGTCCCCGCGACCCAAAGCTCGCGTGTGACCGTCTTCTGGCCGGCCTGGACCGAGGCGATCTCGTCCTCCTCGGATGCGAACAGTTGCCAGCCCATGTTGCGGATGACGGCCTCGTTCGGCTGGACGACGGCACCCGGCCGTAGGCTCACTGCGACGACCGCGACGACGACGCTGACACCGACCAGGGCCAGCCGCCGACCTCGGGTTGATGTCCGAATAGCGAGCGCGATGCCGAGGACGGCGTTGGTGAGGGCGAGCGCGACGATGATCCAAGGCGAACCGATCGTCGGCATGAGCACGAATGGGATGACAAGGCTGCCGATGATCGCGCCGACCGTGTTGGCGGCGAGCAGTGCGCCCGATTCGCCGCCGGCCTCCGTTGGTTCGTCGCGCAACAGGGTCGACGCGGTGGGGAACGCGATGCCGAGCGCCGTCGTGACCGGCAGGACAACCAGGATCGCCGACAGCACCAGGACTCCGACGGAACCGACGAGGTCGCGCGGGTCGAGCAAGTGCGGATCCGCGATCACCAGCACCAGCCCAGCGATTGCCAGCACGGCGACTGCGAGCTGGGTGATCGAAAGTGCCCGGATAGGATCGGTGATGCGCGGGCGGATGCGGTCGAAGATCACAGCGCCGAGGGCGAGGCCCACGAGGAATAGCGCGAGAATCACGGTGAAGACGTAGGTGAAACCACCCGTCCCAGACGCGAGCAGCCGGGTCCACGTGACTTGATAACCGAGCGACGTCAGCCCGGACACGAACGCGATTCCGAGCGGGAGCCACGGGACGGGCTGCCGCTGACGCGCGGACACCGTCGCGGTCGCCGGCGGCTTGAAGTCCAGAGCTGCATCCTTCGCGCGAGCCAGCCAAAGCGCGGTCGAACCAGCGACGAATGAGCACACGGCCCCGGTCGCGAGCGCTCCCGACAGGCCGAGGACCTCGATCAGGACGACGCCCGCCAGGAGCGTGCCGATGACGGCACCCACCGTATTCGCGGAATAGAGCCGACCGAACGCCTGACTCAGGGCCACCGAGCTCGCGAAATGTCGTACCAACGCCGGAAAGGTGGCGCCCATCATGACCGTGGCCGGGCCGAGCGCGAGGACCGCAAGCAAAAGACGCGCCAGGGCAAGCAGCGGCGTTGATTCGAGCACGGGATAGACGCCTCGATACACCTCATGGATGAGCTCGAATGTCACCGGCGTGATCAGGACGACCCCCACAAGGACGATCTCGAGTAACCCGTACATGCGCAGCGGGGAGCGGACTCGATCGGCGATGCGGCCCCCCACGAACGCTCCGATCGCCATCCCCCCGAAGAAGCCCGTCAGGATGGCGGAGACGGCTTGGGTCGTGTTTCCGAACACGAGCACGAGCTGTCGCGACCAGACGATCTCGTAGATGAGTCCCGCGGCACCGGACAGGATGAAGATGGCGATGACGGGGGCGGATCTGCGCATCGGCGCAGTGTGTCATGCCGATTGCGTCGGGGTCGTTCGCCTACCATCGAGGGCGTGGACGTGGCGCGCGTCACGCGACTGCTGAGCGACCGCGGGCCGTTCGGTCGCTCACTTGCGACCATCGTGCTGCTGGCCGCATGGGTGTCGACGTGGCGGCCACAGGTCGATCCCGAT
>DATAFZ010000140.1:0-13171 GCA_036257225.1 Candidatus Limnocylindrales bacterium | reverse complement strand
CGGGTCTGGCGGCCCGCATCGATCCCGAGCGGGCGGCGCAGCCGCTACCCGCCACCAGCCCGCCGGGTGGCGGGACGATCTTCCTGGCAACGGTCGACGGGCAGGGCAACGCGGTCAGCCTGATCGAGTCGAACTGGGCCGGGTTCGGATCGGGTGTGGTCGACCCCGCGACCGGCATCCACTACCAGAACCGCGGCAGCTACTTCAGCCTCGATCCTGATCACGCGAACGTGCTCGCGCCGAGCAAGCGGACGCTGCACACGCTGCTCCCCGGGATGCTGTTTCGTGACGGCCAGACCGGCCCGTGGATCGTGGTCGGGTCGATGGGCGGCGACGCCCAGCCGCAGGTCCATGCCCAGTTCGTTAGCGCGGTCGTCGATGGCGGGCTGGACATCGCGACGGCGGTGGCAGCACCCCGCTGGTTCGTGGGGCCACGCGAGCTGCTCGCGCCGCCCATCGATGTCGCGCTGGAGCCGCGCTACGGCCCCGGGATCGCCGAGGACCTGCGCCGGCGTGGTCACGACCTCGTCCCGACGCTGCCGTTCGACAGCGGCCTCGGCCACGAGCATGCCATCGAGCTCGTGGACGGTGGTCCGAGCGTCGGTGGCTCGCTCGCGGCGACCACCGATCCGCGCAGCGAGGGCCTGCCCGCCGTCTGGTGATGGGGCGGCCATATGCGATACTCCGTGCGCCGGTGACGGGCGAGCGCTCACACGACGCCGTCACCGGCTTCCCGTCCCCCGAGCGCGCACGATCGGAGGCGTCCGTGACCTCGAACGTGGGTCAGAACTACCCGTACACGAGCGAGACCGAGGCCGATCGCGCAGCGACGGTCGATCGTCTCGTATCCGAACGCGAGGGTCTGGCCGCCACGCTCGGCGCCGAGGCGACCCCGCTTGATGCCAACGCGCGGTGGTGGGTCTGGAAGTGCCCGACGTCCGGCTGTCCCGGTCTCCTCCATGCCGCCGGCTACGCCGCCGAGAAGCACGCCGTCTACGTCGTCTGCGACGGGACCTGCGGAAAGACCTTCCTGCGCTGACAGACACTACGCCCGCGGAGTCCGGGGAGGACCTCGCCACCAGTCGGCGGCGCGTGCTGGTCGATGGAGCCGGGATCGCCGTCGCGGCGCTCGGGTTCGGGTTCGTCTACGGACTTTCGGCGCGGCAGGCTGGGTTCTCCCCCATCGAGGCGCTGGCGATGAGTGTCATCGTGTTCGGCGGCGCCGCCCAATTCGCCGCAGTCGGCTACGTCGCCAGCGGGTTGGCCTGGCCGGGCATCGTGCTGCTGACGGCCCTGCTCAATGCCAGGCATCTCCTGTACTCGGCGGCGCTCGGGCCGTGGCTGCGCGAGGTACCGTTCGCCCGCCGCGCCGTAATGGCGCACCTCCTGACGGACGAGGCGTTCGCGTTGTCGGTCGGTCACTTCCGACGACTCGGGCGGACCGACGAGTGGGGCTACTGGATCGGGGCGATCGTCTCGACGTTCATCCCGTGGAACCTCGCGACGCTCGCGGGGGTGCTCCTCGGCGGCCAGATCCCCGACCCCGCACGGTTCGGCATCGACATCATCTTCCCGGCTGCGATGATCGGGCTCGCGGTCGGTCTGATCACGGGTCGGCGAGAGCTGGTCGCGGCGATGGTCGGGGCGGGCGTCGGCGTCCTCGTCGCACTATTCACGAGCCCGGCGATCGGGATCATCGTCGGCGGGCTGATCGGACCGGCGGTCGGTCTCCTGGTCCCGGCGGCGCTCGCGCGGGAGATCGCGCCGCTCGGCTCGCTGCCATCCGCGGATCGGTACCTGATGCCGGGATCGCGGGTCCGGCGGCCGCCCGATACCGATGACGCCGGGGCGCCGCGATGAGCACCGAGCTGGTGGGCCTCGCGGTCCTGATGTTCCTCGTGACGTATCCGTCTCGTGCGCTCGGGCTGCTGACGCCCGGGATGGAGCGACTGCCGCGCCAGGCGCTCGACTACTTGCAGCTGGTCGGCCCGGCCATCCTCGCGGCGCTTGCCGCGGTGAGCGTGATGGTCGCGACCGACGACGCGGGGCGACCGTGGTTCCACGTCGGGGTCGAGTGGATCGCCGTGATCGCGTGTCTCGCGGTTACGGCCTGGCGACGCAACCTGCTGTTGGGGTTGATCGCCGCGGTGGCGATCGTCGTGGTCGCTCGTGCTACGGGGTTCGCAGCGCTCCCCGGCTGAGCGAGTCAGCCGGAACGGCGTGCGTCGGCTTCGATCTCGACCAGCAGGCTCGGATGCATCAGGCCGGCGACCGCGACCATCGTAGCGGCCGGACGGATCTGGCCGAACACCTCCCCGTGGACCGCTGACAGCTCGTCCGCGACGGCCATGTCGACCACGAACATCCGCGTGCGCACCACGTCCGCGAGCGTGAAGCCGCCCTCGGCGAGCGCCCGCTCGATGATCGCGAGCACGGCACGCGCCTGCGCGGCGAGATCGCCGGGGTGCTGCGAGACACCGTCCGGACCCGCGTCGGTCGTGCCGGCCACCCAACAGCTGTCGCCGACGACCACGGCACGGCTGTAGCCGGCCACCGCCTCCCACGGCCCGCCCGAGGAGATCCGTCGACGTTGGCCCGTCACCCCGTGAACCGCGGATCGTCGGCCCGCCACTCCATGACCGTGGCATCGCGGGCGATGGTCAGCAACAGCCCTGCCAGCATCGTTGTCCGCGGCACGATCGAGTCGACCTCGAGGTACTCCGCCGGCGAGTGATCGTTGCCGCCGATCGGGCCCAGCCCATCGAGCGTCGGCACACCCATCCCGGACGTCGTGTTCGCATCCGACGCCCCACCGGTCGCGGTGTCCTTCACCGTAAACCCCAGCCGTCCAGCGATCGCCTGTGCTTGCTCGACGAGCCAGCCCGACCGTTCGAGCTTCTCCATCGGCAGCCACGACACGAGGACATTCACATCGACCGTCGTGTCGGGCACCTCCGTCGTCGCGGCGATCTCCCGGACCGCGGCTTCGACTTCCGTCAGGCCCACGGCGGTCGTGGCGCGGACGTCGACCTCGAGGTCGCACTGCTCCGCCACGACGTTCGGACGCGTGCCACCGGCGATCTTGCCGACGTTGACGGTGACGCCCGGCCAGCGGCCGTTCAGCGCATGCAGGTCGCGCACGACCCGCGCCGCCTCGAGGATCGCGCTGCGACCCTTCTCGGGTTCGACGCCTGCGTGGGCCGCCCGGCCGTGGACCGTCAGCCGCGTGTCGAGGATCCCCTTCCGGGCCGACACGATGTCGCCGTTGGCGCGGGCACATTCGAGGACCAGGCAGGCATCCACGTCCGCGGCGGCCGCCTGGATGTGGGGTCGCGAGCTCGGCGACCCGACCTCCTCGTCGGGGTTGGCGATGAACGTCAGCAGCTCGAATGGCAGCGCACCCAGCTCCCCGAGCAGCGCCTTGACGGCGTACAGCCCAGCCAGCAGGCCGGATTTCATGTCCGTGACCCCGGGCCCGAACGCCAAGCCATCCTCGATGCGGAACGGGCGCTCGGCAGCCGTGCCCGGATCGAACACCGTGTCCATATGGCCGATCAGCAGGGCACGCGGGCCGCCGGTGGCGCCCCGGAACGTCGCCACCACCGTGTCCGCGAAGCGACCCGACGGGTCGGCCCGGACGTCGATATCGGCCCCCAGCTCGGCGAGGAAGCCGGCCGTCCAACGTGCAACGTCGCGCACGCCTTCGGGGGTGTACGACCCGCAATCGATGTTGACCAGCCGCTCGAGGTCGGCGAGGTATCTCGGCAGGTCGGCCGTCACCGACGCGCGCAGCGCGTCGAGCTCGACGTCGGCGGTCGATCCGGTCGTCGGGGTCGTCATCGTGGGGCAGTCTAGCGAGGGCTCCGGGTTGCTATCCTGCCGGGACCGTGCGCGTGGTCGAGATTCGCATGCTGGAGGGACCCAACGTCTACCGGCTGGAGCCGGTGGTCAAGCTGGAACTCGCGGTCGGTCGACGGCGAACCTGGTACGGCCAGCGCGATCCCGGGCGCCATGCCCTCGTCCAGCTCGGTGCCGCGGTCCCGACCCGCGAATGGCCCGACCCGATCGCCGCGGTCGTCGCCTGGGTCCGGCGGTTGCGTGTCGACCACGAGGAGGGGCGCGGCGGCCTGGCCGTCCATCGCTCATCCGATCCGGGCCACTGGATCATCACCTTCCCGTGGCGCGGCGAGGAACGGGCGCGGATCCTGACCGAGGCCGCGTTGGCCCTCGCCGAGCGCGACGTCTCACCGTCGCGGACCGCGCGGCTGACCGGCGCCCAGGAGCGGCTGCGCGCGCGCTGGGTGGAGCGGATCGCCGACGCCCGAACGACCCCGCCGTCGTGGATCCGCGACCGGGATCGCCGGACGCCGGCCATCTCGATCTCGGGCACGAACGGCAAGTCGACCGTGTCGCGGCTCGTGACACACATCCTGCTGCAGTCCGGCATGCATGTCGGGACCACCACGTCGGACGGTGTCCTGGTCGACGAGCGGATGGTCGAGCCGGGCGACTGGACCGGGCCCGGCGGCGCCCAGCAGATCCTGCGCCGCTCGGACATCGACGTGGCGGTGCTGGAGACCGCCCGAGGCGGGATCGTCCTGCGCGGCATGGGCTATGAGTCGAATGACGCGTCGATCCTCACGAACGTCTCGGCCGACCACCTCGACCTGCAGGGCATCCACACCCTTCCGGAGCTCGCCGAGGTGAAGTCGACCGTCTGCCGCATCACGAAGAAGTCCGGCTGGGTCACGCTCAACGGCGACGACCCCCTCGTGGCGGCGATCGGCCGTCGCGTCCAGGCGAACGTGGCGCTCTTCACGATCGCCTCGGCGCTGCCGCCGGTCGTCCGACGTCACCTCGCCAAGGGTGGCCGCGCCTATATCGTGCGCGACGGGTGGCTGACCGAGCTCGAAGGCGAGCGGGCATCGAGGGTCGTGGAGGTCGCCCGGGTGCCGATCACGATCGGCGGACTCGCGCGGCACAACGTCGCGAACGCGCTGGCAGCTGCGGGCGGCGCGCGGGGCATGGGCGCGACGCTCCACCAGGTCCGCGACGGCCTCATCGACTTCTCGCCATCCGCGGAGCGCTCCCCGGGTCGCCTGAACCTGTTCCGCTTGGGGGCGCGGCTGGTGATCGTCGACTTCGCGCACAACGAGGCCGGTATCGACGCCGTCCTGGACGTGGCCGAGGGCATCGCGGCAGGAGGAGCCGGACGCACGGCACCGATCACGGTGATCATCGGCACGGCCGGCGACCGACCGGACGACACGCTCCGTGGGATCGGCCGAATCGCCGCCGAACGGGCGCAGCGGGTCGCGATCAAGGAGACGCGCAAGTACCTCCGCGGTCGCACGCCACGATCGGTGATCGGCGAGCTGCTGGCCGGGGTCAAGTCCGGTGGCGTCGCCGCCGGCGACGTGCCGGTCTATCGCTCCGAGACCGCTGCGCTCCGCGCCGAGCTCAACGGCGCCGGGGCCGGGTCGGCCGGCCACGGCCGGGGTGCCGACGCTCCCCGCGTCATCGTGTTGATGTGCCACGAGGAACGGGAGGAGGTCTTCGAGCTGCTGGCCTCGATGGGCGCTCGCCCCCTGGACGTCGCTTCGGAGCTGACGACGATCGTCCCGCGGCTGCAGGACCGACCGCGCCGCGCCTGATGCCGATCTCGGCGGAGGAGGTGGTCGACCTCCTCGACCGGCTCGAGGCGGCCGGCGTCGAGGCGTCCGTCGCCGGCGGCTGGGCGGTCGACGCGTTGCTCGGTCGCGTGACGCGAGAGCACGGCGACCTCGACCTCGCGGTCGACGCCTCGGAGATCGACCACGCGATCGAGGCGCTGGACACCGGGGACTCAGCGTCGAGGTCGATGAACGCCCGGCCCGGCTCGCCCTGGGTGACGGCCGCCGATCGGTCGACCTGCACCCGGTCCGTTGGGAACCCGATGGAACGGGTCGCCAGTCGACGGGGGCTGGCGGCGAGTTCGTCTATCCGCCTGGATCCTCACGGGCGGTCGGTCGTATCGGCAGCCGGGACGTCCGTTGTCTGACCCCGGAGCTCCTCGTCACCTTCCACCTCGGCTACGAGCCGCGTGACATCGACCGCAACGACATGGCGGCACTCGCCGAGCGCTACGGCCTGGAGCTCCCGGAACCGTACCGAGGTGAGGCGACGCTCGTGCAATGATCGCTCGCAGCAATCGTTTTCGAACCGGAACGGTCTGGGACGGCCGACTGACGGTGCTAGCTGCCCCGTCTGATTGCTGGCACCAATCAGACGATCTCGAAACGCGTCGATTGCGGCCCTTCGAGGCGGAAACGATCGCTCTGAGCAATCACCGCCCCGCGGAGAACTTTCATCGCGGCATTTGGAACATCACTGTTTACGAACGGGGCTGAGTGGCGGGATCTGGGTCGAGCACGGGCCCTGCTTGGCCGTTTGGAACTGGGCACGTTCCAAGTGCGGCTGAGCCGGCCGATTCGCGCGCTTCCTTCGTCGCTTGTAACACGTGAAATTCCACGGCCGCGTTGCGGCGTGGCATCGCGCGGCGCATGATGCGGGCCGGCGCTCGTCGGGCGATCCGGCGCGTCCAGTCGGAGGGAGCACATCCGTGGAGATGATCATCGGCATCGCGCTGATCGTGATCGCGGCCCTGGAGACCTGGTTCATCGTCCGGACCGTCCAGGCGAACATGGGTCGCCCCTCGGAAACCTAGACCACGCGGCGCGGCCACCACGCGCGGACATCGAGCCGTTCCGAGAACAGCAGATGGGGTGGCTCGTCCGGGAGTCGGAGGCCGTGCGCGGCGGCGAGCGTCTCGGCCCTCAACTCGGCGTCGGCCGGACGTAACCGCCATGGGGCGTGCCGGATCTCGGTCCGCGTCAGCCGACCACGACCGTCCACCGCGAACAATCGATACCGTGCGGTGAACCAATCTTCGAGTGACCCCGGGGTGGCCACCTCGGCTGGGCCGGTCGGGCGATAGCTGACGTCGAGCGACGCCGGTCGGCCGCGCCGGTCACGGCGCTCCGAGCGGAACCGAACGTCATCCCCGTCCCGCTCGATCGACATCGACGCGTGGAAATACGGCAGGTGAAACCCGCGACGCGCGCCCTCGACCGCGAGCCGGTTGCTCGCATCGAGGCTGAGGAACCACACACCGTCGGCGCCCTCGTGGCGGACGTAGGTGCGGACGTTGACCTCGGGGAACACGCTCACGCGCGGTATCCCGGGCACGCCGCGCGGCGCGACGTCCTCCATGAGGAACGGGACGATGCCGACATAGGCTCGGCCCTCGAAGGTGTCGATCTCGAGCCCCGCCGGGACCAGCGGCCGAAGGACCTGGGCGTTGACCGGCCAATGGGCGAACAGGAGATCCCGCCAGCGCATCCGCATGATCCACGGGCGCCCGGCGCTCCTCACGCTAACACGCTACCGGCCAGTAGCACGATACGTCAAGTAGCGAGCTGTCAGGCGCTCCCCGGATCGGCCACCAGAAGGCCGTCCTCCACGGACCAGCCCAGTCGGACGCGGTCGCCCCGGTGCAGCTCACGGCTGCTCGTCTCCCGCGGTTCGCGCACCACGAGCCGCTGGCCGTCGTCGAGAGCGAGCTGGTATTTCGTGTCCGGCCCGAGGTAAAGGACCTCGTCGACCGTGGCCCCGAGGCTGTTCAGCGACCCCGCCTCGCCCCCGCCGCCGACGATCCGGATCCGCTCGGGCCGAACGACGAGTGCAGCCGCAGCCCCGTCATCCAGCGACGCCCGTTCAGCGGCGGCCCTCCCCACCTGCCAGCGCCCCGCGCCATGCGTCATCCAGCCGCCCTCGGCGCCGTCGGCGTGGTAGCGACCGCGCAGGATGTTCGACTCGCCGATGAAGTCGGCGACGAACAGCGAGGCGGGGCGGTCATAGAGGTCCTCGCCGCTGCCGAGCTGCTCGATGCGACCGGCGCTGAAGATCGCGATCCGGTCGCTCATGACCAGCGCCTCTTCCTGGTCGTGGGTCACGTACAGGACCGTGGCACCGAGCTCGCGGCTGACCCGGATGATCTCGAGCTGGAGGGCCTCGCGCAGCTTTCGGTCGAGCGCGCCGAGCGGCTCGTCCATGAGCAACACGCGCGGCTCGAAGACGACGGCGCGGGCGAGGGCGATGCGCTGCTGCTGCCCACCGGAGAGCTGCCGCGGATAGCGGTCGCCGAGGTCGGCCAGCTTGACCAGCTTCAGCGCATCTGCGACGCGGCGGTCGATCTCCGCTCGAGGCCGGCGCCGCATGCGCAGCGGAAAGGCCACGTTCTGGGCCGCCGTCATGTGCGGGAACAGGGCGTAGTTCTGGAAGACCATCCCGACGTCACGCCGGTACGGCGGGACGCGGGTCATGTCCGCGCCGTCGATCTCGATCGAACCGCCACTCGGGCTCATGAACCCGGCCACCATGCGCAGGGTGGTCGTCTTGCCGGACCCGGACGGCCCGAGCAACGTCACGAACTCGCCCCGGCCGACCTCGAGGTCGACGCCGTCCACCGCCACGGCGCTCCCGAACGACTTGCGCAGATCGCGAAGCACGAGGGCGGGACGGTCGGTCGTCGTCACTGGGCCGGTGCCTGCCGACGCACGACGAGCAGGAGGAGGAGCAGCACCGTCGTCACGACGAGGAGCGTCGTCGATACGGCCGCGACGGTCGGGTCGACGGCCTGGCGGACCTGCTCCCACATCTCGACCGGCAGCGTGCGGAACCGGGCCGAGGTCATGAAGATCGCGACCACGACCTCGTCCCACGACGTGATGAACGAGAAGATCGCGCCCGTCAGGACGCCCGGCAAGATGATCGGGAACGTGATGTGGGCGAAGGTCCGCCGTGGATCGGCCCCAAGGTTCGCGGCGGCCAGCTCGAGGTTGCGGTCCATCGTTCGGAGCGACGTGCTCACGGCCACGGCGACGAACGGCAGAGCGAGTGCCGTGTGCGCGATGACGAGACCCGCGACCGAGCCGCTGAGCCGCCACTGCACGAACAGTCCGAACATCCCGATGGCGATCACGACGACCGGCACGATCAGCGGCGACAGCGTGAGCGCGTTCACCGCCGTCCGGCCCCTGAACCGCCCACGCGCGAGGCCGAGCGCGGCCAACGTGCCCAGGACCGTCGCCAGGATCGCGGTCAGGACCGCCACCTGGAGGCTGTTCACGATCCCGGTCGACCACTGCCGGTCGGTGAGCATGCGCTCGTACCACTGCAACGTGAAGCCCTCGGGCGGGAAGGACAGGATCCTCGCCTCGGTGAAGCTCATGGGCACGATGACGAGAGTCGGCGCCAGCAGGTAGAAGACGGTCAGCGCGCCGAGGGCCGCCATCAGCATCCGGCGCGGCTGGCGCCAGGAATCGCTCATCGGCTAGTCCTCGACCACGCTGCCGAACACGTCGCGCAGACGGATCGCCCGCGAGGCGACGAACAGGATCACCAGGGTGATCCCCACGAGCAGGACACTCATCGCGGTCCCGAACCCCCAGTCCAGGCGCTGCTGGATCTGCTGGACGATGAGCTGGCTGATCATCTGGTCGCGCAACCCGCCGAGCAGGGCGGGCGTGATGTAGAAGCCCAGCGCCAGGATGAACACGAGCAGACAGCCGGCCAGGACGCCCGGCAGGCTGAGCGGCACGAAGATCCGCAGGAACGCCGAGATCGGCGAGGCCCCGAGATTGGCCGCCGCGCGCCCGTACTCCGGATCGATCCGGCGCATGACCGCGAACAGCGGCAGCACCATGAACGGCAGCAGGATGTGGGTCATCCCCGCGATGACGCCCCCGGTGGTACGAATGAGCGTGAGTGGCTCGCTGATCGCGCCAAGGTCCAACAGGAAGCGGTTGATGATCCCGGTGTCACGCAGGATCACCTGCCACGCGAACGTCCGCACGAGGAGACTCGACCAGAACGGCAGGAGCACCGCGATCAGCAACAGTCCCGCCACTCGGCCGGGCACGATCGTCATCAGGTAGGCGAACGGATACCCGATCACCAGGCAGGCGACGGTCGCGAGCAGGGCGATCCAGAAGGTGTTCAAGAGGACGCGAACGTACGCGGCCTCGCCGAAGAACTGCTCGTAGTTCGCGAGCCCAGCGCCCGGCGGGTCGGTCACGCTGCGCACGCTCATCGCCACGAGCGGGACGAGGAAGAACGCTCCGAGGAAGACGACCGCCGGCAGGGCCAGCACGGACCAGCCGTCGGTACGCGGGCGGATCCGATCGAGCCAGGGCCGCTTCGCCCTGCCGACGGCCGTCATCCCTCGGTCACGTTCTCGCTATGTCAGGACGCCTTCCAGGCCTGCCAGGCGGCGTCGATCTCGTCGAAGTTCTCGGCGAGATAGGCGTCGTCGAAGTAGGCCGAGTTCGCGTCGGCGTTGGTGACCGACAGGTCGTTGACCATCGCCGGGTTGGCTGTGGAGTTCTTGTTCGTCGGGCCGTACGGGATGAATTCGGACGGACCAGCGTTGTGCTCTGCACACGCGGTGTACGCGATGAAGTTCATCGCCGCGTCCTTGTTCGGTGAGCCCTTCGGGATGACGAGGTAGTCGGCTGTCACGATCTGCTGGTTCCATTGCAGCTCGACCGGCTTCTGGTCGATGTTCTTGGCGCTCCAGCCACGGCCGTTCCAGATCATCGTCATGGCCACCTCGCCGGAGCCGATCAGCTCCTGCGATTCCGCACCCGACGCCCAGAACACGATGTCGTCCTTGATGGTGTTCAGCTTGGCCGTTGCGCGAGGCAGGTCGAGCGGGTACAGGTCGCCGGGGGCGACGCCGTCGGCCATCAACGCGAACTCGAACATGCCGCCTTCGGAGTAGTCCCACGCGCCGCGCTTGCCGGGGAACTTGGTCGTGTCGAAGTAGTCCGCCCAGCCCTGCGGCACATTGCCGGCCCCGAGGACCTCGGTGTTGTAGGCGAGGACGACACCGTAGGTGATGTCGGGGATCCGGTAGTCCGTGATCCCGAGCTCCTCGTTCAGCTCGTCACGCGGGATGAGCGAGAAGTCCAGCGGCTCGAGCAAGTCCTTGTGGACGTCCAGCCCGAAGTCGTTCCCGACGTCGACGACGTCCCAGGTCACCTGACCCGATTCGACCTGCGCCTTGATGGTCGCGTTCGACGAGTTCTCGTCCTCGGTGAACTGGACGCCGGTGAGCTCGGTGTATGGCTCCAGCCACGCCTTGCGCTGCGCTTCCTGGTAGACGCCACCGAACGACACGAAGGTCAGCGTCACACCCTCCTGACGGGGCGGGTTGCAGGCCGCGGAGGCGGGGCTCGCTCCGGCGGACTCGCTTGCCGCCGGCTCGCTGGCCGGCGCCGACGCCGCAGGCGCCGAGGCCGCGGGCGACGCACCACCTCCTCCCGTACAACCGGCGATGATCGCGCTGATCGCGAGGAACGCGATGACGGTCGTCGAGCGATGCATGCTCTGTGCCTCCTCCTTAGGGCCGAAAACCTGGCCCTGCGTCGTCCTCCCTTGCGACCGCTGCATCGTAGTCCGCGGCGCAACTCCGGAACAGGGGGATGCGAAGATGCGGTATGGCCGGTCTCATCCTGCTCAACGGCCGCGTCTTCACGGCACGTGCCGGTGAGCCGCCGTTCGCCGGTGGCGTCGCGATCACCGGTGACCGCATCGTCGCCGTCGGCGGTACCTCGGCGTTGCGCGTGGTGGCACCACCCGATGCGCAAGAGATCGATGTCGAGGGGCGGACGATCCTGCCCGGCTTCGTCGACGCCCATCACCACCTCGCGTTCACCGGTGCGGAGCTTGCCGCCATCGACGCGCGCTATCCGGCCGTCGCCTCCATCGCGGACCTGGTGGCCCGGGTCGCAGAGGCCGCGGAGCGCACCCCGGATGGGACCTGGATCCGCGCCGTCGGGATGAACCCGGAGATGTTCCCTGACGGTCGCTTGCCGACCCGCTGGGACCTCGACGAGGCCACGCGCGTCCACCCGGTCCTCGTCCAGCACATGAGCGGGCACCACGCCTTGGCGAACAGCCTCGCCCTCGAGTCACGCGGGCTGGATGACACCGCCGGGGACCCCGAAGGCGGCCACCTCGTCCGCGACGACTCGGGAAGGCTGACCGGCTACTTCCTGGACGCTGCGCAGCAATCGATCGTGCCGGCCGCAGTCGACATCGGTCACCACGGCCCGGGCTTCCACGACGACGCGCCGCTCGAGGAGATCGTCGCCGACATCGACCGCGGATCGCGGGCCTCCCTGGCGGCGGGCATCACATCGATCGTCGACGCACAGGTCACGCGCCGCGAGCTCAGCGGCTACCGCACGGCGCGGGAACGCGGGCTCCTCGGCGTGCGCCTGACAGCGATGCCGATCTCGTCGCAGCTCGATGCGTTCGAAGAGCTCGGCGTGGCCGGACCGTTCGGTGACGACCGGCTGGCGATCGGGCCGATGAAGTTCTACGCGGACGGGGCGCTGACGGGCGGCACGGCCGCGTTCACGACGCCATACGGACCAGCGGGCGAGTTCACCGGCTCGCTGTACTGGCAGTCCGAGGCGGACTTTCGCGACGCCATCGTCCGCGCTCATACGGCGGGCTGGCAGATCGGCGTCCACGCGCAGGGCGACCGCGCGATCGACCGCGTGCTCGACGCCTACGAGGCGGCGCTCTCAGCCCAGCCACGCGACGACCACCGCCACCGCATCGAGCACTGCGGCGGACCGCGCCCGGACCAGATCGAGCGGATGGCACGGCTCGGCGTGATGGTCGTGGGCCAGCCCCGCTATTTCTGGGACGCGGGCGACGTCTGGCTCAACGTGCTGGACGACGGCCGTGCGCACCGGCTCCAGCCATATCGCGAGCTGCTCGACGGTGGCGTCCGGTTCGCGCTCTCGAGCGACGCGCCGGTGGCGTCGCACCGACCGATGGACACGATCGCGTCCGCCGTGCTGCGGACGACCGTCTCGGGCGCTGTGATCGGTGGCGATCAAGCGTTGCGGGTCGATGAAGCCGTTCGGGCGTGCACCGCCGATGCCGCCGCGTCGTATTTCGCCGATGACCGCCTCGGGACGCTCGAGGTCGGCAAGCTGGCGGATATCGTCGTGCTCGACCGCGATCTGTTCGCGGCGCCGACCGCCGACATCGGCGAGGTGTCGGTCGACCTGACCCTCGTGGGCGGAGCGATCGCCTATTCGGCGGATCGCCT
>DATAFZ010000094.1:0-3786 GCA_036257225.1 Candidatus Limnocylindrales bacterium | reverse complement strand
TCTTCGCCTCTTTGCCCGGTCGATTGCGTGAGCCCATCGCATCGCCTCCGCGTCGTCGTCCAGCGTATCGACGGATCCTTCACGCCGACTGCTCGGCGACTTCACCACCGCTTATCCGACCCGCGCGGGAGCGGAGATCGGGCATCTCGGCTGGGAAGGTACCGGCCCGGATCGAGGCTCGGATCCTGGCCATGAAGTCTAGGGTGAAGGTCAGGTTGTGACAAGTCGCGAGACGGTAGGCGAGCAACTCCTTGGCTCGGAACAGATGGGCCAGGTAGGCCCTCGAGAAGCGTCGGCAAAGGAGGCACGGGCAGTCCTCCTGGACCGGGCCGGCATCGTCGAGGAACTCGCGGTTCCGCAGGTTCAAGCGGCCACCCGGCACCCACAGCTGCCCGTTCCGTGCGACGCGGGCCGGGAGCACGCTGTCGAACAGGTCCATGCCGCGGTGGACGGCCTCCAGCAGGTCGGCCGGCGAGCCCAGCCCCATGAGGTAACGCGGCCGCGGATCGTCGGCGAGCAACGGGACGGCGACCTCGAGGGCCGCATCGCGCTCCGCCGGCGTCTCGTCGCCCGCCAGACCGCCGATGCAGATCCCATCGAACGGCAGTCCGGCGATGAACTGCGTCGATGCCGCGCGGAGCTCGGGGTCGAGGCCGCCCTGCACGATGCCGAACATCGCCTGGTCCGGGCGTGTGTGCGCCGCCAGCGACCGCTCCGCCCAGCGATGCGTCCGTGCGGTCGCGTCCGCGACGACCTCCCGGGGCGAGCTCGGGAAGACGGGCTGGTCGAACGCCACCGCCACGTCCGACCCGAGGGCCTCCTGGACCGCCGTCGCGTGCTCCGGCGTGAAGCGGTGCATCGAGCCATCGAGGTGCGAGCGGAACGTGACGCCGTCCTCGTCTACGACCCGCAGGTCGCCCAAGGAGACGACCTGGAACCCGCCCGAATCGGTCAGGATCGGGCCGTCCCAGCCCATGAACGGGTGCAGGCCACCAAGGCGGGCGATCCGCTCGTGGCCCGGTCGAAGGTAGAGGTGGTAGGTGTTGGCCAGGATGATCGTCGCACCCGTCGCCTCGATATCGTCCGGCGACAGGGCCTTGACCGTCGCATTCGTCCCGACCGGCATGAACTGTGGCGTCTCCACGGTCCCGTGGGTCGTCGTCAGCACCCCGGTCCGTGCCCGCGTCGAGCCATCTCGCGGCGGCGGGACCTGGACCTCGTACCGTGCCGCGCGGCCGTTGAAGATGGTCGGCGCTCCCGTCACCGGCGCCCCATCCCGCCGAACAGGTTGAGCAGGACCGTCAAAACGACGCTCACGATCAGCATCGTCCCGAGCGGGAGATAGATGCGGACGTTGTCGGTCTCGATGCGGATGTCGCCCGGCAAGCGACCGATGAACGGCAGGTTCGGGGCAAGGATCAGGATGACGCCGAGCACCCCCAGGATGATCCCGCCGAGGAGGAGCAGCCGGCCGACGCCTTCGAGACCATCCACTCAGGCGCCTTGCGCCGATCCGTCGTCCCACAGCCCGACGGTGTCGGGCTCGGCCCGCCGTGGCGGCGGGATCTCGTAGCCAAGCGCCGACAGATGTGACCGGCCGAGATCCGTCGCGATGCGACCCTGTGGCGTTCGGTCGATGAAACCGAGGCGCAGGAGGAACGGCTCGTGGACGTCCTCGATCGTGTCGATCTCCTCGGACAGCACCGCCGCGAGGGCGGCGACCCCGACCGGACCGGACGCGAACTTCTGGACGATCACGGCAAGCAGCTTGCGGTCCGCCGAGTCGAGACCCTCGTCGTCGATCTCCATGCGCCGCATCGCGTCGCGGGCGGTGTCCTCGTGCACGCGGCCGTCACCGTGGACCTGGGCATGGTCGCGGACGCGCTTGAGCAGCCGGTTGACGATCCGCGGCGTGCCGCGACCGCGGCGGGCGATCGCGCGGGTCGCCTCGGCATCGATCGGCACATCAAGGATCTCGGCCGAGCGTTCGACGATCTGGGCCAGCTCGTCCTCGGTGTAGAAGTCAAGCCGGTACGTCGCACCGAACCGGTCGCGTAACGGGGAGCTGATCCGGCCCGCCCGGGTCGTGGCGCCCACGATGGTGAACGGCTTGAGGCTGAGCCGGAGGCTCCGGGCGCTCGGTCCCTTGCCGATCATGACGTCGAGCGCGAAGTCCTCCATCGCCGGGTAGAGGATCTCCTCCACGGCGCGGTTCAGCCGATGCACCTCGTCGATGAACAGGACGTCCCGCTCGTCCAGGGAGGTGAGGATCGCGGCGAGGTCGCCCGCGCGCTCGATGGCCGGGCCGGAGGTATAGCGGACGTTCACCCCCAGCTCGCGGGCGACGATCGTGGCGAGTGTCGTCTTGCCAAGGCCGGGCGGCCCGTACAGCAGGATGTGGTCGGCGGCCTCGCCCCTGCCCTTCGCTGCCTGGAGCAGCACCGACAGGTTCGACTTCACCTCTGCCTGACCGATGTACTCGCCCAGCGTCTTCGGTCGAAGCGATCCTTCGACGACGGGATCGATCTCCTCGTCGAGCTCGGCGGACAGGATCCGAAGGCTGGTGGCGTCGTCGACCATCGCGCGCGATGGTAGCACAGCCGGACTCGATTTCGCACGCATGTTCTAGGTGCTCGTGGCACTCGAAGTCCCACCACGCGACTAGGGGTTCGGGGCTACCATTCCGCCGATGCGCCTCTCCCGCCGATCCGAATACGGCCTTCGCGCGCTCGTCGACCTCATCCGGAACGATGGCTCGGGCCCGGTCGCACTGGCCGTGCTGGCGCAGCGCAACAACCTGCCGGTGAAGTTCCTCGAGCAGATCATGGCCACCCTCAAGCACGGCGGCATCGTCCGCACGACGCTCGGTGCGCACGGCGGCTACGCGATCGACGCGGACCCATCGACCGTCACGATCGGTCGTGTGGTCCGCTTGCTCGACGGTGCTCTCGCGCCGCTCCCCTGCGTCTCGCTGCGGTACTACGGCCGCTGTTCGTGCCCCGACGAGGCGACCTGCTCGCTGCGCGACGTGATGATCGACGTGCGCGACGCGATGCTCGAGATCCTCGACCGCGAGACCATCGCCCAGATGGCCGCCCGCCAGGGCCACGCGTCGATCGACCCGCGCGGCATCCACGCCGAAGCCCTGGCCGGCCGGCGGCCCTGACCGGGGTGACCGGCACGCTCCTGCGGCTCGCGGCGTTCACGATCGATCCCGTGGGCGGCAACCCGGCCGGTGTGTGGATCGGCGAGGGGCTGCCGCCCAACGCCGAGATGCAGCGGATCGCTGCGGACGTCGGCTACTCCGAGACGGCGTTCCTCGCCCCCGACGGCTCCGGCGATCCTGGTCGTCTGCGCGTGCGCTACTTCAGCCCGGCCAAGGAGATCGACTTCTGCGGGCACGCGACCATCGCAGCCGGTGTGGCACTGGCTGAGCGCGGTTCGCCAAGGAGCCTCGCGCTGGCGACGAACGACGGCGTCGTCGACCTGGACATCGAGCGCGACGACGACGGTCGATATCGCGCGACGCTGACATCGATCGACCCATGGGTGCGCGAGGCGCCGGACGAGGTGATCGACCGCCTGCTCGAGCTGCTCGACTGGCGCCACGAGGACCTGGACCCGCGGCTCCCGCCTGCGATCGCCTTCGCGGGCGTACGGCACCCGATCCTTGCCGTCCGCGAGCTGGCAACGCTCGGTCGCATGACCTACGCCTTCGAGCCGATGCGCCGCCTCATGCTCGATCACGACTTCACCACGATCCAATTGATCTGGCGCGAGCATCCG
>DATAFZ010000092.1:0-5640 GCA_036257225.1 Candidatus Limnocylindrales bacterium | reverse complement strand
GTTCTTCATCGCCAAGGCGACGAAGGGGCGGATCGGATTCAGCCGCCCCGAGGTCATGATCAGCGTGCCGGCCGGAGTGACGTCGGTCGAGAAGCGCGCCGTGCGCGACGCCGCGCTCAAGGCGGGTGCCAAGGACGCCTACCTGATCGAGGAGCCTCTCGCCGCCGCGATCGGGGCGAACGTGCCGATCAGCGGCCCGTCGGGGAACATGATCATCGACATCGGCGGCGGCACTAGCGAGATCGCAGTCATCTGCCTTGGCGGGATCGTCGTGTCGCACTCGCTGCGCGTCGGCGGCAACAAGTTCGACGAGGCGATCGCCACCTACATCCGCAAGAAGTACAACCTCATGATCGGCGAGCGGACCGCCGAAGAGGTCAAGATGCAGATCGGGACCGCCCTCCCGCTGGAGCGCGAGCTGACGATGGAGGTTCGCGGCCGCGACCTCATCGCCGGTCTGCCGCGGACGATCCCGATCACCTCGTCCGAGGTCATGGAAGCCATCGAGCAGCCGCTCCAGCAGCTCGTGGCAGCCGTCCGTTCCGTGCTCGAGCAGACGCCTCCGGAACTGTCGTCCGACATCATCGACAAGGGGATGGTGATGTCCGGTGGCGGCGCGCTGCTGCGCAACATCGACAAGCTCCTGACCCAGGTGACGGGCGTGCCGTGCCACGTCGCGGAGAACTCGCTGGACTGCGTGGCGCTCGGCACCGGGCTCGCGTTGGAGCACTTCGACTTCTTCAAGAAGTCCCTGGTGCAGCAGATCTGAGGTCCTCGGGCCGATGGCGTTGCGGAGCTTCGCCGCGGACCTCGGAGGCTCGCCAGCCGGATGACGACCGACCCCGTGTCTCCCAGCCCTCCACGTGCCTTCGTGGATCTCCATTGCCACACGTCGGCCTCCTTCGACAGCCTGGCCGATCCGGTGAAGGTCGCACGGGCGGCAGCCGCCCGAGGTCTCACGCATCTCGTCATCACCGACCATGACCGGATCGATGGCGGCCTCCGCGCGCGCGATGCGGGCACCGACGGGCTGACGGTCATCGTCGGCTCCGAGATCCGCACCCGTGACGGCGACCTCATCGGTGCTTTCCTCGAGCGACCGGTGCCTGTCGGGCTGTCCGCCATCGACGCGATCGCGGCCATCCGCGACCAGGGTGGCCTGGTCGGCATCCCGCACCCGTTCGACCGGTTCCGCGGCTCGCTGCTGCGCGAGGCCCGGATGGGATCGATCGCCCCGCTCGTCGACTGGGTGGAATCGCACAACGCCCGTCTTCTGGGCGGCGGCAACGAGCGGGCTGCGGTCTTCGCTGCAGAGAGCGGTCGGGCCGGCGTGGCGGTCTCGGATGCGCACACCGTCCTGGAGGTCGGTGTCGCCTACACGGTGCTCGACGGCGATCCATCGACGCCGGCCGGCCTGCTCGCCGCCCTGCCGACCGCGCAACTGGTCACCGGGCGCGCGAGCCTGGCCGTTCGCCTCTGGACGCCGGTCGCCAAGGTCCTGCAGCGGCTCCAGGGCAACGGCCGCGCAACGCCGGGTCTCGGGACGTGACCGGGCCTCGGCAGGACCATCGACCGATGGCCGGTGGGACCGATCAGACCGTAGGCTCGGAGACGATGGAGGCGACACCAGCGATCCCACCTCGCCGCGCCGTGACCGGTGTGTCCGGGTCGCCACGATCGACCAAGGCCATCGCACCGCCGGGGGACAACGAGCCCGACATCGAGGGGATGTCGATCGCGCGACGGCTGCGTCAGCCGCGCACGATCCTGTCGATCGCGGTGCCGATCGTGATCATCGCGGTCTTCGTGTCGCTTAACGGCGCCCAGCTGTCCAAGGTGCCGAGCCTGGTGCTCGGCGCCAACCCGCTGCTGGTCCTGGCCGCGTTCCTGGTCTTCTACGCGGGGTTCCCGATCCGTGGCCTCCGCTGGGCGACGCTGCTGCGAGGCACGGGCCAGCACGTCTCGACCCGCGACTCGTCCGAGATCATCTTCCTGTCCTGGCTCGTGAATTGCGTGGTGCCCGCCAAGCTCGGCGACGTCTATCGCGCCTACCTGCTCAAGATCAACAGCACCGCGTCGCTGTCACGGACGTTCGGGACCGTCTTCATCGAGCGCGTCCTCGACCTCTTCGCCATCGCCATCCTTGGCCTCGCGGCCGGCTACTGGAGCTTCCGGAGCGGCCTGCCGCCGGCCATCCAGATCGTGTTCGGGATCGGTGTCGTCGTCGTGATCGTGCTGGCCTTCGGGCTGTTCACGATGCGTAACTTCGGCCGCCAGATCATCGTCAAGCTGCCGTTGCCCCACCAGATCCTCGAGCTGTACGACCGCTTCGAGGAGGGGGTGTTCGGGGCGCTCGTCGCCAGGCATCTGCCGCGGCTCGGACTCATGACTGGCCTCATCTGGATGACGGAGGCCCTCAGGCTCTTCCTGATCGTCCAGGCTCTCGGCTTCGCCGACGTGTCACTCGGCCTGTCGGGTGCCGTGTTCGTCGCCCTCATCGGTTCGCTGCTGACGGCCGTGCCGCTCAGCCCAGCGGGCTTGGGCATCGTCGAGGCGGGCGTGGTCGGTGTCCTGCACGTGGCGTATGGCGTCCCGCTTCCGGAGGCCACCGCGATCGCGCTGCTCGACCGCGTCATCAGCGTGTTCTCGATCATCGTCTTCGGCTCGATCGCCTATGCGATCTCCGGGAAGCCCCGTGGCCTGGGGCGGATCGACAGCGCGGCGGACGCGTCGGCGGCGTCGACCCCGGCGTGACGGTCGAACCAGCGCGGACATCGCCGCCGGCGATACGCGGCGGCGGACTGACACGTGCTTGTCACAGCGTTGCAATGACATTGCAGGCCGACCGTGCGGCAGGGGGCGTACGTTCGTACCAGGTCGGGTTCGTCGGACGACCACATCGGACCGACAACGACCCCACCGCTCCCTCCCGCTCCCGCACGGGGTCGCCGCTTGGCCGGCCGGTACCAACGGGTGATACAGGCGACCTGCCGCCCTCCGCATCATCGTGGCATCGAGGCACCGGACGCGCGGGATCCGACCGCACGCGGCACGCCCGTAGGAGCGCCCAGGCAGCATGACCACGCAAAACGGCCGAGCGTTCAACGAATGGCTTCGAGCCCAGCTCAAGGCCAAGAAGATGTCGCAGCGGCAACTCGCTCAGCAGTCGGGAGTCGATCACTCGACCATCTCCCGATTGATCCGCGGTGACCGCATGCCGTCGCTCGGCACGGCCACCAAGCTCGCCCGCGGCCTGCGCGAGCTGCGCGACGATGCCGACACGCCCCAGTACCTGGGTCTCGTCGCCGCCGGGTCGACCAATCCGACGGCTCGCGTCGAGTACGCGCTGCGCGCCGATGACCTGCTGTCCGAGCCGCAGGTCCGCCAGATCATGGAGTACTACCTGGCCGTGCGGATGCGCCGCTTCGGCCGCGCCTTCCCGGGCGGCGGTTCGACCGGGACCGGCTCGAGCGGCGAGCGCGGCAATGAACGCGATCGACCTATGGGTTCAGCCGTAGGCGGCCGCCCGATGGGCAGTGGTCGCGTCGGTGGCCTCAGCCCGACCGGTCAGGTCGGCGTGACCGCCGTCAGCACCGTCCGCTCCGTGACACGAGGCTCAGGCCGGAACCCCGGCCGCTTCTAGCGAATCTCAGGGCACGACCCGGATCGCCCTCCACCGTCCGGGTCTCGGGGACAGCGAACGCCGGCGTCTGGGGCGCCGGCGTTCGCACGTTCAGCCGGCGGGCAGGTAGATCGACACCCAGCGACCTGGCGCGGCTTCGAACCGGTCGAGCAGCGTTGAGGCCGGCTCGTCGCCCATGAGCGCATCCTCGGCCGGGCCGCCGCAGTCCGCACCGATCGCGTCGCGGAACAGCTGGTCACAGAGCACGACCTCAGCGTCGGTGATCACGACCGCGGCGACGGACCCAGGAGCGAGCCCCTTCGGTGTCTCAGCGACGACCGCCCTGCCGAGGCGCACCAGTGGGTACGCGATCGCCTCCGTCGACTTGAAGTCAGGGATCGATCGGATGCCGACCGCCGTCGATACGTCGAGCCCCGAGGTTCGCAGCAGCTCGTCAACGCGTCGAGCTGCCGCATCGCCGGCGGGGAACCCGCCGTCGGGATGGATGCGCGGAGGGAGGTGCGTCAGGTTCCAACCGACCAGGGCGATCACGAGCACGGCGGCCGCGACGGGGCCGATCGGTGCCCGGACCTCGCGTATCAGTGCTGCGGCTCCCAGCCCCACCAGGACGAAGACCAGCGGGTCGGCGAACGCGTGGTAGTGGTCGTTGGGCAGGCCGCGGACCACGGCGGCCAGGCTCGGGGCCGCGACCGTCAGGAAGATCACCGACCACAGCAGCCCGAGTCCGAACCAGCGAATTACGAACCGCTCCCGGGCGTCCCGCGCCGTCCAGCGCCATACCACGATCGCGATCACCAGGACGGTCGCAAGGGCTCCCGCGACGAACCCGTCGGTGATCAGCCCGGTCAGGGGCCAGCTGACGACGCGCATGAGCACGATCCCGGATCGCACCGGGAGGGCGGTCTCCGCCGGGTCGCGACCGCCGGCCAGGTAGTCGGTCGCGGCGCGCAGCTCGGAGAAATCAGTCGTGAGCTCGTTGACCACGAGCGGGGCGTAGGCCGCGGCAAGGATCGCCAGGATCCCGATCGGTACCCAACCCAGCGATCGCCGGCGCGCATCGACCACCAGCGGCGCCGCGACGATCGGCAGGAGCGCGAGGCCCAGCACATGACACTGCATGGTGACCGCCGTCCCCGCTGCGGCGACCAGCCACCAGCGCCGGTCACCGCCCGACCAGGCGCGCCATGCTGCCGCCACCGCCATCGCACTCGAGAGCGCGATGAGGTTCGGGTTCCAGATGAACGTGGACTCATCGATGGCGGCGGCGGACACGGCCATGAGCAGCCCCGCGACGAGGCCGGCGATCGGACCGCCGACCGACCTCGCCAGCCACCACACGACCCCGACGGCCGCGATCCCCGCGATGGCGATCAAGGCGACCACGGCCAACGGGGAATCGCCTCCGGTGAGGGCCGCAGCCGGCGACAGCAGGTAGTAGTACCAGGCGCCGTGGTGGACGTCGCCGATCGACGTGGGCGGCCCGAGCAAGGGCACGACGCCGTCGCGGACCAGGGTCCGCAGGACCAGCATGTCATGGCCCTGGTCGCCATCCCATGTGCCACGGGTCGCGAGGTCCGGCAACCGCAACGCCGCGGCAAGGACCAGCAGGGCGGGCAGGGCGAAGCGGTCGACGCCGGCGAGACGGCGCTCGATCACGCGGGTGCCATCCGCCCGCGGGCGCTGCCGGCGACCTCGAACGCATCCTTCGGCAGTCGGCGCAGGGGCTTGCCCGCCCACAGCGCCCGGGCACGCTCCATGTTCACCTTGTCGTAGCCGACATCCATGCCCGGCGTCTCGAGGATGTAGGTCGCGCCGGTGAGCCGCGGATGGCGGAGGATGTGAGCGAGCCCAGCGGGTGGGATGCGGCCTGCCGCGAGATGCTCGTGGCGATCCGTCCGCGATCCGAACGCCGAACGTGTGTCGTTGAGATGCACGAGGACCAGCCGGTCGAGTCCGATGCGCTCGTCGAACCCCTGGAGGAACGCGTCGACGACGCT
>DATAFZ010000039.1:0-2548 GCA_036257225.1 Candidatus Limnocylindrales bacterium | reverse complement strand
ACTGGCGCGTCGCCGCGTCATCCACGAGCCCCGGCGACATGAGCCCCTGGACCTGGGCGCCGAGGGCATCGGCGATGCGCCGGAACGGCTCGCGTTCCGGGCCGGCCGTCCAGTGCCCACCGGCGAGTGGGACCACCGTGGCCGACGCGTGCGCCGGTGTATCTTCGAGGGCGTCGGCAACCGCCGAGATCGAGGCGCCGTCCCCGATCCCCACGATCATCCCGTCGCGCACCTTGTCGTGCAGCACCTGGGCCGCCAGCCGGCCGACCATCCGGCGCGTCAGGTCCTCGGGACCCGTGAGCGTGGGCGCCAGGTGGACGGTCTCGAGGTCGTATGTGCGGCGTAGCTCGTCACCCGCCGGCGACTCCGCGGTGGTCCGATCGACGATCCGGATCTCGACGATCCCCTCGGCCCGTGCGCGCTTGAGCAGGCGCGACACCTGCGGCCGCGTCACGCCCAGCTGCTCGGCGATGGCGTTCTGTGTCTCGCCGAGCTCGTAGTAGAGGCGGCTCGCTTGGACGAGTTGCTCGAAGTCGCTCAATGCACGTTTGTGCTGAACAGATGTGCAGCCATCGGACGGATCATCTGAGCCATGGTCGGGCATGTCAAGCCCCTGCGATGCCGGTCGTCATTCGATGCAACGCCGACCTCTGCCTTGGGCGAGCACGGACGAGCGACTCGACTTCAATGCCCAGGGCCGGACTCAGTACGTGCATCTCCCGGCGGTCATCCGATTTCGGAGGACGAACGGCAACACCCCCTGGTGCACGTCCTTCCGAAATCGGAATCCGAAATCGGATGCAGCGAATGGGGGTGTTCCCGTCGTAGCCGTCCGATTTCGGAAGGGGCACGCCCCAGCGCGTCAGGCCAGAACCCGGCCCGGGTTCAGGATCCCCTGCGGGTCGAGCGCGTCCTTGATCCGGCGCATGACCCGGATCGCATCCGCGCCGCGCTGGAGCTCGAGGTAGTCGCGCCGCGCGATGCCGACGCCGTGCTCGCCCGTGATCGTGCCACCGAGCGCGATCGCGGCCTTGTACAAGTCACCGCGCGCGGCCTCGTTGATGGCTTCGGCGTTCGGGTCGTCGCGCTCGAAGACGAACGTCGGGTGAAGGTTGCCGTCGCCGGCGTGACCGAACGTCCCGACCCGCACGTCGTGCTTCGCGGCGACGCCCTCGATGGCGACGAGCATCTCGGGAACGCGCGACCGCGGCACACCGACATCTTCCATCCGCGCGGTTCCCAGCCGCTCGAGCGCATGGAACGCGGCCCGCCGGCCCTGGCGGAGCCAGTCGGCTTCCTGTGGGTCGGTCGCCTGGACGACCTGTGTCGCGCCGGCGGCCTCGCACACCGTCCGGGCGGCCTCGATCTCGACCCCGGCCGCGGTACCGGGGAGGTCGGACTCGACCATCAGCATGGCCGCGGCCTCGCGGTCCAGCCCGAGACCCTGCATGTCGTCGACGGCTCCGATCGTGAAGCGGTCCATGAGCTCGAGCGTGACCGGTGACAGCCCGGCCCGGGCGATACCCGCGACCGCCCCGCCGGCCGCCTCGAGCGTGGCGAAAAATGCAATGAGCGTGGAGCGTGGCGGCGGCAGCGGCCGGAGCCGCAGGATCGCCTCGGTCACGATCGCCAGGGTCCCCTGCGACCCGACGATGAGGTGGGTCAACGAGTACCCCGCCACGTCCTTGACGTTCTTGCCACCTGTTCGCAGCACCGTGCCGTCGGCCATCACGACCTCAAGCCCGAGCACCGACTCCCGCGTCTGGCCGTACTTGATGCAGCACAGGCCGCCCGCGTTCGTTCCGAGGTTCCCACCGATCGAGCAGATCTCGAAGCTCGCCGGATCGGGCGCGTAGAACAACCCCTCCGCCGCCACGGCTCCCTTCAGCGCGGCGTTGATGATCCCGGGCTGGGTGACGACGACGAGGTTGTCCCGGTCGATCTCCAGGACCTTGTCCATGGCCGTGAATGCGATCGTCAGCGCGCCCTCGATCCCCGCTGCGCCACCCGACAGGCCGGTGCCCGCACCGCGCGGGACGATCGGCACCCCGAATTCCCCACACAGGCGGACAAGTTCGGCAACCTGGCGGGTCTCCGTCGGGAGGGCCACCGCACACGGCAGCCCGGTCTGGATGTAGGCCGTCTCGTCGCGCCGGTAGCTCTCCCGGTCGATCGCGTCGGTCAGCAGCCGCAGCTCAGGGAGCCGGTTGCGGATCGCGTCAACCAGGGCATCGGTCACCGGGGCAACCTCGGTCATGTGACCAGTCTAAGACGGGCTGGAACCTCAAGGCATCGCGCATCCCGGCCACGGACGCGTATCGTGAAGCGACGCACGCGAGGCGACCCTCGATGACCGACCGGAACGATGGCATCTCCGGATGGCGGCCCCCGGACGACGGGGGGGCGCGCAGGCCACCGCCATATGCTGGCTCGATCGGGTGGGCGGTCCTGGTGTGGGTGGCAACCGTCGCGCTCGTGTATGTCGTCGCACAGGTGCTCGGTCTCCAGGAGAGCGGGGGGTTCCTCGGTCTGGCAGGGTTCCTGCTCG
>DATAFZ010000026.1:0-14382 GCA_036257225.1 Candidatus Limnocylindrales bacterium | reverse complement strand
GGTGAAGATGCCGACGAGCCGTTCGCCCGCAACCACGAGCACGCAATCGGTCTCGCCCTCGTGCATGCGTGCGATGGCGACGTCGATCGGTGTGTCCGGCCCCACGGTGATCGGCGGTGGTGCCCCGAGCTCATCGAGGTGCTCGCCGAGGAGCTGGCCCTTGAACGCGGGGGCCTGCATCGGCGTGTCGTGACCGAAGATGTCGGCTCCGCAGTTGTCGCAGATGTCCGCGCCCGTCAGGTTGACGAACCCGCACACCGGGCAGCGCATCCCGTCGTCGCCGCCTTCCTGTCCCGCGACGATGCCGTCGTCGCCGCCGGTGACTACTCGACCGTCCATGTCTCTCCGCCGTTGAGGACCTTCTCGAGGTCGCCCTCACCCGACCGGGCGACGGCCGCCGCCAGCTGATCCTCGATGAGCCGGTCGTGGGTCGGCCGGCTGGTCGCCCGCAGGACGCCGACCGGGACCGGGAAGTCCGGCCAGGACATCCGTGATAGGACGAATGCGAGGAAGGGGTCCTCCGCTGTCTCATCGTGGATGAGGAGATCGGCCTCGCTCACGCCGTCCTCGCCGATCGTCACGACCTCGGGGTGCAGCCCGCGAAGCCGGATGCCCTTGTCGCGGTCCTTGCCGAAGATCATCGGTTTGCCGTGCTCGAGCGTGAGCATCCGGTCCTCACGGACCTCGCGGTCGGTGAAGTCGCGCCACGCCCCGTCGTTGAAGATGTTGCAGTTCTGGAGGACTTCGACGAAGGCGCTGCCCTTGTGCCGGCCTGCGCGCTCGAGGGTCCCCTGCAGGTGTTCGGTGTGCGTGTCGACCGAGCGCGCCACGAACGAGGCCTCCGCCGCGAGTGCGATCGTCAGCGGCTGGATCGGGGTGTCGATGGTGCCCGCCGGGGTCGACTTGGTGCGCTTGCCGAACTCCGACGTCGGCGACGCCTGACCCTTGGTCAACCCGTAGATCCGGTTGTTGAACATGACCATATTGAGGTCGACGTTGCGGCGCATCGAGTGGATGACGTGGTTGCCGCCGATCGACAGCGCGTCGCCGTCGCCGGTGATGACCCAGACCATCAGATCGGGGCGGGCCGCCTTGAGACCGGTCGCGAGCGTCGGCGCGCGCCCGTGGATCGTGTGGAAGCCGAACGTGTTCATGTAATACGGCAGGCGGCCGGAGCAGCCGATCCCGGAGATGAAGACGATGTCCTCCTTCTTGTAACCGAAGTCGGGCATCACCTTCTGGGTCTGGGCCAGGATCGAGTAGTCGCCGCAGCCCGGGCACCAGCGGACCTCCTGGTCGGACACGAAGTCCTTCCGAGTCAGCGCGATGACCTGCGCGTTCTCCGGGCTGAGTGCCGGCTGGTCGCCGTTATGGCCGTTCGTTGGTGTAGTCATCTGCGACTCAGCATCCGTCATGTCGAGGTGTCCTCTCCGAGCGCCGAGGCGACGCTCCCGCGAGCCATCGGCGCGAGGATGCGGTCCGCCTCTTCGACGATCTCGACGATGCGGAAAGGCTTGCCGCGGACCCGGTCGTAGCCGATGGCGTCGATCAGGAAGCGCGACCTGATGAGCATGAGCAGCTGGCCGAGATTGACCTCCGGGATGAGCACCCTGCGGTAGCTCCGGACGACATCCTCGGTGTTCTCGGGGAACGGATTCAGGTGGCGCAAGTGGGCGTGGGCGACCGACTTGCCCTCGCCCTGCAAACGCTCGACGGCGGATCGGATCGCGCCGTAGGTGGATCCCCAGCCGAGGATGAGCAGGTCGCCACTTGACGGCCCGAACACCTCGAGGGGCGCGATGTCCTGGGCGATGCCGGCGACCTTGGCCTGGCGAAGGACCTGCATGCGGTGATGGTTTTCCGGGTCGTAGCTGACGTTGCCGGTGATGTCCGCCTTCTCGAGCCCGCCGATGCGGTGCTCGAGGCCCGCGGTGCCGGGCACCGCCCACGGTCGCGCCAGCGTCTCCGGGTCACGGAGGTACGGCTGGAAGGGGCCGTCGCCCTTCGTGGCGTTCGGGACCGCGAGCGACGGCAAGTCCGCTGCTGCCGGGATCCGCCACGGCTCGGAACCCGTCGCCAGGAACGCATCGGACAGATACACGACCGGGGTCATGTACTTCAGCGCGAGTCGCCAGGCCTCGATCGCGTAGTCGAAGCATTCGCCCGGCGTGGCCGGCGCGATGACGGGCAACGGCGAGTCCGAGTTGCGCCCGAACATGACCTGCAGCAGGTCGGCCTGTTCGGTCTTGGTCGGCATCCCGGTCGATGGCCCGGCGCGCTGGACGTCGATCACGACCAGCGGTAGCTCGACCATGACGGCGAGCCCCAGCGCCTCGCTCTTGAGCGCGATGCCCGGCCCGGAACTGGCGGTCATGCCCAATGCACCGCCGTAGCTGGCGCCGATCGCGGCGCCGATGGCCGCGATCTCGTCCTCGGCCTGGAACGTCTTGACGCCGAACGTCTTGTAGCCCGACAGCTGGTGCAGGATGTCCGAAGCGGGGGTGATCGGATACGAGCCGTAGAACAGCTGGCGGTCGGCCAGCTTCGAGGCAGTCAGGAAGCCGAGGGCCGTCGCCTCGTTGCCCGTGATGTTCCGATACGTGCCCGGCGGGAGCTTGGCCGGCCGGACCCGGTAATGCGTGTGGAACATCTCGGTCGTCTCGCCGAAGGCGTACCCGGCGCGGAGCGCCCGCTTGTTCGCCTCGGCGATGACCGGTCGAGCCGAGAACTTCGAGTCGATCCAGTCGAGCGTCGCATCCATGCTCCGCTCGTACAGCCAGAACATCAGCCCCAGCGCGAAGAAGTTCTTCGTGAGGTCCTTTTGCTTGCTGGTCATCTCGAGGCCCTCGAGCGAACGCTCGTTGAGGGTCGAGATCGGCACCTCGAACGTCGTGTAGGCCTTCAGCGAACCGTCGGTGAGCGGGTTCGACGCGTAGGCCGCCTTGTTGAGGTTGGCCTGGGTGAACGCGTCGCTGTTGACGATCAGCGCGCCGCCCGGCGGCAGGTCGCCGACGTTGGTCTTGAGCGCAGCCGGGTTCATCGCGACCAGCACATCCGGCTGGTCGCCGGGCGTGTGGATGTCGGTCGAGCTGAAGCTGATCTGGAAGCCGCTCACGCCCGGCAGCGAGCCGGCCGGGGCGCGGATCTCGGCCGGGAAATCGGGCAGCGTGCTGATGTCGTTGCCGAACACCGCCGCGGTCCGCGTGAACTGCGTGCCGGTGAGCTGCATCCCGTCGCCGGAGTCGCCGGCGAAGCGGATGGTGACCCGTTCGAGCTCCTTGATGTGGGCGGCCGGCTCGGTCGGCTCCCTGGTCGTCGTCATCCGCCTTCGGGCTGCCTCATCCGCTGATGTGGCCGGGGCGGAAGGTTGAGCAGCTCCTCCGGGAACGACTCCGCGAGGTACTTGATGATGTCGACCTGGCGGACGACACCGACGAGATGGTGTCGCTCGTCGACGATCGGCACGTTGCGATACCGGCCGGTCTGCATCAGCTCGAGGGCGTCGCGGATGGTCTGATCGAGGTCCAGCGTCCGCGGTTCGGTGGTCATGAGCGCCTCGACGGGTTGCGACAGGTCGACGTGGCCGACCACGATGCGCGCGAAGATGTCGCGCTCGGTCAAGACGCCCTTGAGCAGTCCGTTCGCATCGCATACGAACACCGAATCGCCGGTTCCGGTGCGCTGGATGGCGCGCACGCATTCGGCGAGACTCGTGCCGGATGGCACGGTCACGGGTTGGCGTCGACTGAGCACGCGCAGCCGCTCGTCGGTCAGGGTCGGGACGCGACGGGCGACCGCGCTCTCGGTGAGGTCGGTCACGCTCGAAAGTGTAGTCCGTCCCCGCGTGAGTGGGGCGCGGCGGCCACTGCGCCGCCGCGAGACTGCTAGCCTCCGGCCCCATGGATCGACGCACCGCGGTCGGCATCGGGCTGGTCGTGGTATCGGCCGTGGGGTACGGCTCCGGATCCGTGCTGGCGGCCCCGATCTACGCCACCGGCATCGACTGGCTGACGCTCGTGGGCTGGCGGTTCCTGTTCGGGGCAGCACTCGGGTGGGCATGGGTGCTGCTGTCCACGGAACGGCGAGCTGCCGCGCGGCGGATGCCACGTCGACAGGTCCTCGTGGCGCTGGCGCTGGGCGCGCTGTTCACTGGTAATGCCGGCACGTACTACGCGGGGCTGGAGACCGTTCCTGCAGCCCTGGCAGGTGTGCTCGTGTACACCTATCCGGTGATCGTGGCGGTGCTGTCGCTGCGGTTCGCGACGCGGCTGCCCGGTCGTCGGCCGTGGGTGGCCCTCGGCCTGGCGGTCGTGGGGTCGGTGCTCGCGCTGGGTGGGATCGACGTCGCGACGGCGCCACCGGTCTCCGGCTTGGTCCTGGTGTGGGCCTCGGCGTTGATCTACTCGGTCTGGATCATCCTCTCGGCCCGGTTGTCCGGGGAGCGGCGCGACCGGGTGGGCAGCGACGCGCCACCAGCATCCGAGCCGGCCGGCAACGCGGCAGTCACGACGGCGCTGATGATGAGTGCCACGGCGTTCGTCTACGCGGTGGCGGCGGTGATCGTGGGACGGCCACTGGACCCTGGGACAGTCCCGGTAGAGGCCTGGCCGTTGCTCGTGGCGGTCGGGCTGGTGGCGTCGTTCCTGGCCATCCAGACCTTCTATGCCGGCGCCCGCCGGATCGGGGCAGCGAAAGCGGCCCTTGTGGCGACCGTGGAGCCACCGATCATCGTCGTCCTTGCCTGGCTGGTGCTGGGCCAGACACTCGCCCCCATCCAGCTCGCCGGGGCGACGCTGATCGTGATCGCGGTGATCGTGGCGCAGACATCGCCACGACCGCGCGGTGCTCCGGAACCGGCGACCCCGCTCGAAGCCGAGGTGTAGCCCCGGGGAACTCCCAGTCCATACACGCCGCATGAACGTGAAGGGCTGATCGCCCGAGACGACACCGATCGTCGTCTGGGCACTCGAGCCCTGAACGTCCATGCCGGACTATGGAACTCCCAGTTCCAGATAAGTCGTGGGCAAGCGCCATCTGGTGTAGTCAGCTCATGCTGACAGTTCGGGTCACCTTCGGTCGCGCCTGCCTGGATGCACGGATGTCCCTCGACGTCAGTCGGCAGGCACTCGCCGATCGAGTCGGCGTCTCCGCGAGATACATCGCCTCGATCGAGCGGGGCTCGGCGAACCCGTCGCTCCGCGTCGTGGAATCCATCGCAGAGGCGCTCGGCCTTGACATCCAGCTCGTGATCACGCCACCCGTATTCCTTGCAGGAGGGCGCGTCAATGACGCGGTCCACGCACGCTGCTCGGTCTATGTGGATCGACGACTCCGAGGACACGGATGGGCGACCGCCCGCGAAGTCGAGATCATCCACGGTCGGTCCCACGGCTGGATCGACTTGCTAGCATTCGACCGCCGAACCGGCACGCTCATGATCATCGAGATCAAGACCAGGCTCGACGACCTGGGTGCCCTGGAGCGTCAACTCGGCTGGTACGAACGCATGGCATGGCAGGCCGCCCGAGATCTCAGTTGGCGACCGACCACGGTCATCTCGACCGTGCTCGCTCTTGCCAGCGATGAGGTCGAGCGTGTCGTCCGGAGCCACCGTCAGCTCCTCGAGCTCGCGTTCCCGTCCCGCGCGACCGAGCTCGGCGAGCTCGTCACAGATCCAGCGACGCGCATCGCCGGTCGTGGCTTCGCGCTGATCGACCCATCGAGTCGACGCCGAGATTGGCTGATCCGGACGTCGATCGATGGCCGGAGGTCCAGGCTCCCGTACGCCGGCTACGCCGACGCTGCTCGGCCGGCCGCCGCGAGCGTCGCGCGCGCGCCGGACGATACGAAGGCACCCTCCGAACCGAGGCCGATGAACTTGAAACCGAGGTCGAGCAGCGGCGGCAGGCCGGCTGCGTCGTAGATCAGGATGCCGGCGGCCTTGCCGTGGGCTCGGCACGCCGCAACGACCGCGCGAAGCGCATCCAGATACGCAGCGTCGTCGAACCGGCCGGGGATGCCCAGGTTGTGCGTCAGATCGGCCGGGCCGACGAACAGCACGTCGACTCCGTCGAGGGCGGCGATCTCGTCGGCTGCCGCAAGCGCACCCGTGGACTCGATCTGGACGAGGCCGACGATCTGCTCGTTCACGACTCGCGCGATGTCGGCGTGGCCGATCGTGCCCAGCCGCGCGCCGCGGGTCCGCAGCGCCACGCCGCGCTGGCCGGCGGGCGGATAGCGCAGGTAGCCGACGGCAGTCCGGACCTCGTCGATCGACTGGAGCTGCGGCAGCATGATCCCCGCCGCACCCAGGTCGAGCGCGCGACCGACGCGCAGCCGTTCTGAGGACTGCGGCCGGACGATCGGCGCCATCGGTGTCGTGCCGACCGCATACAGGAGCGCCAACAGGTCGGACTCGGTGGCCGCGCCGTGCTCGAGGTCGAGGACGATCCAGTCGAAGCCCGCCTCGCCGCACAACTCAGCGGCGAACGGCGACGCAAGATCCGAGAAGACGCCGATCAGCGTGTCGCCCGCGCGGATCCGGGTGCGAAGGTCGGCCATGTCGAGATGATGCCGGGTTCGCCCTGCGAGCGTGGACCCGGCGCGACAGTTCGATTCTTGAACGGTCGCGGCGACGGCAGCGTCGTAGGGTGCAGGTGGCCAAGTCGGTCGCCGACGGAGGATCCCACGTGGATCGAACCCTCGTCGAGGCAGCCCAGCGCGGCGATCACGACGCCTTCGAGGCGCTCGCGATCGGTTCGGGCGACCGGCTCTTCACGATCGCTCGGCTGATCCTCCGCGACGCACATCTGGCCGAGGACGCCGTGCAGGAGACCCTCGTCCATGCCTGGCGCGACTTGCCGCGCCTGCGAGATCCCGACCGGTTCGACGCATGGCTTCGTCGACTCCTCGTCAACGCCTGTGCCGATCAGGGACGCCATCGGCGTCGATGGTCGGCCGACATCCGCATCCTCCCCGCCGAACCGGCCGCACAGGATGCGTCCGGCTCGATGGAGGACCGCGATCAACTCGAACGAGGCTTCAGGCGCCTGAAGCCGGAGCAGCGAGCGGCCGTGGTCCTGCATTTCTATCTCGGGTTGACCGTGCCTGAGGTCGCCGACACGCTCGGCATCCGCGTCGGCACGGCCAAATCCCGGATCCACTACGCGACCGAGACGCTGCGCGCCGCCCTGGAGGCGGACGCTCGTGGCTCGGTGGCGGCCACGAACGGGCGAACGGCATGACCACGTCGCATTCGACCGAAGAGCGCGTCTCGCAGTGGCTCGAGGAGGCGGCCGTCGGCCAACTCCCGGACCGCGTCCTCGACGCGACCTTCGAGACGACTCGGGGGCTGGCTCAGGCCCGGGCGTCCGCCTGGAGGCCCTTCACGATGTCCCGTCCCATCCCAGCCATGGTCGCGGTCGGCGCCGCCGTGATCATCGCCGCGGCCGGCGTCATCTACTTTCGGCCTGTCCCGGGCAGCAACGTGGGCAGTGCCCCGCCGGCCAGTCCGTCTCCGACGACCTCGGCGACTCCTGGGGCGAGCGCGAGTCCGTCGCTCGCGGGCACCACAGGAAGCACGTCGTCCCCGCCGCTGACGATCGACACATCGGGTTGGCAGGCCTTCTCGTCCGGCCGCCACGGCTATACGATCCGCCATCCGGTCGACCGACGTGTCCGACCGGCGAACGCACCGTTGACGTACGAGTTCCTCGTCGGCCGGGAAGGGGAGCCGTTCCTTGGTGGCGATCCCAGATTCGTGGCGGTGTACGACGACATGTACGACACGTTCGCGCCGCCCGACCCCTCCCTCTATCCGATCATCGGTGTGACGTCGACCAAGATCCCCGACGGGATGACAGAGGACGAGTGGCTGGCGACCTACGGGCGCGCCCACAACCGCAACTCGCCGTGCCTTCCGCCTCGAAGCGAGTGGGACACCGTGATGATCGACGATGTCCCCAGCGGGTTGTACCGAGGCTGCGGCTTCATCGAGGCCTTGTCCTTCGTCTCCGGCCGGGCATACACCTTCAGCGTCACCCGCGGCATGGGCGGCGCCCCGGACGTGGATTCCGAGCTCTTGCGGGCGTTCCTATCCACGGTGATCTTTCATCCTGAGCTAGCGGACGACACCCCGTAGCACAGGTGTCAGTCCGGGAATGCCTCCGGGCCTCGCTCCGCGAGTTCGGAGGCTTCCTTCGCGTGGTCGTCCGAGGGGAGCCACGTGTAGGGGTAGCGGTCGTCGTCGAGGTCCATCGCGGCTTGCGTGATCCGCAGCGGATGGAACGTGTCGACCATGACGGCGAGCTCCTCGGTCGCCTCTTTGCCGATCGACGCCTCCACCGTGCCCGGGTGCGGACCGTGCGGGATGCCCGCCGGGTGGAGCGTGAACGAAGCGATATCCACGCCACGGCGGCTCATGAAGTTGCCGGCCACGTAGTAGATGACCTCGTCCGAGTTGATGTTCGAGTGGTTGTACGGCGCCGGGATCGCCAGCGGGTGATAGTCGAACTTACGGGGTACGAACGAGCAGACGACGAAGTTGCGCGCCTGGAACGTCTGGTGGACCGGGGGCGGCTGATGCACCCGCCCGGTGATCGGCTGGAAGTCGCCGATGTTGAAGCGGAACGGCCACAGGTAGCCGTCCCAGCCGACCAGGTCGAACGGGTGCTGTCGGTAGTGGTATGCCGTGATCCGGTCCGCCGAGCGAACGTGGATGGCGTACTCGCCCTCGTCGTCGCGCGGCGGCACCTCGTCCGGTGCGTGCAGGTCGCGCTGTGAATATGGCGCGTGCTCGAGGAGTTGGCCGTAGTCGTTCCGATAGCGCTTGGGCGGCTCGATCTCCGATGGCGCCTCGAGATACAGGATCCGCTGCGCGGAGCCCTCGTCCGGGTCGAGCCGCCACGTCGTCCCGATCGGCAGCACCAGGTAATCCCCCGGCCCGTAGCGCAACGGCCCGAAGATCGTGTCGCACTCGCCGGTCCCCTCGTGGACGAACAGCATCTCGTCCGCGACCCCGTTGCGATAGAAGACGCCATCCGGCATCGACTGCGCCGGTCGCACGACGCCGAAGACCACGTCGTTGTTGAAGTAGAGCGGGATTCGACCCGTCACGGCGTCGCCGGACGGTTCGACATCGCCGGTCTTGGTCAGTCGATGGCGATGGAGGTCATCGTCCGCGGCCTCGAGGCGGATCCGGGACACGGGCTCGATTCGGTGCGTCTGTGTGGGTGGCGTCAGGTGATAGAGCAGGGACGATCGACCCGTGAAGCCCTCGACGCCGAACAGCTCCTCCGCGTACAGCGACCCATCGTCGGCACGGTGTTGGGTGTGGCGCTGCGGGGGCACGCTGCCGCGCTGGACGTAGTACACGGGCGACTGGCCTCCTTGGACCGAGGAGGCCAGTCTAGCCGCGCCGGACGAGGGTCAGCCAGCTGACCGATCCGACCTCAGGGGATCTGACCTCGCATCGCGTCTGGTTCGAACTCGACGACCAGCCCGTTCTCGACGATCGTCCGCGTGCGGACACCGGCGCCAGCCTGCGGACAAGGATGGCCTGGCCGGTCCATCAGCCCCCCTTCCCAACTCACGGTGTTCCCGCCGCCCAGCAGGATCGGGCCGAAACCGAAGCCACAGAGCGGCTCGAGCTGCGCGATCACCTCGTCAGCGGTGGTCACCGGGACTCCGTTGATCATGGCGCCGGGCCAGACGAGCGCCGCTGCCTGGTCGAGCTCGCTGGCGTTGAGGTGATCGAGGAAGGTCCGCGTGATCCGCTCGGCCGCCGCTCGATCCGTCGGTGCTGGAGGACGCGCCGCCGCGGACGCGAGCGGCGTCGCGACGACTGCGGCTGGCGGACTCGCGGGCACCGACGGCGGGGCCACTGACGGGGCGGGGGTGACGGTATCCGGGCGGCCGACCCCGATCGCGGCCGCGCCGACGATGATCAAGACGCCGACGACCACGAGGGCCGCGACGCGCGCAGGAAGCGTCATCCTGGGGAACCTCCACGGGAACCAGTCCCGTTCTTGGGGTAGGCGTTCGATCAGGACGAGCACCTCGTCGACCACGTACGGCGGAGCCGCGGTCGGGCCGACCTCGATGAAGGACCTGGCGGCGCGGTCCAGCCAGCGGTCGTCATTCATGCGAGGCGGCCTCCGTGGACGAGGGGCTCGGCGTCGGTCGTGAGCGCATCGCGCAGACCGATGAGGGCGTAGTGCAATCGCGATCGGGCAGTACCCGCGGGAATCTCGAGCATCTCGGCGACCTCCACGAGCGGTAGCCCGACGTAGTGGTGAAGCACGAAGACCGCGCGCTGCTCGACCGGAAGTCGACGGAACGCCCGCTCCAGCTCGTCCCGATCGAGGACTCGCTCGGTCGCGTCAGCTTCCGATGGACTCTCGACAGGCAGGACGCGGACGTTGGCCGTCCACTGTCGCGAACGGTGCGATTCGTCGTAGCAAGCGCGGACAAGGATCCGATGGATCCAGGCTTCGAACCGGTCGGGCTCACGCAGGTGCGGGAGCCGCCGCCAGGCCAGGACGAGGGCGTTCTGCAGCGCGTCCTCGGCGAGTGCCTGATCGCGCAGGATCCGCTGAGCCACCGCGAATAGCGGTCCGCTTACCTGGTGCACCAGGACGGCGAACGCCTCGCGGTCACCCCGGCGGGCCCGCTCGACGAGGTCTCGCTCCACCACGATCTCCGGGTTCCGCGTCTCGTGACGCGGCCTACCAACTATGACGGGGGCCGGTAGGCGCAACGTTCAGAGGGGCAGGTCATGGGTTCGGCGTTGCGGGCGGGTTAGGCTCCGTCCCCGTCGATCACGTCGTCGTGGACGATCGACCACAGCTGGACGTCCTGATATCGACCACCCGACAGGAATGCGCCGCGCATCACGCCCTCGCGCTGGAAGCCGTTCTTCTCGGCGACCCGCTGCGAGCCGGCGTTGCCCGGATGGATGATGAGCCGGATCCGGTTCAACGCCTTGTTCTCGAACAGGTACCGAACGAGCAGCCCGACCGCCTCGGATACGTAGCCCTGGCCGTCGTCGGCTCGATCGAACAGCTGGTAGGACAGCTCCACCTCCGACAGGTAGCGCACGGTCGGGAAGAACTCGATGCTCCCCACGATGCGCCCGTCGCCCGTGGTGATGAGTAGCGTGCCCTCCTCGCGGGTCCAGAAGCCGGTCTCGGCGAACTGCTTACGGAACGTCGGCTCCGACAGCACGCCGCGCGGGTAGTACGGTCCGCGGTTCGCGATGTCGGTATGCAGGAGCCAAAACGTGTCGAGATCAGCCTCGCGGATCGGCCGCAGGGTGACGCGCTCGCCCTTCAGCACCGAGAACCCTCCCCAGGTCGGCGCACGGCCGACGCTCATCGTCCCGTCCCAGTCTAGTGGCCGCCGACCGGCCGGTCCTAAAGGTTTCGGGCACGCCAGATCGGAAATAAGGATCGGGACCCCTGAAAGATCCGCGCGGCTCGGCCTGGTCGGCTGACGCGGGGTCAGATCCCGACCACCTCGCTCCTTCGCGCCATGATCACGACGTCGCGCCAGCGACCGACGCCGTCGCGGCCCATCCGTCGCATGACGCCCACGCGCTCGAACCCGCAGCGCTCGTGCAAGGTTAGGCTGGCCGCGTTCTCGGCCATGATCCCCGCGAGCAGCGTCCAGAAGCCTGCCCGCTCCGAGGCCGGCACCAGCACTTCGAGCAGCGTCCGGCCGATGCCGCGGCCGCGCTCGTCCGCGGCGACGTAGACGCTCTCCCAGGCCACGCCGCTGTACACCCGTCGCGCCGAGTACGCCGTCAGCGCCACCCACCCGACGACCTGTCCGTCCGGTTGGCGCCGCGCGACCAGCCGGCAATCACGGCGATGCGATCGATCGAAGTGGTCCCAATCAGGCGCCTCGCGCTCGAGCGTCGCGTCGCCGGTGGCGATGCCATCCGCGTAGATCCGGTGGACCGCCGGCCAGTCACGCGGCTCCATCGGTTCGACGCGGATCGCAGGACGCCGCGGCACCGGATCAGCTCCCCGGGCGGGCCACGATCGGCGTCGTCAGGCTGCCCAGCCGCTCGACGGACAGCGTGACCTCGTCACCCGGCTCCAGATACCGACCGAGGGTCGTTTCCCGGATCTCGAGCAAGCACCCACCCCGGACGGTGCCGGAGCCGAGCAGTTCGCCCGGTCGGAGCTGGACATCGGCAGAGGCTCGGGCGGCGAGCTCCGCGAACCCGTGGACGATGTCCGACCAGCGCCCCCGCGACGTCTCGAGCCCATTGACGCTTGCCGCCATCGCGAGGTCGAAGCCGTGACCCGACCGGGCATCCTCGAGCTCATCCGGTGTCACCAGCCACGGGCCGATGCTGCTGGCGAAGTCCTTGCCCTTTGCCGGCCCGAGACGGACGGCGGTCTCATCGCGCTGCAGGTCGCGTGCCGACCAGTCGTTGAGGATCGTGTAGCCGCCGATCGCCTCCTCGGCGCGCGCTGCGGTGAGATCACGCGCCGGCGTGTCGATCAACGCGCCGATCTCGAGCTCGTAGTCGAGCTCCTCGGACCCGGTCGGCGCCCACACCGGGTCGCCCGACCCACGCATCTCCGACACGTTCGAGAAATAGAAGATGGCCAGACGATGCCAGGCATCCGGGATCTCCCCGCCACGTCGCTCCCACATCGACCGGACATGACCTTCGAAGCCGTAGCCGTCCCGGAGCGAGACCGGCGCGAGGACCGGGGCACCGATGGTGACGTCGCCGCCGTCAAGTACCGCCGCGTCCCCCTCGCGTTCCTCGAAGCCCCCGACGAGCTCCCCGAACGCGGCGACGCGCAAACCCCGCGCCAGTGCCTCGTCCAGCGTCGAGATCGGTCGACGGAACAGTGCCGAATCGTGTTCGAGTGCCGGTCGCGCCGCGATCGCCCGACGACGTGCCGGTTCCAGGTCCAGCCAGCGATGCTCGTCCAGCGCCGCGGCGAGCCGCCAGGGTGTGCCGGCCGGAGCGTGTCGCTCGCGGACGTGGGCGAGTCTCACCGCGCCGCTCGCCCGATCAGAACGGCTTGCCCTCCATCAGCCAGACGAGGAGCGCGATGCCGACGACGCCGACGACCATCGTCGCCTCGGGTTGGACCTTGGCTCTTGCGGCCACGAGTTGGTCGTCCGTCCCGACCTGCAGTGGCGCTCCGGACTTGTCGTTGCCGATGCCAAGCGCCGCGCGAAGCTCGCGCATCGGATTGGCCGCCAGGGGGGTCATGGCGATGACCACGACGACGAGGACCCCGATCGACACCCACGGCCACATTCGGGAGAAGTGACCGCCCATGATCGCTGCCCAGATACCCAGCAGGATCGCGAGCAAGAGGGCGATGCCCGCCACGATCAGCGACGTCCCCGACAGATCGAGGAGCGTCCGCAGCTCTGCCCGGTCGGTCGCTGTCTTGACGCGGAAGATCGCGAACGCGGATGCCCCATGGGCCCCGAACGCGAGGATCACGAAGAAGACGTGCGCGATCACGATCCAGGGGTACAGGTCCATCCGAGCACCTCCTGCGGCTTCGACATTGGGCGTCGCGGCGAGCATCGGCGATGGTACCCCGGGCTGTAGCCGCGGAAGGCGTCAGCGGGGCGTGTGCCGGAGCGTAACGGGCGCACCCAGCACCAGGCGCGCGTCGATCTCGAGCGCCCAGCTCGTCACGGCTGCCAGCGCCTTGAACGAGCCGGGCCGGGACGGCGCTACAGATTCCCGCGCTTCTCCTGCTCTCGTTCGATCGCCTCGAAGAGGGCCTTGAAGTTGCCGACCCCGAACCCCCGTGAGCCGTGCCGCTCGATGATCTCGAAGAAGAACGTCGGGCGGTCCTGGACGGGTCGCGTGAAGATCTGGAGGAGGTAGCCCTCCTCGTCGCGATCGGCCTCGATCCCGAGCTCCTCGAGCGTCTCCATCGGCACGCCGACGTCGCCGACCCGGTCGGCGAGTGTCGCGTAGTACTCGTGCGGCAGCCCGAGGAATTCGACGCCGTTCTCGCGCAGCCGGCGGACAGTCCCGACGATGTCCTCGGTGCGCAGCGCGATGTGCTGGCAACCGGGCGATCGATACCAGTCGAGGTACTCCTGGATCTGGCTCTTCTTCTTGCCGCTCGCCGGCTCGTTGATCGGGAACTTGATCCGGCCGTTGCCGTTCGTCATCACCTTCGACATCAGCGCGCTGTAGTCGGTGTGGATGACCTTGTCGTCGTAATGGATGAGCTGCGCGAACCCGAGCACGTCCCGATAGAAATCGACGAAGGCGTTCATCTGCCCGAGCTCGACGTTGCCGACGCAATGGTCGACTTCGAGCAGGCTGAGTCCGCCGGCGGCAGCCGCCGGCGCAGCGATCTTGCGATACCCGGGGGCGTACGC
>DATAFZ010000010.1:0-2577 GCA_036257225.1 Candidatus Limnocylindrales bacterium | reverse complement strand
GCGACCCTGGAGAAGCCCGGGCCGACCCACATCGAGATCCCCGAGGACATCGCCGCGACCGACATCCGGCCAGCCGATGGCGGCCCGCCGCCCACCCCGCTGACCCCTGGTCACGCCTACTTCCCCGAGCCGACCGACGAGGCGATCGACCACGCGGCCCGACTCATCGCCGCGTCCGAGCGACCCATCATCCTGGCCGGCAACGGGGTCCTGCGGCGCGGCGCTGCGCCGGAGCTGCGCGCGCTGGCGCGCGGCCTCCACGTCCCGGTCGCGGCGACGTTCATGGGCAAGGGCGCGATCGACGACCGCTCGCATCTCTCGCTCATGGCGGTCGGGTTGCAGGCACGCGACCACGTGCTGTCCGGCTTCGACCGGGCCGATCTCGTCATCTGTGTCGGGTACGACCTGGTCGAGTACGCCCCGTCGTCGTGGGACCCGGACGGCGGGAAGCCGGTCATCCACATCGACACCCAGCCGGCCGAGATCGACGCTGCCTACCAGCCCGCGGTGGAGCTCATCGGCGACATCGAAGGGACGCTCGGGCGGCTGCTCGAGGTGGTCGAGCCGCTGGGAATCGGCGGCAGGAGCGCCTCCGAGCGGCACCAGTCGCGCGAGATCCTCGTCCACGCCGATCTGCGGATGCAGCTCCTCGAGGAGCTCGCCGCCCACGCCTCGAACGACGGCTGGCCCATCACCCCGCAGCGGGCGATCGTCGACATGCGCCGCGCGCTCGGGCCGTCGGACATCGTGGTGTCGGACGTCGGCGCCCACAAGATCTGGGTCGCCCGCCTGTACCAGGCGTACGAGCCCAACACGGTCATCATCTCGAACGGCTTCGCCGCGATGGGCATCTCGCTGCCGGGCGCGATCGCCGCCAAGCTCGTCCACCCCGACCGCAAGGTCGTGGCCCTGTGCGGCGACGGCGGGTTCCTGATGAACAGCCAGGAGCTCGAGACTGCGAAGCGGGTCGGGGCCGGGATCTGCGTTGTCGTGTGGCGGGACGACGGCTACGGCCTCATCGACTGGAAGCAGCGCAACGAGTTCGGTCGACCGTTCGCGGTCCAGTTCGGCAACCCGGACTTCGTGGCCTACGCTGAGTCGTTCGGGATCGCCGGCTTCCGACCCTCGGACGCCGAGGACCTGTACCCAACGCTGATGCGCGCCCTCGAGGTCGATGGCCCGTCGCTCGTCGAGGTGCCGATCGACTACGCCGAGAATTTGCGGCTCACCGAACGGCTGGGGGCGTTGGCCGTCGGCGCATAGCGGGCCGCTCGCGCTTGGGGTGGCGGGATCCCGCGATGTGGGGCAGGATGGACCCATGGCCGGAACGGATCGACGCCTCCGGCCGGTCCTCGGGCTGGTCGCCGCGCTCCTCATCACGGTCGGTTGGGCAGCCACACCGACGCCCGCCGACGCCGCGCTTTCGACTTGGCGGGGCGGCATCAATCTCTACCGCACCGGGGTCTTCTCGACGCAGAGGTCGTGGCTGTGGTGTACGGCCGCCGGCGTCCAGATCATGCGCAACATCAAGTACCACCGCGCCGATCACAGCCGGTCGAACCAGAGCCTGTACTTCGACTACATGCGCGCCCGCAACCGGTACAGCCTGCCGCTATCAGCGGGAGTCGACCCGCAGGGCTGGACGGCGGGTCTCCAACGCTTCGTGGATGTCCGCTATCGGCTCGTCGCGGCCGACTCGTTCATGGGGGCGCTCCGGCTCGCGGTCACGCGCATGCGCAAGCTGAACCTGCCGGTGGCGCTGACGGTGGCGCACGGGAACCACGGCTGGGTGCTGCACGGCTTCACGGCGACCGCCGATCCCGCGAAGACATCGAGCTACACGATCACCAGCGTCCGGGTCAGCGGCCCGCTGTGGGGACTCCAGAACAGCAGCTTCGGTTACGACATGCGGCCGAACACGAAGCTGACCGTCACGCAGCTCAAGCGGTTCTTCACCAAGTGGTGGTACGCGCCCAGGCGGATGATCTGGGACAACAAGTACGTCTCGATCCAGCCGCTCCCGACGACGACCACGACGTCGACGGCACCCGCCCCCGCCGCGGCGCCCGTGCAGCCGGTCAGCCCGGCCCCATCGGTCCAACCGACGGCACCGATCCCCTCGACGGTCGCCGTGCCGCCACCCAAGGTCGCGATCGCGCCCGCCGCCACGACCGAACCGCCGGCAGCGGCCCCGCAGACGTTGCCCGTTGCGGATCTCGTGCTGGTGCTCGTGTCCGGCGGGCTCGCCGTCATCGTCGTGCTGCTGGTGTCGCGGATCGGCAGATCGGGAAGCCCGGGTCGGGGGCTCAGAGATCGTCGCGCAGGATGGAGTAGCTGACCAGGGTCGTGACGGCCGCCGAACGATGAGCCCGTCCTTGCGGACGGGCTCATCGGGGGTCATCGCCTCGAGCAGCTCGTTACGAGGCGACGGGCTCCGGCATCGGCGCGGATCGGCGCTGGCGCTTCGCGACGGCGTCGCGGAGGGAGCGAATAGAATCGTCGGGGATCTCGGACGCGATGCCGACCCCGCCGAAGAGCGCCGTCCCTTCCACCGTGAGGTGCGGAGCATCGAGTGGC
>DATAFZ010000120.1:0-22533 GCA_036257225.1 Candidatus Limnocylindrales bacterium | reverse complement strand
CGGCGGTCGGTCTCGAGCTGGCTCTCACCGGGTCCCCGCGACCCGATCCCGCCCTGCGTCCGCGACAGGTGCGTCCACAGCCTCGTCAGTCGCGGCAGCTGGTACTCGAGCTGGGCGAGCTCGACCTGGAGGCGACCCTCGTGGGTCTGGGCGTGCTGGGCGAAGATGTCCAGGATCAGCCGGCTGCGGTCGATGACCTTCACCCGCAGCAGCTCCTCGAGCGCGCGCTGTTGGGCGGGCGACAGCTCATCGTCCGCGATGAGCATGTCGAAGCCGGTCTCGCGCTTGGCGGACGCCAGCTCCTCGGCCTTGCCCTTGCCGATGTACCAGTTCGGGTCGACGTGGCGACGGTTCTGCCACTCCGCGCCCACGACGTCGGCCCCGGCCGTGACGGCCAGGTTGGCGAGCTCCGTGAGCGACTCCTGTGCGGTCCAGCCATCTTCGGCGCCGGTGTCGACGGCGACGAGGAAGACCTTCTCGACCGGTGGTTCGAGATCGATGAGGTGTCGGGCCATGGGCCTGCAGGATACCGTGAGCCTTCGACACGGGCGGTAGACGTCGCTGTAAGGGTCCCGGCACCACGATCGACGGCGAGGAGGTGCCCAGTGACCGATTCGCGCCTGCACAGCACCAAGCCCATCGACGACGAGGTCCCGTTCGAGGACGCCGAGAAGGTCAGCCGCGACGAAGCGCCGTACGAGGAGAACGCGTTGGTGACGCCGGCCGCCACCGAGCGGCAGCGCAGCATGCCGGACCGTGATGTCGAGCCATCAGCGCGTCAAGCCGACGATCTCGTCGAGGACAAGGGAGGCGCCTCGTGACCGACGAGCGCCGGGCCGCCCGCGAGGCAGCCGATGAGCTGCCGCTGGACGACGTGCTCGAGGTCCAGGGGGACGCGCTACCGGCCGAGCAGGACGCCGTGATCACGCCGGACGAGATGGAGCACGCTCGCTCGGCCACGCGCACCGAATTCGATCGAGGTGATGGCTCGGTCGGCCCAGCCTCGAGCGACCCGGCGTCCCTTGACGGTCTCGCCCTGGACGACCTGCGCGAGGGTGAGACCGACGATCCTGACGTCGCGGCCGAGGAAGGCCTTACCTACGTTCCGCCGACCGCGCCGCCGCTGGCGTTCGACGATGAGGATGACGAGCTCGCGACCGAATCGGATCTCACAGCGCAGATCCGGGAGGCACTGCGCGCCGACGCGGCGACGAGCGAGCTTGCGGATCGGCTGGTGATCGGTACGCGTGGGTCGACGGTCGTGGTCCGGGGCATCGTCGACGGCATCGAGGACACCGACGCGATCCTGGAGGTCGTCGAGCGGGTCGAGGGCGTCAAGACCGTCGTCGACCAGACCGACGTGGCCTCCGGCTAATCGACGATCGAGCGTGCGATCGCGAGGCTCTGGTCGAACGGATCGTCGGTCGTGACATCGAGCCAAGCGATGTCGGGCTCTGCCCGGAACCAGGTGCGTTGTCGCTTCGCGAAGGCGACGTTGCGCCTGGCGTCTTGCTCGATCGCCTGCTCCGTCGTCGAGCGCCCGTCTGCGACCGCCCAGGCTTCCTGGTAGCCGATCGCCGAGAACGCGGGCAGGGCGGGGTCGAAGCGCTGGCGGAGGGCGACCGCCTCATCGACCAGCCCGCCCTCGAACTGTGCTCGGGCCCTGGTCGCGATCCGTTTGGCGTGTTCGTCGCGACCCAGCTCGAGGCCGATCCATGCCACGGGGCCGTCGTATCCGCGCGGCCCCGGTCGCGGGCCGTCGCCCCGTAGCTCGGCGATCTCCAGCGCCCGGATGACGCGTCGCGGGTTGGCAAGGTGGACCTCCGCTGCGAGGGTCGGGGCGGTGGCGGTCAGCCGCGCGGCGAGCGGTTCCAGGCCCTCGGCCGCGAGCTCCGCCTCGAGCCTCGCGCGGACGGCAGGGTCGTCGGGCAGCGCGTCCAGATCCAGGCCGCGTGCGATGGCGCGGAGGTAGAGACCCGTCCCGCCGACGAGCAGTCCGACCCCATCGCCGTGGGCGAGATCCGCGAGGACCACCGTCGCGTGGGCGACGAAGTCGGACAGGGCGAATCGCTCGTCGGGATCCACCAGGTCGAGGCCGGCGTGCGGCACCCGCGCCCGTTCCGCGTCAGTCACCTTGGCGGTCCCGATGTCGAGCCCGCGGTAGACCTGTCGCGAGTCGGCCGAGATGACCGTCGCGGGGCGCCCCTCGCCGATCAGCCACTCGCCCAGCCGGATGCCGAGCTCGGTCTTGCCGGTCGCGGTCGGCCCCGCGACGACGATGAGCGGTGGGAGGCTGGCCATGGCCGCATACTGCACGGCCCATGCCGTTCCCGCATGTCTTCGAACCCCTGCGGCTGCGCCACCGGACACTGACGAGCCGGATCACGTTCGGAGCGCACACGACGAACATGGCCGAGGGTGGGCTGCCGGGCGATCGGCACATCGGCTATTACCGCGAGCGGGCGCTCGGCGGTGCCGGGATGATCGTGGTGGAGCCAGTACCGGTGCACCGCACCGCGGTGCTGACACGCGGCAACTTCCGGCACGACGACGACGCGGTCGTGCCGCACTTCCGGCGGCTGACCGACGCCTGCCGCGACGCCAATACGGACGTCGTGATGATCCAGCAGCTGTACCACGTCGGCCAGCATGGAGATGCCGACAACTCGTTCGCACCGAACTGGTCGCCATCGGGGCTGCCGTCCTACCACGACGCCGATGGCAGCCACGCGATGACCGAAGCGGAGATCGACGAGGCGATCGGCGGGTTCGTGGCAGCGGCCCGGCGGGCGCAGCAGGCGGGCTTCGACGGCGTCGAGCTCTTCGCCGCGTACCACGCCCTGATCGATCAGTTCTGGACGCCGTGGTCGAACAGGCGCGACGACGCCTGGGGCGGCTCATTCGAAGCGCGGATGCGTTTCTCGTGCACGATCCTCGAGGAGATCCGCGCGGCCTGTGGCGACGAGTTCATCGTCGGGCTAGCAGTGAGCGTCGACAGCCGATCTGCGCCGGCGCTGTCGGTCGACGAGCTGGCCGAGATCGTGGCGTGGCACGACGCCCGTCGCGCGATGGACTACGTGACGTGCGGGACGGGCTCCTACTTCGACTTCTACCCGATCATCCCGGTCTCGGTCTATGAGCAGCAGCTCGGCGTCCCGTTCGCAGCGGCGCTCAAGAAGGTCGTGACCAACGCCGTCGTCCAGGCCGAGAGTCACATCCGGACGCCGGCCGCAGCCGAGGCGGTGCTTGCTGCCGGCCAGGCCGACCTCGTGAGCATCGTGCGCGGCCAGATCGCCGACCCGCACCTGGTGGCCAAGGCGCGAGCGGATCGTGCGGACGAGGTGCGGCCGTGCATCTCCTGCAACCAGCTGTGCTGGGGCCGCCGATCTCGCGACTATTGGATCTCGTGCCTGGTGAACCCCTCGGCGGGGCGGGAGTTCCAGTGGGACGGTGATCGGTTCGAGCCGGCGGCCACGCCCCGCTCCGTCCTCGTGGTCGGTGGCGGACCAGCCGGTCTCGAGGCGGCGCGAGTCGCGGCGGAGCGGGGTCATTCGGTGACGCTCGTCGAGCGCGCACCGGAGATCGGAGGGCAGCTCCGCCTGGCCGGCCTCCAGCCGTCACGAGGGCAGATCCTCGATCTCCTGGCGTGGTACGAGCGTCGTCTCGGCGCACTCGGTGTGGATGTCCAGCGCGGTACCGATGCGACCGCCGCGGCCGTCGCGTCGGCCGGCGCCGATGTCGTGATCCTCGCGACCGGCGCCCGACCACCGGGAACGGGCTTCCAGCGGGCATTGCCGATGGTGGACCGGCTACCCGGCGCGGAGCGTGACGACGCGATCTCGATCCACGACGTGCTCGCCGGGCGGGCGCAGGTCGGTGGGCGGGTCGTCGTCTCGGACGACGTCAACGATTGGCGGGGGCTCGGCACCGCCCTCCAGCTGGCGGAGGACGGCCACGACGTCACGATCGTCACGTCCGCGCCCACCGTGGGGGCCGGGCTGTTCCACAGCGCCGCCGATGTCCCCCTCCGGCGTCGATTCGCGGCCGCCGGCGGCAGGATGCGGCCGGACAGCGTCGTGCTGCGCTGGGACGGCCACCAGGCGATCGTGCGCTCGACGCTGACCGGTGCCGAGGATCCGATCCCCGCCGACACACTCGTGATCGCGGAGACACCCATCGCCGAGACGGCCCTCGCCGCCGCGCTGGCACGGGACGGCGTCGCCTTCGAAGCCATCGGCGACTGCGTGGCGCCCCGCAGGGCGAGCCTGGCCTTCTACGAGGCGCGCGAGCTTGCCCTGCGGCTCTGAGGTGCGCGTACCATGGACGCGGCCATGGCGACCCAGGAACTGGACCACGCAGCCCCCACGCGACGCGGTCGTACCGCGCGGCAGGCCGCCCGCCTTGCCCGGGCGATGGAGTCCCTCCCCTACCTGACCCGGAAGCTGCCGCCCGTGGAGGTCATCTCGACCGAGGGGCTCGAGGCCATCGAGCACAACGCCGACACCCTCCTCCAGGAGGTCGGCATCGAGATCGTCAACTACCCGGAGGCGGCCGACATCTTCCGCTCGGCCGGGGCTGACGTGCAGGGCACGCGCGTCCGCTTCGAGCGCGGCATGTGTCGCCAGCTCATCCAGGCCAGCGCGCCGCGCAGCTTTGCGCAGACCGCCCGGAACCCGGCCCGCAGCGTCGTCATCGGCGACCCACACATGGTCCTCGTGCCGACCTACGGCTCGCCGTTCATCCACAACCTCGACGACGGCCGCCGCTACGCCACGATCGAGGACTTCCGCAATTTCGTGAAGCTCACCTACACCAGCACGACCCTCCACCACGGCGGCGGGACACTGTGCGAGCCCGTCGACCTGCCCGTCAACAAGCGCCATCTCGAGATGGTCTACAGCCACATCCGCTACTCGGACCGGGCGTTCATGGGCTCGGTGACCCACCCCAGCCGAGCCCAGGACTCGGTCGACATGGCCAAGATCGTGTTCGGCGCCGACACGCTCGAGCGCGAGCACGTGATCATGGGCCTCGCCAACGCCAACTCCCCCATGTCGTGGGACTTCAACATGCTCGGCTCGGCGAAGGTCTACGCCGAGAACAACCAGATCATGCTGATCACCCCGTTCATCCTCGGCGGGGCGATGGCCCCGGTGACGGTCGCCGCGGACGCGACGCAGACGCTGGCAGAGGCGCTGGCCGGGATGGCGTTCTGCCAGATCGTGCGGCCGGGCGCGCCGGTGATCTTCGGCTCGTTCGCGTCGTCGATGTCGATGCAGACGGGGGCGCCGACATTCGGCACGCCGGAGCCCCAGCTCGTGCTCTTCGTGCTCGCCGCGCTGTCGCGCCGTCTCGGCGTGCCGTTCCGGTCGGGCGGCAACTTCACCGCCTCCAAGCTCCCCGACTACCAGGCCGCCTACGAGAGCGCCATCAGCTTCATGGCGACGATGCAGGCCGGCGTCAACTTCAACCTCCACACCGCCGGCTGGCTCGAGGGCGGGCTCGCCATCGGCTACGAGAAGTTCATGCTCGACGAGGACCAGGCGTCGATGGCCGCCGCGTACATCGGCGGCGTCGATCTGACGGACAACGGCCTCGCACTTGACGCCATGCTCGCCGGCGGCCCGGGGCAGCACTTCCTCGGTTCGCCGCACACCCTGGCTAATTTCGAGAACGCGTTCTGGCGCTCCGAGCTGTCCGACAACAACAGCTTCGAGCAGTGGGAGCTCAACGGCGCCGAGGACGCGGCGACCCGTGCCAATCACCGCTGGAAGCGCCGCCTGGCCGAGTACGAGCAGCCGCCGCTCGACGAGGGTATCCACGAGGAGCTGCTCGAGTGGATCGAGCGGCGTCGCGCGAGCTTCCCCGACTCTGACGTCTAGGACGACGGCCCAGGGTGGCTGACCCCAGGAAACTGATCCTCGACGTCGACACCGGCACCGATGACGCCATCGCGCTCATGCTGGCCGCGCTCCACCCCGCCATCGAGCTGATCGCCGCGACGACGGTCAACGGCAACAACCCGGTCGCGCACTGCACCGACAACACGCTGCGCGTGTTCGACCTGCTCAGCGTCGATGTGCCGGTGTTCGAGGGTGCGGCCACGCCGCTCGTCCGGGATGACTTCCCGATCCCGCGCGCGGTCCTCCATCGCGACGGCAGCATGCATCCCCGCGAGCTGCCGATCCCGCCGCCGCGCTCCGTGAAGCAGACGCAGCGCGCCGTCGAGTTCCTCGTCGAGACGTACATGGCGGCCACCGACCCGATCACGCTCGTCCCGGTCGGGCCGCTCACGAACATCGCCACGGCGGTCCGGCTCGAGCCGCGCATCGTGGATCGCATCCCGCAGACCGTGATCATGGGCGGCGCGCACGAGTCGGGGAACACGACCCCATCCGCCGAGTTCAACATCTGGGCGGACCCCGAGGCGGCGCGGATCGTCCTGTCGGCCGGTCTGGCGGACCTGACGCTCGTGCCGCTCGACGCGACCCACCAGGCCCTCGTGTCGGCCGACGACTGCGTGCGGCTCCGTGCAACCGGCACGCCCGCCGGCATGGCCGCCGCGGCCATCATCGAGGGCCGGATCGCGGCGTACGACGACCTGCAGCCGATGGACGTGAGCGGCGCCGCACCGGTCCACGACGCGCTCTGCATCGCCTACCTGGTCGACCCGGAGGTGGTCCGCGGTCGGCGGGTCCATGTCGACGTCGAGACGAGGGGTGAGCTGACGATCGGACGGACCGTGATGGATACGCACGACCGATTCGGGACGCCGGCCAACGCGTTCGTCGCCTTCGAGGCCGACGCGCCGCGCTTCTTCTCGCTACTGCTGGAGACCCTCGCCCGCTAGCGACTCCTCCGGCGTGGTCAACACGATGTCCTCGCGCACGGCCTTCGTCTGCAGTCGGCGCAGCTCCTCGAGCGGGATGTGGCAGCTCATCAGGTGCCCAGGCTCCACCTCGGCGAGGGGTGGCTCAGTCACCTCGCACAAGCCGGGGATCACCCGCGGGCAGCGCGTGTGGAATACGCAGCCCGACGGCGGGTTGGCCGGGCTCGGCACCTCGCCGCCGAGCCGGATGCGGGCGCGCGCCTCGCCGTCGAGGTTCGGGACCGCCGACAGCAGCGCTTCCGTGTACGGGTGGTTGGGTCCGCGGAACACCGCCTCAGACTCGCCGACCTCCATGATCCGACCGAGGTACATGACCGCGATCCGGTCGGCCAGGTAGCGGACGACGCCGAGGTCATGCGAGATCAGCAGGTAGCTGGTACGGCTCTGTGCCTGGAGCTCGGACAGCACGTTGAGGATCGCCGCCTGGACCGACACGTCGAGCGCGCTGGTCGGCTCGTCGGCGACGACGATGCGCGGGTCGCCGGCGAACGCCCGTGCGATCGCCACGCGCTGCTTGAGCCCGCCCGACAGCTGGCGCGGCTTGAGATCGAGGTGGCGCTGGGTAAGGCGCAGCGAGGACGCCAGTTTGTCGACCCGGTCGCTCGCGGCCTTGCCTTTCAGGCCGGTCAGCTTGGTCACCGATCGGGACAGGATGCTGCGCGCGGTCCAGCCCCGGTTGAGCGCCGAATCGGGGTTCTGGAACACCATCTGGATCGACCGCTTGTCCTTCGTCGGCCGATTGCTCGACTGCGCCGCCAGCTGGTGGTCGTCGAGCTCCATGCGGCCACCGGTATCGGGGCTCTCGATGCCGAGGATGGTCTTGGCCAGCGTCGACTTGCCCGACCCGGACTCGCCGACCAGGCCGAGCGTCTCGCCGCCGTGCAGCTGGAGATCGATCCCCACGACCGCCGGGATATCGTGGCCGGACGAGCGGAACGTCTTCGAGACCTTGTCGACGTTGAGCGCCACGTCGCCCTTGGCCACGGCCGCCTGCCCAACACCCGCCGGCGGCGCCTTGATCTCGCCGATCCGCTCCCAGTGGTGGCAGCGTGTCCATTGGCCGTTCCCGACATCGACGACCGGCGGCACCACCTCGCGGCACAGATCGGTGGCCAGCGGGCAGCGATCGACGTAGACGCAGGTGGGCAGCGGCGTCCCGATCTGTGGGAGCGTGCCCGGGATCGTCGCCAACGGCCGCTCCGACTTGCGGATGCCGTGGCGGGGCAGCGACTGGAGGAGACCCACGGTGTAGGGGTGCTGCGGGCGCTCGAAGACCGCGATCGCGTTGCCCTCTTCGACGATCTTGCCCGCGTACATCACGCCGACCCGGTCGCACATCGTGCGGATGACGCCGAGGTTGTGGGCGATCAGCAGGACCGCGGCGTCCATCTCGGCCACAAGCGAGCGAACGAGGTCGAGGACGCTGGCCTCGACCGTCGCGTCGAGCCCGGTCGTCGGCTCGTCCAGGACCAGCAGCTTCGGGCTGCACGCCAGCGCGATGGCGATGACGATGCGCTGCTGCATGCCACCCGACAGCTGGTGCGGGTAGCGCTGGTACACGCGCTCCGGATCGGCGATCTGCACGCGGCGCAGGGCCGCCAGTGCGCTCTCCTTTGCCTGTTGCGGGCTCTGGCCGAGGACCGTGTATGCCTCGGCGACCTGCGGGCCGACCTTCGTGGTCGGGTTGAGGGCACCACCCGGGTCCTGGTACACCATCGAGGCGTGGTGGGTCCGGAAGTTGCGGACCTGCTCGTCGTTCATGCGGGTGATGTCTTCGCCGCCGACCAGGATCCGCCCGCCCGTGATCACCGCATTGCGCGGCAGGTAGCGGAGCGCAGCGTACGCCGTTGTCGACTTGCCGCAGCCGGATTCGCCCACAAGCCCGTACGACTCGCCCGGCTTGATGTCGAAGGTCACGCCACGCAGCACCGGCCGCCGGATGCCGCGCACGACGTAGGCCAACGACAGGTCCTCGACCCGTAGCGCGGCGTGCGGCGATGTCTTCGGCTCGGGCGGCGGCGGCGCGACCGTGTCGGCCGTCATTCGCCAAGCACCGACTGGAGCGAGTCGGCGATGAAGTTGATGGCGACAACGGTGCTGGCGATGGCGAGCGCGGGGAACACGGTCGACCACCATACCCCGGAGATCATGTAGGAGTACTCCTCGGCGACCGACAGGCCCCAGTCCGGCGACGGCGGCTGGATGCCGACGCCGAGGAACGACAGGGTGGCGACCGTGAAGATCGCGTAGCCGAAGCGCACGGTCAGCTCGACGACGACGGGAGCGAGCACGTTCGGGAAGATCTCGCGGGAGAGGATGAACAGACCGGATTCGCCGCGCAGCCTGGCCGACGTCACGTAGTCGAGCTGCCGCTCGGACAGCACGGCGGAGCGCACCGTCCGCGCCACGATCGGCGTGAACAGGATCCCGACCACCGCCACCACCACCAGCGGCGACGGGCCGAGCACGACCAGCGTCAACAGCGCGACGAGGATCACCGGCAGCGCCAGGAACGCCTCCACGAGCCGGCTGAGCACGTCATCGATGAGGCCACGATAGAAGCCCATGATCAGACCGAGCAGCGTGCCCGCAGTCACGCCGAAGATGGCGGCCAACGGCGCCACGACCAGCACGTCGCGCGAGCCGACCATCACCCGGGAAAGGACATCGCGCCCCAGCCGGTCGGTCCCGAACAGGTGGAACTCGGTCACGTCCTGACCGGGGACTGCGACCTGTCCGGGCGGCTGATGGTTGAGCGCGAAGTCGTTGAACGGGTCGTACGGGGTGATCCGTTCGCCGAGGATGGCCGTCAGGACCCAGCCGAGGAGCACGACGATCCCGACCAGGAAGGCAGGCCGCTTCAGCAGCTGACGGATGGTCTCGCGACGAGCCTGCGCCCGCTCGGAGACGGCGCCGACGGTGACCGGCGTGGTGGCGGGAGCGGGGGCGATCGGGACGTCCATCAGCGCTCCGCTTCGAGCCGGATGCGCGGGTTCATCCAGGCGATGATCAGGTCCGCGGCGAGCGTCGCGAGCATGTACACGATGCCGATGATGATCGCGCCGGCGGTGAGCGTCGGGATGTCCTTCCGTTGCGCCGCGAACAGCATGGTCTGGCCCATGCCGTTGTAGTTGAAGATCCGTTCGACGGCGATGATGCCGCCGAACAGATAGCCGATCTGGACCGCGATGACCGCCACCGTCGGGATCAGGGCGTTGCGCAGCACGTGGCGGATCATCGTCTGCCGCGTGGTCAGCCCTTTCATGGTCGCCGTCCGCGTGTAGTCGGACTGGAGCACCTCGATCGTGCCGGCGCGGGTCATGCGCGCGATGTATCCGAAGTACACGATCGCCATCGCCAGCGCCGGCATCAGCAGGTATCGCAACTCGGTCAGGAAGTCGGCGTTGCGCGGTGGCGTGGCGATCACCGGCAGCAACTTGAGCTGGACGCCCACGACGACCACCAGGATCGTGCCCGTGACGAATTCCGGGATCGACGACGAGGTGAGCCCGAGGAGGACGACCGCCCGATCAGCCGGTCGGTCCCGGCGGCGTGCCGCGAACAGGCCCGCGGCGATGGCGATCGGGATCGTGATGACCAATGCCAGTCCGGCCAGCTTGGCCGAGCGCCCGATCGCGGCGGCCAGCGTGGGCAGCACCGGCTGGTTGGTGACGAACGAGTTCCCGAAGTCGAGCGTGACCACCCCGACCATCGAGTCGATGTAGCGCTCGATGAGCGGTCGGTTCGTGCCCAGCCGCTCGTTCAGGGCGTCGACGCTCTCCTGGGGTGCGAACGGCCCGAGGATCGTCCGGCCAACATCGTTCGGCAGGACGTTCGCGATGATGAACACGATCGTGGCGAGCAGCCACAGCGTCAGGAGCGAAAGCAGCAACCTGCGCGTGATGAAGCGTGCCATCGCGTGCTCGCGCGCCGTCCCCTCAGATGGGTGGGTTGACGAGGGCGATGACCGACGTCACCGCCCTCGGACGTAACGCTGTCAGGCGACCTGTGACGTCGTCGCGAAGGACATCTGGCCCAGGGCGCTCGAGAACACCCCCGTGAACCTGTTGGAGTTGCCGGCGAGGTAGTTGTAGAAGTACGGCAGGCCGACCGGGATGTCCCGATTGAGGATCGTCTCGATCTTGGTGCACGCCGCCTTCTGCGCATCGACCGCGACCGCGGCCTGGAACTCGGTGAACGCCGCGTCGAACTCCGCCGAGGCGTACTGGGACGAGTTCCAGATGCCCTTGCTCTTGAGGGCCGCGTTGAGGTACACGTCCGGTGTGGCCCGGTGGCCGTAGTCGACGATGCCGAGGTCAGCGGCGCCCGAGCACGGCGGGTCGGCCGGCTCGGCCGGGCACCATGCCGCCCCGTAGAACGTGTTGAGGCTCTCGACTTCCACGTTGAGCGTGATCCCGGCCTCGGCGGCCTGGCTCTTGAGGAGCACGGCCAGGTCGGGGATCTCCTGCAGCTCGCCCGCGTGCAGCGTGGCCGTCAGGTCGGCCGCACCGGCCTCGGACAGCAGCTGCTTGGCGCGGTCGACGTTGCGCTCCCGTTGTGGGACCGCTGCCGCGTCGAAGTACGGGTAGCCCTCCCAGATGACGTGGTCGTTGCCGATCTGCGCGCGGCCCTGGAAGAGCTGCTGGATCAGGGCCGGACGATCCCACGTCAGGGCGAGGGCCTCGCGGACCTTGACGTCGGCGAACGCGCCCTTGTCGACGCGCATCCAGATCTGGCGATGGAGCGCGGCGGGCTGGGCGATCAGCGTGAAGTTCGGGTCGTTGAACAGCGCGGCGCCGGTGAGGACGTCGAACTGGACGATGGCGTCGACCTGGTCGCCCTGGTAGGCGGTGATCATCGGCCCCGTCTCGTCGAAGAAGATGAACTCCGTGCCGTCCAGCGGCGTCTGGCCACCCCACCAGTCCGGGTTGCGCTCGAACGTGGCTCCGGTCTGCTGGTTGTAGTTGACGAGCTTCCAGGGGCCCGTCCCGGTCGGCCGGCCATCGAATGTCGTGCCGGCCACGTAGTCCTTCGGGGTGATGACCGTCTGCGCGTTGTAGATCGAGACGAGATACGGGAAGTTGCCGTTGGCCCCGACGAGGGTGAACGTCACCGTGTTGGCGTCGGTGGCCACCGCGCCGCCCGGATCGAGCACTCCCTTCAGGCCGGAGTTGCCTGCAGCCACGAGGCGTTCCATCGTCGCGACGACGTCGTCCGCCGTGAGCGGCGACCCGTCGTGCTGCCACTTCGCGTTGGGATTTAGCTTGAACGTCCAGACCGTGCCGTCGTCATTCGGCACGGGCGCCTCGGCGGCAAGTGCCGGAGAAAGGGCGCCCGGATTGTTGGGGTCCGTGCTCTGGCCCATCAGGAATTCGAAAGACTGGGCGACGATTCCGTAGCCGCCGAGGTCCTGCATGCCGACCGGGTCGACGGACACCGGCCGTTGGATCGCGCATCGGATCGTGCCGCCGGTGACGGCCGCGCTTGCCGACGGGCTGGCCCCCGCGCTCGCGCTGGCACCGGGCGACGCCGGTGCCGCGCTGGGCGTGCCCCCACTGCACGCGGCGATGACCGCCGTGACGGATGAAAGGGACAGGCCGATGACAGACGCGCGCTTGATGAACTGGCGCCTCGTGATGCGCCCGTTCGCGAATGCTTCGACGAGATCGAGCTGGATCGGCGTCACCGATCGACGCACGGGATCAAGCCGGGAATAGTCCATGGTGCTTATCCTCCTCGACCATGTGACGGACCCGCGATGGTTCGCACCACCATCCAGCCGGACGGTCCGTGCTGGGAACTCCTCCGGAAGGGGCCACGGTAACGGCGCGTTCTCGCCGATGTCAACGCATCGGCCCTTGTTCCTGAGTGACGAGTGAGCCGCGCAGCGCGTACGGCCCGGCGTGATCGATCCGGACGAGCACCTCGCGGCCGAGCAGGCCGGGCTCACCCGTCAGGTGGACGAGCTTGTTGCCGCTGGTCCGGCCGGCGAGCTTCGGTCCGTCGGCAGCGGCGCGAGCGTCGTGGTCATGGGTGCGGGGCGGCGTGACCGTATCGACGAGGACCTCGACCTCGCGACCGAGCCAGGCCTCATTGCGGGAGAGGCCGATCCCCTCCTGGAGAGCGAGCAACTCGTTGAGTCGCCGCCGCTTCACCTCCGCCGGCACGTCGTCGACCAGCTTGGTCGCGGGCGTCCCCGGTCGCGGCGAATAGGCCGCCGCGAAGACCTGGTCGTAGCGGACGTCCTCGAGGAGAAGCAGGGTCTTCTCGAACTGCGATTCCGTCTCGCCGCAGAACCCGACGATGATGTCGGTCGATACCGCGATGCCGGGGACGGCTGCGCGGATGCGGTCGAGCCGCTCGCGGTAGTGCTCGATCGTGTACTGGCGACCCATCCGCCTGAGCACGGCGTCATCACCCGACTGGACCGGCAGGTGGAGGTGCTCGCACACGCTGGGGCAGTCGGCCAGCGCCGCGATCAGTCGATCGGACAGGTCCCAGGGATGCGAGGTCACGAACCTGAGTCGCGGGATGGCCGGGCGGCCATCGGCCGTCCGCAGACCGTCGATCGCGCGGATCAGCTCGGCCAGGTCGGGGCGGGCGTGCAGATCGAGGCGACGACCGGCCCAGCGTTCGGCGTGGACGTGCGCGAACCGCGGCTCGGGCGCGAGATCGTGGCCGTACGAGTTGACGTTCTGGCCCAGCAGCGTGACTTCCCGGTAGCCACCGGCAGCGAGGACTCGTGCCTCGTTGACGATGTCGTCGAAGGGTCGGCTGCGCTCCGGTCCGCGGCTGAACGGCACGATGCAGTAGGTGCACGTCTTGTCACAGCCGTAGATGATCGGCAGCCAGGCACTGATCGCCGACTCCCGCGCGACGGTCCCCTCCCCCACCGCGCGGGCACGGGTGCCGCCCAGGTGGTCCGCGACCCCGACCGTCGCGCGACCGACCGTCGCGGTGGCGCCGATGCTCCCCGACGCGATCGCCCCGATCGCACCCTGTGCCGACGCCAACCCGAGCCGGTCGACGAGCTCCGGCTCCTCGTCCGGGCGCAGGAACAGATCGACGGCAGGAAAGCGCCGGGCGAGCCCGGCCCGTTCCGCTTCACGGACCGCGCAACCGGTGAGGACCACGCGCATCCCGGGGTTCGACGCCTTGAGCCGTGCCAGGTGGCCCTGCCGCCCGATGACCTTCTGCTCGGCGCCCTCGCGGATCGCGCATGTGTTGATGACCACGAGATCGGCCGTCTCGAGAGAGGGCGCCTCGTCACATCCGACGGCCAGGAGCCGCCCTGCCATCTCCTCCGAGTCGCTGCGGTTCATCTGGCAGCCGAGCGTCCACAGGTGGAAGCGTGGCAGGGCCGCTGCCTCGGGGCGGTACTCGGTCAGTCGCTCGTCGGTCGGGTCGACCGGCGATCGCGGCGCGGCAGGTGCCACGCTCGGGCCGAGGACATCGAGCACGGGGAGCGAGCGCGTGGCGGACCTTGGGTCATGCACGGTCGCGCCATGGTACTGCCGACCTGCCGCTATCCTCGGATGCGATGGATCTGATCGCGCTCATCGGCAACCCGGAGACCTGGGTCGCGTTGCTGACCCTGACGGTGCTCGAGATCGTGCTCGGCCTCGACAACGTGATCTTCATCTCCATCCTCATCGGTCGGCTGCCAGTCGAGCAGCGTGACCGTGCCCGCCGGATCGGCCTCGGCCTCGCGATGGGGATGCGCATCGCCTTGCTCCTGACGATCACCTGGATCATCGGGCTGACCGAGCCGGCGATCACCCTGGCCGGTCATGCGTTCTCGTGGCGCGACCTGATCCTCATCGGGGGTGGACTGTTCCTCCTCTGGAAGGCCACGACTGAGATCCACGAGTCGCTCGAGGGCGAGTCGGCGCACGCGGCCGCGGGTCCATCCACCGCGGGGTTCGCCGGGGTGATCGTGCAGATCGTCCTGCTCGACATCGTGTTCTCGCTCGACAGCGTGCTGACGGCGGTCGGGCTTGTCGACGATGTCGCGGTGATGATCGCCGCGGTGATCATCGCGGTGGGAGTGATGCTGGTCGCCTCCGGCCCGCTGTCGCGGTTCGTCCATCAGCACCCGTCCGTCAAGATCCTCGCCTTGTCCTTCCTGCTGCTGATCGGCGTCACGTTGATCGCCGACGGCTTCGGGTTCCACATCGACAAGGCGTACATCTACGCGGCGATGGCGTTCAGCGTGTTCGTCGAGATCCTCAACCTGCGCCGCCGTCAGAAGGAGACCGCGATCGAGCTCCGGCCGACGTTCGTGAAGGAGCAGGCCGAGCGCTAGCCGCGCGCCATGCGGGCGACGAGCTCCTCGCCGACCACGTCCGGCACCCACAGCTGCGTGTGCGTGGCGGAGTACGGGCCGAGATCGCCGTGATAGTCGCTGCCGCCGGTCGGGATGAGTCTATTGGCGTCGGCCAGCGCGGCCATCGCCTCGACGGTCGGCTGGTCGAACGAGCGGTAATACACCTCGAGGCCGCCCAGGCCCAGCTCGACGAGCTCGCGGATGACGTCTGGGCGCCCGGGTCCCTCGCGGAAATGGGCGAGCACGGGGATGCCACCGGCGGCGAGGATGGCCGTGATCGCACCGTCCGGCTCGAGGCCGGCGCGGCGCACGTAGCCGGGTCCGCCATGACCGATGATCCGGCTGAAGGCATCCTCGACGGTCGTCGCGAAGCCGGCCGCGATGAGGGCGCGGGCGATGGTCGGCCGTCCGAGCGCATCGTCGTCATCGGTTGCGAGCTCGGCGATCTGGGCGTCGATCGGCAGCCCGATCTCGCGAAGGCGTTCGACGGTGCGGTCGAAGCGGCTGCGACGCGCGGACCGCTGGGTCGACAGGGTCATCTCGAACGCCTCGTCGTCGGGATCCATGCCGAAGCCGAGGATGTGGAGCTCCCATTCCCACAGACCGATATCGCGCGTGACGAGCGCGTTGATCTCGACCCCGGGGATGAGCGTCATGCCGGTCGGGACCGCGCCGGCGGCGCGCAGGTCCCGGTAGCCGGCGAGCGTGTCGTGATCGGTCAGGGCGAAGACCCGGACGCCGGCCGCGGCGACGTCCGCGATCAGTTGCGCGGGGGTAAGGACGCCGTCCGACCGGGTCGAGTGGGTATGCAGGTCGACCGTCGACGGGGCCGGCGGGATCACCGTCTCCTCCAGCGCGCCTGGATCGTGGCGACGCGAACGGCGCGGCCGCGGTCGATCGGACATCGCGCGAGCCTAGCAGGGCCGCCGGCCCGTTCCCGGCGACGTGGAACATCACTGATTACAGGCGACGAAGGAGGGGCCCGAATCCGCCGGTCCAGCCGCCAAATGGAACCTGTGCGCTGCCAAATGGCGAATGAGCGGCCGAATCTGGCTCGCACTCCTCCGACCAGCCCAAGTTCGTAAACAGTGATATTCCAAACACGCCGGAAGATGCCGGGGGGGCGCGCTCCCGCCCCGACCCGTTACAGCTCCACCAGCTGCTGGATCCGCTCGATGGCGAGCGCCCGACCCGTCGCCGGGTCGATGTCGATCTGCGTCGCGTTGAAGATGGCCGGTCCATCGCCTACCTCGAAGCGGGTCGGCAGGGCGTTGATGAACCGCGCCAACACGGTCGCCGGGTCGAAGCCGATCACGCTCCAGACAGGTCCCGTCATCCCGAGGTCGGTCTGGTACGCCGTGCCGCCGGGCAGGATCCGCTCGTCACCCGTCACGACGTGGGTGTGCGTGCCGACGACCGCGCTGACCCGTCCGTCCAGGTACAGCCCGAGCGCGTTCTTCTCGGACGTCAGCTCGCAGTGGAAGTCGACCAGGCGGATGGGTGGCAGCGGCTCGGGCGCCGAGGATTCATCGAGGAGCGCATCGGCGTCGGTGAACGGGTTCTCGATCGGCTGCATGTACGTCCTGCCCTGGAGGTTGATGACGGCCAGATGCGAGCCGTCCAGGGCGTCGAAGGTGCCCCAGCCCCGCCCCGGCACCTCGCGCGTGCCGTAGTTGTGCGGTCGTAGGACACGATCCGAGGACTCGAGGTACGGGTAGATCTCCTTCTTGTCCCAGATGTGGTTGCCGGACGTGATGACGTCGACGCCAGCACCGAGCAGCGCATCGGCCGTGGACGGCGTCAGCCCCATGCCGCCAGCCACGTTCTCGCCGTTGGCCGTGACGAAGTCGATGCCGCGCGCGTCGCGCAGCCCGGGCAGCAGCTGCTCGACCGCCTGGCGACCCGGCTTGCCGATCATGTCGCCGATCATCAGGACGCGGCACGCCCCGGCGGGCCGCGGCGCATCCCCGTTGGGTGGGTTCCCGAGACGCGTGCGCCCGACGACCGCAGACCCGTTGTCCATCGACGGAGTCTAGCGGCGGCGGTCCGTGGCCCGTTTACGGTCGGCGCTTCACCGTCCCGTTCGCCATCCCGTCCCGGAGGACCTGCTCCGCGTCGTCGGGATCGTCGCGCTCGATCGCGTCGATGACGACGCCCGCCAGCGCCGGATCCTCCTCCTCCTCGACGTGGACCTCGACGACGCGGTCGGCGTCGGCGAAGAAGATCTCGATGTGCTTCCCCGGTATCGAGGTTCGCGCCATACCCGACCCTAGACCGAGGAGCCTCACACGAGCGTTGCGGACTGGTCCTTCCTGATGTCAGCCCGACGCGGCCTGCGATCGCGGTGTTGCCCGCCCGCACCGGGCGGCCGATCTACTTGGCGTACTCGACCGCGCGCGTCTCACGGATGACCGTGACCTTGATCTGGCCCGGGTAGGTCAGCTGCTCCTCGATCTTCTTGACGACGTCGCGCGCCAGGCGTGTCGCGGTGAGGTCGTCGATCTCCTCGGGGCGCACCAGGATGCGCACCTCACGGCCGGCCTGGACCGCGAACGAGCGCTCGACCCCACCGAAGCTCTCGGCGATCGCCTGCAGGTCTTCGAGCCGCTTCACGTAGGTATCCATGGTCTCGCCACGGGCGCCCGGGCGCGATGCGCTGATCGCGTCGGCCACCTGGACGATGGGCGCCTCCAGGCAGGCGTACTCGACCTCCTGGTGGTGCGCCGCGATCCCGTTGATGACCTTGAACGGCAGGTTGTGGCGCTGGGCGATCTGGGCGCCGATGGCCGCGTGCGGGCCTTCGACCTCGTGATCGACCGCCTTGCCGATGTCGTGGAGCAAGCCGCCCATCTTGGCGACCTGGACGTCCGCGCCCATCTCCGCTGCGATGACCGCGGCGAGGTGGCTGGTCTCGACGACGTGGTTCAGCACGTTCTGCCCGTAGCTCGTGCGGTACTTGAGTCGCCCGAGCAGCTTGATGATCTCGGCCGGCAGGCCGGGCACACCAGCCTCATAGGCGGCCTGCTCGCCGGCCTGGCGGATGACGAGATCGACCTCGGCGCGGGCCTTGGCGACGACCTCCTCGATGCGACCGGGGTGGATGCGGCCGTCGGCGATGAGCTTGGTGATCGCGATGCGCGCGACCTCGCGCCGGACGGGGTCGAAGCCACTGAGGACCACCGTCTCGGGCGTGTCATCGATGATCAGGTCGATGCCGGTCGCCTGTTCCAGCGCCCGGATGTTGCGACCCTCGCGGCCGATGATGCGGCCCTTCATCTCGTCCGATGGCAAGTGGACGACGCTGACGGTGTGCTCGGCGGTGTGGTCCGCGGCCACCCGCTGCATCGCGGTCAGGACGATGTCGCGGGCACGATCCTGCGCTTCCTCGCGCGCGGACCGCTCGATGGCGCGGGAGAGCTTGACCGCGTCGTGCTCGGCCTCCACGCGGACTGCTTCGAGCAGCATGGTCTTCGCCTGATCGGCGCTCAGCCCCGACACCCGCTCGAGGGCGATCACCTGCTCCTGCGTCGCTCGGGCGAGTTCTTCCTTGGCCTTGTCGAGCTCACGCTCACGATCGAGCAGCTTGCGATCGCGCTGTTCGAGCATCTCCGCGCGCTGGTCGAGCTGCTCGTCCCGCTGGGTCAGCCGGCGCTCCTGCGCGGTCAGCTCGTTGCGTCTCGCGCGCGCCTCTTCCTCGGCCTCCCGCGCGAGCCGGAGCTTCTCGTCCTTCGCCTCGAGGATCAGCTCCTTCTGCCGGGTCCGCGCCTCGGCCTCGATGCGGCGTGCCTCCGCCTGAGCGGCCTTCATCCCCTGGGACGCCCACATCGTTCGTACCAGGGCGCCGAGCAATGCTCCGCCGAGGGCGGCCAGCAACGCCACCGCCACCACGATCGGTGTCTCCATCGGTTTCCTCCCATCCGGACCGGTTCATGCGGCCGGACGCGTCACGTGTGCGAAGGCACGATCACGAAGGTCGAGGAGGGAGGCCGCCGCACGATGGCGGTGGCTGGTCTCGGGCCGTCGGGTGGACGGTCCGGGCCCCCTCGTGGGCCGCGATCGGGCCGGTGTTTACGTTCGGAACGCCAGAACAGACGACGCCTGGAACGTCCGGCAAGCGTAGGGCCGGGGCCCGGACCGGTCAACCGATGGGAGGTCCGACGGGGTGGGGCGCATCAGGGCCGGACAGGGACGGCCGCGCCGGGCGCGGAGCGGCCCGGTCATACGACGACGGCGCCCGACGTCACGGCGCCGTCGTCGCAGCGGCGAGGAGCGACTAGTGGTTCTTGGACTTGCCCTGCTGCTTTGCAGCCTTGGCCGCCTCGCGAGCAGCCTTCTTCTCGGCCCTGGCAGCCTCGCGTTCAGCCTTGGCAGCGTCCCTGGCCGCCTTCGCGGCCTCGTGGTCCTTCTTGGCCGCCTCGCTCACGGCACCGCCGTGATTGCAGTTCTTGCCACCCTTGGCATCGGACTGTGCGACCGTCGAGACCCACTTGCCGTGGCCGTTCTTCTGCTCGTCAAGGGCCGGGACCCGCTCGGGGGGAGCGACCTCGACGCAGTCGACCGCGGGTGCGGCCGCTTCCTCGACGGTCGGCTCCTCGGTCGTCGGGCATTCCGCCGCGGCGAGGTCGGGGGCGGGCTCAAGTACTGGACCTGTCACGGGCTCCGTCACTGGCTCCTCGGCCGGCACCGGATCGGGGCACGACCCCTGGGCGACCCAGCTGACGTACCCGCCGTGGTTGCAATTCTCGCCACCGATACGGTCGCTCTGGGCAGCTTCGGAGACCGAGATCGTGCCATCACCGTCGAGGTCGACTGCAGCCTCCGCCTCGGCTGCGGCGGTCTCATCGGGCTCGACCGTCGTCGGGTCTTCACACGTGTCGTCGATGTCGTTGCCGTTCGTATCGACGAACGCAGCGACCATTCCGGTCGGCCCGGTCGCGGTCTGGGCCAGTTGACCAGCCGCGAACACGGCAAGGATGAGGGCGACCACAAGGACCCAGATCGGGGTCAGCCTGGTCGATCGAAGGGAATACACCGCGTTCCTTTCTCCTTCCCCCGGAGTCAGGGACGTCGCCGGCGATCGCCGGGATCAGCACCGGACGCGAGTATCCCGGAGGAGAACGCGACCCACACCCTGACGATGGTCCGGGGCTGCGGCGGTCGCGATCGGTCTGGGGGCATCCGATGCGGTGTCCGGGGTCACCATACCATCGCCGCCGGCCGCGCCCTATCTCGAGAGGCCGTGGTCCAGGTCGTCGCCCTCGTCGCGCGCCGTCACGCGCGCGGCGACCTCGCGACACGTCTCGGGATCGAACCCGTTACGCGCAAGGAGGGCGTACGCGCGCTCGCGTCGTCGACGCGGGTCGGCGATGCGATCGAGGCTGCGGGCGTGTTTCGCGAGCAGCCGTTCGGCTGCCTCGCGGTCCGGCGCGAGCACGATGCCCTCGGCGGCTCGACGGTCCTCGAGCACAAGCTCGATGACGGCACGATCGATGCCCTTCAGCCGGAGCTCATTCTGGAGCGCCCGTTCGCCACGCGGCCTGGCGCGGTCGCGCGACTCGACCCAGGCGCGGGCGAACGCCTCGTCGTCAAGCATCCCGAGGTCGGCCAGGCGCACGATCGCCCCCTCCACGAGCTCTGGCCGGTAGCCGGCGCCGGTCAGCCGTCGGCGTACCTCGGCGACCGACCGGGAACGCGTCTCGAGGAAGCGCGCCGCAGCGTCCAGGACCACCGCCGGGTCCTCCACCGCGGCGCGCCGCTCCCTACGCTCGGCGTAGCCCTCGCCCCTGCCGCGCATGCCTAAGGTCGCGGTCAGGCGGCCCGGGCGCAAGGCCGCCGCGAGCACCGGCGCGAGCGCACGTTGGGGTGCGTGAGCGCCGGCGCGGAGCGGCGAACGCCGCGAACGGGCTGCATCACCGCGAGCTTATTCCGCCTCTTCGATTCCCTCCACAGGAATGGGCGTCTCAGTGATCTTGCCGCGGATGCGGGCTTCGATGTCCGCGGCGATGTCCGGGCTCGTCTTGAGGAACTCCTTCGCCGCCTCGCGACCCTGACCGAGCCGGATCTCGCCGAAGTTGAACCACGCCCCGGTCTTGCTGACGACGTCCATCGCGACGCCGACGTCGAGCAGGCCGCCCTCCTTCGATACGCCCTCGCCGTACATCACGTCGAACTCGGCGACCCGGAACGGCGGTGCCACCTTGTTCTTCACCACTTTGACCCGGACCCGATTGCCGACCGACTCGGTGCCGGTCTTGATCGTCTCGACCCGCCGGATGTCCAGCCGGACGGACGCATAGAACTTGAGCGCGCGGCCACCCGGCGTGGTCTCCGGATTGCCGAACATCACGCCGATCTTCTCGCGCAACTGGTTGGTGAAGACCAAGGCGGTGTTCGAGCGCGAAACGGCGCCGGTCAGCTTCCGCAGGGCCTGGCTCATGAGCCGCGCCTGGATGCCGACGAACGAGTCGCCCATCTCGCCTTCGATCTCGGCGCGCGGGACGAGCGCGGCGACCGAGTCGACGACGACGCAATCGATGCCGCCAGAGCGGATCAGCGTCTCTGTGATCTCGAGTGCCTGCTCACCGGTGTCCGGCTGTGACACGAGCAGCTCGTCCACGTTGACACCGCAGGCGCGAGCGTAGGCCGGGTCGAGCGCGTGCTCGACATCGATGAATGCGACTACGCCGCCGCGGCGCTGGGCCTCAGCCAGGACGTGCTGGCAGATGGTCGTCTTGCCCGACGACTCCGGACCGAAGATCTCGGTGATCCGGCCGCGTGGGATACCGCCCACGCCGAGCGCGAGATCGAGCGCGATCGAGCCGGTCGGGATCGAATCGACCGCTTGCCGCTCGGCCGAGCCGAGCTTCATGATGGCCCCACGGCCGAACTGCTTCTCGATCGTCGACAGCGCCGCCTCGACGGCTTTGCCGCGTTCCGCCAGGGCGCGTTCCGCCGCCCGCTCGTCCGTCATCGCCATCCGTTCGTCACGCTCCTCATCGATCGGTCCATCCCGTCAGCGGAGCCTTCCACGGTGGCGTCCGTCCAGCCGGTCAGGCCTCGTCCGTGTCGTCCTCGACGACTGGCTTCTCCTTGCGCGGCTTTCGGATGACCTCGACGTTCATCGGCGGCTCCGAGAGTGGCGCGAGACTTGGTTGGGCGAGCTTGGCCTTCGGCTTCTTCTTCGCCTCTTTGCCCGGTCGATTGCGTGAGCCCATCGCATCGCCTCCGCGTCGTCGTCCAGCGTATCGACGGATCCTTCACGCCGACTGCTCGGCGACTTCACCACCGCTTATCCGACCCGCGCGGGAGCGGAGATCGG
>DATAFZ010000113.1:0-4908 GCA_036257225.1 Candidatus Limnocylindrales bacterium | reverse complement strand
GCGACCAGCGACCGACCATGGTTACTGCCCGTTTACGTGTCGCTGACGTCTGGTGAGCCGCCACCGGAGACCAAGGCCGTCCTCGACGAGCAGGGTGGCGGAGCCCCCTTGCTGCGCGGGGCACGGGAAGCGTTCCGGGCGATCGGCTCGGTCGCGCGCTGGGAGCGGCGTCACACGGCACGCCAGGCCTCCGGGCCCTGGCGCGACACCTGGGCCGTCCTGGCCGGCGATCGGACGGCCTTCGGCATGGATCGGACGATGGCGACTGCCGCGACCCGAGCGCGCGCCTTGCCGGAACGTGAAAGTCTCGACTTGCTGCGATCGGCCGGGCTGTCGGTGACGCCGGCCTTGGCCGTGCCGGATTCCGACGCGGCCGTCGAGGCGGCACGACCCCTCGGCGGGCACACGGTCGTGCTCAAGATCGATGCCGTCGACCTTCCGCACAAGACCGATCTCGGGTTGGTCCGCCTCGGGGTACATGGCGACGAGGCGATCCGCGCCGCGGCTGACGACCTGCTACGCGACGCCCGGCGCCACGGCGTCGACGCCCGCGGACTGCTGGTCGAGCCCATGGCCGACCCTGGGCTCGAGCTCATCGTGGGGATGCGGCGTGACCCATCGTTCGGGGCGTGCGTCATGGTCGGCCTCGGCGGTGTGCTCGCGGAGGTCCTCGATGACGTCGCGATCCGGCTCGCCCCGGTCACCCAGGCGGTGGCGCACGAGATGCTCGACGAGCTGCGTGCAGCGCGGCTGCTCGCGGGTACGCGTGGTCGCCCGGCCGTCGACCGAACGGCCGTTGTGGAGCTCGTCGTCGCGCTCTCGAGGCTCGCGATCGAGCGGCCGGACCTTTTGGAAGTCGACCTGAACCCGGTGATCGCCTCGACCGATGGCGCGGTCGCAGTCGATGCGCTGGTCGTCCTTGCAGCGCCCGTCTCAGAGGAGCCGCATGGCTGACGAACCGCTGGTCCTGACGACGCCGACCGACTGGGGCGTGCGGTTGACGCTGAACCGGCCATCCAAGCTGAACGCGATCTCGGCCGACTTGCGCGAGGCGCTCACCTCGGCCGTCGCGGACGCCGCCGACGACGACCGCGTCCGAGTGATCGCGATCGCCGGCGCGGGACGCGCGTTCTGCGCCGGCTACGATTTATCCGAGGCCTTCCTGCCCACGGCCTGGTCGTGGCGCGAGGTGCTTGCCGAGGACATCGCCGCGACGCTGGCGATCTGGGGCTGTCCGAAGCCGGTCATCGCGCAGGTCCACGGCTACGTGTTGGCCGGCGGGCTCGAGCTGGCGATGGCCTGCGATCTGATCGTGGCCGCCGACGACGCACAGCTCGGGGAACCCGAGATCAGGTTCGGCTCGGCGCCGGTGACCCTCCTCATGCCCTTCCTGATCGGTCAGAAGAAGACCCGTGAGCTGCTGATGACCGGCGACCTGATCGACGCAGGGGAGGCCCATCGCATCGGGCTGGTGAACCGAGTGGTGTCGCGCGATCGGCTCGACGAGGAGGTCGACGCGCTGGCCGACAGGCTCGCCCGGGTGCCGCCGGACGTGATGGCCCCGACCAAGCTCATGCTCAACCGGGCGATGGATGCGGCTGGTTTTGCGGCGGCCGTCGAGATGGGCCTCGACGTCCAGTCGTTCATCAACATGAGCGAGACCGCGCGCGAGTTCGACAGGATCGTGCAGGGTGAGGGGCTCAAGGCCGCGCTCGCCTGGCGCGATCGACGGTACGACGAACGTCTGGCCGAGGGGGATCGCACGCCCGACGAGTGAGGCGCCGCGAGCGGGCGGTCGAGGCCAAGGCAGCGGCGAGAGGCGCTCCGCGTGACGCTTGCCTGTAGGGGGGTCCAAGCAAGCAGTCACGCGGAGCGCAGGGGATTAGCCCATCAACGGCCCCATAGCCAATCGGTGAAGCCGATGGCCCGGCCCATGCCGGAGGCCCTGGTCGGGATGGACAGGCTGTAGCGACGGTTCAGCAGCCAGGGCATCTGGCGGGATGACGTGGTGACGTTCCAGCCCGTTCCACCGGCGGCCCGGGACCTGGTCACGATGCTGGCCATGCGCTTGAGCGCGCGGTCGGTCCAGGCGTAGGCCCCGGTGTACCCGTTCTGGTAGAGCAGCTCGAGTTGCATGCCCATGCCCTGGATCGACTCGAGCTGGTACTGGATGCCCGTCGTGCCCGGTGGCCAGCGCAGTGAACCACCGCGGCTGATGTCGGCGACGACCGCACCGCTCACGTTGATCCCCCGCTTCGTGCAGACACCGTTCACGGGCGTGTAGTTGGTCGGCGCGCACGCCCACGTCTTCGCGGCCCACGACAGTCTGTCGGAGAAACGGAACGCGCCCCGGTAGCCCAGAAAGCCCTGGGTGATCTTGATCGCCGACCCCAGGTCCGTCGTGTCGCCCAGGTACAGGCTCGCGGCGATGCGCGACGCTCCTGCGTAGGCGCCCCAGTTGGTGGCCGACAGGACATGCGTGCGATACAGCGAGCTCCAGATGCTGTGGCCGCCGATGACCTTTCGTCGGATCGTGGTCAGCCACGCACGGAACGTGGTGTCAGCCGTGCCGCCGAGCTCCGCGAAGTCCGCGGCGAGGACGTAGGCCATCAGCTGACGGCCGAGCGCGAGCGTGGCGTTGTCGCATCCGACGCGCTGCGTGGTGATCGCCGCCATCACGCCCGATCGGGCCTTGGCGCCGTACGACGCGGTTCCAGTGCGCGCGAAGACGAGCGCCGCCGCGAGCGTCCGCAGGTGATGCTTGGCGTTCAGATCGCACAGGTTCGCCGTCCCGAGGCTGCCGTCGGCGACGGCCTTCATATTGGCCCAGGCGGTGCCGCTGACCGGTCGCCCGAGGAGCGTCGAGCGCGACATCAGGATGTAGTCGGTCGCGGCGTCGGCGGGGGCGAGGGCGGCGCTCGGGATGAGGACGGTGATGGCCAGCAAGCTGGCCGCGAGCCTGGCTCTCAGGGGGACACGAGACGTCCATTGGACGCCGGGGGCGACCGGCCGCATGGTGCTCCTTCCTACCTGGACGCCGCAGGACATGCGGCGAACGAATCGATGAGCCCGCTCGGAACGCGGGCGCCGGGCGCGGATGATGGGGTATCGGAAGTCTGCCCCCATCTGGCCCGTTTGTCACATCCGGACCGTCCGATGCCACACTCGCTACTATCCGGGCGATGGGGCCGCGAGAGGGAGATCCGGAGCCGGCGCTGCCCGCGTCCGACCCGCGAAACGACGTCGCCGACGGGTCGGACGCGACGAAGTCGGGTCGGCGCGAGACGAGACGGCAACTCCGCGGATCGAGCGTCCTGCTGGTCGGCCGAGTGCTGTCGGTCGTCCTCAACCTCGTCACCCAGGTCGCGATCGTCCGCTACCTGTCGACCTCGGACTACGGGGCATTCGCATACGCACTCGCCACCGTAGCGCTCGTCGGCGGGTTGCTGGGGTTGGGCTTCGATCGCGCCATCTCACGGTTCCTGCCGATCTACGACGAGCAAGCCGACCACGCCCGGTTCCTCGGGACGGCAGGCCTTGTGGTCGGGATCATCCTCGGGCTCGGCGGGGCCGTGATCCTCCTCGTCGTCGGGCTCCAGGCGACACTCCTCGGCCATCTGATCGACGACCCGCTCGCGATCCTCATCGTCGTGATCATGATCTTCCTTGCGCCGATCGAAGCGCTCGACGGGGTCCTCACCGACTTCTTCGCGGTATTCAGCTCTGCCCGGACGATCTTCGTGCGGCGCTACATCCTGGCGCCGAGCCTCCGCCTGACCGTCGTCATCCTGCTGATCCTGACCGGCAGGGATGTCGTCTTCCTGGCGGCGGGCTACGTGATCGCCGGCGGCGTTGGGATCCTGCTGTATCTCACGCTCGTCCCCGGGATCCTCCGGCAGGCCGGGGTCATGGACGACCTGCGGGCGCGACGCATCGACATCCCGTTCAGGGAGATCGTGAGCTACACCTTCCCGCTGCTGACGATGGACATCGTCCTGCTGTCGATCAGCTCCTTCGACGCCTTGCTGGTGGGCAACGTCCACGGCACGACCGAGGTGGCCGAGCTGCGCGTCGTGGACTCGACGGCTCGCCTCAATTCCATCGTCTTCCAGACCTTCAGCATCCTGTTCATCCCGACCGCGGCCAGGTTCTTCGCGCGCAACGACCGCGCCGCGATGGGCGACATGTATTGGCGGACAGCGGCCTGGATGGCCGTGCTGTCATTCCCGGTCTTCGCGCTGACGTTCTCGCTCGCACAGCCCATCACGATCCTGCTGTTCGGGGAGCGATACGCCTCGTCGGCGGTGATCCTGGCGTTGGTGTCGACGGCGCGCTACATCGACGCAGCCTTCGGTGCCAATGGCGCCACGATCCGGATCTTCGGCGGGATCAAGGAGATCGTGGTCGTGAATCTGGCGACTGCCGTATTCCATGTGACACTGGCGCTCATCCTGGTTCCCCCATTCGGAGCCGTCGGAGCGGCAGTATCGATCCTCGTGACCTACATCTTCTATAACGCCCTGAAACAGATCGTCTTGCGTCGTGTCAGCGGGGTGCCCGTGTTCGACATGCGATATGTGTCCACCTACATCGCGATCGTCGTGACGGCCGTGGCCATGGCCCTCATCGTCGTCGTGTTCGACCCGCCGCTCATCGTCTCGCTGGCCGTGGCCGGCCTGGGATCGCTCGCGGTCCTCGCCTTCGGGCGATCGTCCCTGCGGATCGGCGAGACCTTCCCCGAGCTGTTGCGGTTCCCCGGCGGGCGGTTCCTGGGATGACCGAACCGACCGAGCGCGTACCGACGCCGGCCGAACCGGCCGGATCGAGTCCGCCACCACCTCCACCACCACCGAGGTCGCGGCGGCGGCGCCGCTGGCTGGCCGCCGGAGCCGTCATCGTCGCGGTCGC
>DATAFZ010000040.1:0-16364 GCA_036257225.1 Candidatus Limnocylindrales bacterium | reverse complement strand
GAGCTTGTAGTCCATCAGCGGGCCACCGGGACCAGCCGGCCGAGGAGCTCGTCCAGGCGCTCGAAGCCCTCGTTCACGCCCGTCTCCATGCCTCCTTCGACCATCGCGTCGCGGGCCTCGATCGACTGATAGACCGAGTGGCTGCGGACCACCGTCTTGCCGTCGCGCTCCTCCAACTTCAGTGCATCGAGCGCCACATTGCCTGGGGCACCCTCGAACTCGAAGGTCTGGAGCATGCCGTCGGGCGTCTGCTCGCCGTGGAACACGCCGTGGAACCCGAACTCGTTGCCGTCGGCGTCGACGTGGACGTAGCGCCACTGTCCGCCGTCGCGGAGGTCGTACTTGTCGACCCTCATCTCGTACTTGCGGGGGCCGAGCCACTGCACCATCAGGTCCGGGTCGGTCCAGGCCTTGAACACGAGGTCGCGCGGGGCGTCGAACTCGCGCTCCATGTCGATGAACGGGACGCCGAGGGGCACATCGATCTGCGTCTTTGACATCAGGGTTTCCTTTCCTTGTTGGTGACCTGGAGTGCGGCCAGGAGCGCGTCCAGGCGCTCATGGCTCTCCTCCCAGTACTCGCGGTAGCCGATGAGCCACTCGGTCGCCTGCCGGAGGGGATCCGCCTCCAGGTGGCTGAGCCGCGCGGTCGCCTTGCGGGTGCGCGAGATGAGCCCGGCAGACTCGAGGACCTTGAGGTGCTTCGAGATGGCGGGCTGGGAGACGTTGAACGGTGCCGTCAGCTCGAAGACGCTCGCATCCCCTTCCGCGAGGCGCGCGAGGATCGCGCGTCGGGTGGGATCGGCGAGTGCGCCGAAGACGGCGTCGAGCTGGTCGTGCATCGCTCCATAACCATATGGTTATGGAGATGGACTGTCAAGCCCTCGGCGTGAGCCGGATCATCGGGATCACTCGGCCGCTCTGCGCGGGATAGTCAGCGAACCAGGGCAGCGCCCGAACGTGGTCGTCCCAGAGGCGATCGCGCTCCGCGCCCTCGACGATCGTCGCCATGGCGTCGAGCCGTTCATTGCCGACCTCGAGCGCGACGGCTGGGTCGGCCTGGACGTTGTGGACCCAACCCGGTGTCGTGGGCGATCCACTGGCGGTCCCCGCGACCAGGTAGTCGTCGCCATCGCGGTGGTAGGTCAGGATCGCGCGTCGCGGCATCCCGGTCTTGGCGCCGCTGCTCGTCATGATCAGGAGTGGGTGGCCGGCAAGCGGGCCGCTCACCACCTTGCCGTCGTTCGCGCGCATCTCGGCGATGAGCTGTTCCTCGAAATCCTCGGTGTCCGGCATCCTGTCCCTCCATTTGGTAGTTGCATGTGCAACCATGCCACGGATAGTCCGGGTGTGCCGGCGTGGCGGCTGCTCGCCGCTGTCCTGGAACTTCACGTGTTACAAGCGGCGAAGGAAGGCGTGCGGCGAAAGCCTTCCGCCGCTGTTTGGAACATCAGGGTCACAAACGGGGAACGCGCAGCCCGTTCAGGCACTCGCCCGGCCACAGCCTGAGTTCGTGAACAGTGATGTTCCGATCGTGACCGAGAAGCGGCGGATCAGGGTCTCTTGGCCGCGGCGTCCGTCTCCGCCATGCGCGCCTTTACGAGGGTCGTGACAAGCGACGTAGGCAGCGGCTTGTCTGGCTGGAATCGGATCGTGCCCTTCGAGATGTCGTAGGCAGTGAGCAGGTCCTTGTGCTGCTCCATCGCGGCCGGGCTCATGCAGTAGAACGCGACATGCGACCTGGAAGCACCGTACGAGACGAGCGGTCTGCCGCGGTACTTGAAGGCCGGCAACGCGTAGCTGATCGCCTCGACCGCTTCGGGCGCAGCCTTCGCGATGGTCTCGCGCAACGACTGCAGCGCAGTCCGCTGATCGTCGGGCAGCGCGGCCAGCATTCGGTCGATCTGCTCGGAGGCACTCGTGTCTTGGGTCATGGTCCCGTCCTCATGTTGCCAGGAACGTCCGGCGCGAGGAGCCAGTGGTTGCAGCGGAGCGACCGGCCCCCATAGTCGATCGTGCGCTCGCCGACGAGGGCGAATCCGAACTTGCGGCACAGGGCGTTCGACGGGCGGTTGGTTACACCCGGGAACGCGTGCATGGGTCCCCAACGACCGTCGGCCAGCGCCCGCTCGAGCAGGATCCGTAGCGCCTCGCTGGCATGGCCGAGACCCTGGTGCGCCGGGAGGATCGACCAGCCCGCTTCGCTGATCGGGCTCCCATCGAGGTCGGATCCGAAGATGCCGATCATCCCGACCGGAGACTGCCCCGGCTCGGGCACGACCGTGTACCACCACGTCCCGGCCGCGATGCTCTTCATGCGACGTTGGTGGATCGCGGGGATCGCGTCCCGTGGCCAAGGCCCGCCGAGCTCGGCCATGACTCGCTCGTCGGTCTCGAGGGCCTCGGTCAGCCACATATGCTTGTCCGTGTACGGCACCAGCTCCATCACGGCCAAGCCTAGCCGCGACGGGAATGTCCTGATTCCCGCCATGGATGACGCTACCCTGGCGCGCGAGGGGATCCAAGGAAGGGAGTCCGATGCGATCGATCGCGCGCAATCTCCACGTCGTCGTGACGTTCCTGCTCGTCGCCGCGCTGGTCGTCCAGGTCTGGCTGGCGGGCCGCGGCGTGTTCGAATCGCCGACTGTCTTCATCACGCATCGGGACGTCGGCTACATGCTCAGCCTCTTCCCGATCGTGCTGCTGGTACTCGCGTTGCTCGGCGGCATGGGTCGTCGTCCGGCGATGATGGCCGCGCTGATCTTCGGCCTCCTGATCCTGCAGTCGGTGTTCGTGGTCATGCGCACGTCGAATCCGGCCATCGCGGCACTGCATCCCGTGAACGGATTCCTGATCCTGCTGGTCGCGCTGGCGCTTCTTCGGGGGTCGTGGGCCATGCGGAACGCCGCGACCCTGGCTCCGACAGCGGCTCCGCCGCGCTAGATCCGTCCCTCGCGGAGCTGGTTGACGGACTTCTCGATGCGGCGCTTGCGCGTCTCCTCCGACTTCGCGTCGTCGATCGACAACGTGAACCTGCGTTTGTTGCTATAGGACAACGTCTCGAAGAACCGCTTCGCGGCAGGCGCCGCGTCGAGGGCGGCTGCGAAGTCGGGCGGCAGCTCCACTTCGCGCGGCGCCGTGTCGAGCTCGAGGTCGACGTCGATCTCATCGCCCGCCTGGATGCCCACCGCCTCGCGGTGCTCAGCGGCGACGCCCAGCATGTAGGTGTCGCCGTAGACCGCGACGGTGTTGCGGTATGTGTAGCCGTTGATCGTCACGCGCACCGGTGGGCGTTTCCCCTTGCCCAGGGCCTCGACGACCGCGGCCGGGACGCGGAATCCGGTGGCGGTCTTCCCGCCGAGCTCGAGCGTGGTTCGGAACCGCATCGAACGAGTATGGCATCGACCACGGGCCCAACTCAGCGATGGAACGCTTCGAGTCGCTCCCGTTCGGCCTCGACGGCGCGACGGTCCTTCGCCGGCAGATCCTCGTATGCATCGAGCTCGATGCGCCCGTCGCGGAGCGACCAGCTGCCGGCGACCACCCCGTCCACCAGGTACGTCCCGACCGAGAACGGATTCTTCGTCGAGAAGACGCGGGGTCGATATGCCTCGGGCAGGAGCCCGGTCCGCCGAGCATGGACGAGCAGGTTGGCGTCCCAATGGGGCAGGAACCTGACGGGCGCCGGCGTGTCGGGTTCGGGCAGCGGCTGGTCCGGCACGTCGATCAGCTCGCGGCCAAGATCGTCGCGGAAATGGCGCAGCATGAGGCCTTCGGCGGTCGTCTTCGTGACGGTCAGCGGCAGTCCGGACCACGACGCGATGTCGCGCCACGTTGCCGGACCGAACGCGCGCAGATAGGCGCGTACGAGATGCGTCATCCCCTCCGCCTCGGTGGCGTCGGGTGGTCCCACCCAGTCCTCGGCGAGGCCGAGGCGGTCCGCGCGGCGGCGTTCCCACGTCCCGGCCGGCGGAACCCGCACGAGATCGACCCACAACCCCAGGGTCCCCACGAAGCCGGTGGCAAGGTCGCCGAGCTCCTTGACCGTCCGCGGTCCGTCGGCGAGCGCGGAGCGCATCCGATCGGCCGCGGCCTCCAGATCCTGCTCCCCTGCCCCGGTGGCGCGCGCCCAGGTCCGACGCCACTGCTCCCGGCGGGACTCCCGCACCCCGAGGGCGTACCGCCAGTACTCGCGCCGCGAGACGATGTGGATCGTGACTCGCATCAGGGTCGCCTGGATGACCGAGCGATCCTCGAGTGCGCGGGTCAGCGCATCGCGACGGAAGCCAGCCAGCCGCGTCCACAAGCCCACGTACCCGGACGGCGCGTACTGGGTCTGTAGCCCGCCGACCTGCTCGACGGCCTCAGGGATCGGCAGCCTCGATCGTTCGAGGAGGAGCTGCCGTGCCAGCAGGGCGCGGTTCAGGGCGCGCGGCGAGAGGGTGCGGTCGGTCACGCCCCGATGATGGCAGCGTCGGAGCGCAGCGGGAGCTCAGCCCTGGTCGGTCGGCGTCCTCTCGGGCCGGACCCCTTGCGAGGGCGATCGTACGTGCTCGTCGGCGACGTTCGGATCGAGTTCCTCGGTCGGCTGCGCCTCTCCCCGCGGCGTCGGCGCGGCAACGTGGTCGTCGGTGGCCTGGTTGCCTCGGTCGGCCTTCGGCGGCGGCAGTTCGATCGGCTCGTTCTGATCGGTCATGCCTCATGGTCGATCGACGTCGGCGTCGGCACGGCTCAGCGACCGCCTCGCCGCGCTTGCGAACACATCACAACGATCAGCGACGATGCCGGCTGGTGCGGCCGTATGCTGCGAGCATGACGACCGATGCCCGGGCCACGCCGAGGCGCACCGGGATCTCGTGGTGGGTCGTGGTTGCGATCGTCATCCCGCTTGCAGGTCTCGGACTCTTGCTCGCGCGGCCGGAGCTCGATCTCGAATGGGAGCATCACCCGAGCCACTTCTGGCTGGTGCTGGTCACGGCCGGGGTCAACGTCGTGCTTGCGTACACCACGAACGTCGCCGCGGGGAGGTTCCGCGACGCCCGTCTCGTGCTGATCTCGCTTGCCTTCCTGGCGAGTGCTGGGTTCCTGGGGCTGCACGCCCTCGCGACGCCCGGCGTCCTGCTGGAGCAGCCCAACGCGGGATTCGTCATCGCAACCCCGGTCGGGCTCGTGCTCGCGGCGCTGTTCGCGGCCGCTTCGGTCAGCGCCATCGCCGGGCCGCGTGCCCGGACGGTCCTGCGGCTGCGACCTGTGTTGCTGGGCGGTCTCCTCGCCCTGATGGTCCTCTGGGGGTTCCTGTCGCTCGCACGCTTGCCGCCGTTGGACGGTCCACCCCCGGCGCGGGAGGGTGTCGGCCTGCTGACGGTCCTCGGCGGAGGCGCGGTCGCGTTGTATGCCTTCGCGGCGTGGCGGTCGATGCGCCTCTACCAGCAGCGTGGTGGCACGATCCTGCTGTCCGTGGCGATCGCCCTGATCCTGCTCGCTGAGGCGATGATCGCCGTGGTGCTGAGCCGGAACTGGCGGCTTAGCTGGTGGGAGTGGCATGTCCTGATGCTGGCGGCCTTCGCGCTGATCGCGCTCGGGGCTCGCCAGGAATATCGACGGAGCGGATCGCTCAGCGGTGCCTTCGGCGGGCTCTATCTGGAGCAGACCCTGGCACGCATCGACCGCTGGTACGCGGGGGCGATCACCGCCGTCGCCGAGGCGGACGCGAAGGGTGGCTCCATCGACCGCGTCCTCGACCAGCTCCGTTCGGAGGGCGCAACCAGCGACGAGGTGGCGCTCCTTGCGGGCGCAGCGAATGAGCTGCGACGACTCGACGCCTCGTTCCAGCCGTATCTGCCATCCGTCGTCGGCGAACGGATCCGTCGCCAGGGCGGCGGTGCCGCGCTGCCCGGTGAGGAGCGGGTCGTGAGCGTCGTCTTCGCGGACCTCGCCGGGTTCACGACATTCAGCGAGACGCGGCCACCGACCGAGGTGTTGTCGATGCTGAACGCCTTCTGGGCCGCCGTCGTGCCGGCGATCGATGCAGCCGGCGGGGCGATCGAGCACTTCGCCGGTGATGGTGTCATGGCGATCTTCAACGCCGCCGGCGATCAGCCCGACCATGCCCGCCGGGCGGCGCAGGCCGCGACGGCGATCCTCGAGTCCGCACGGCCGCTTGCTGCGAGCCATCGGGGCTGGCCGATCTTCCGTGTGGGGGTCAACACCGGGCCGGCCGTGGTCGGCGACGTCGGAGCGGCCGAGCGGCGCAGCTTCGCGGTCATCGGCGACACCATCAACACCGCTGCCCGGCTCATGGCTGCCGCGGAGCCCGGTCAGGTCGTCGTCGGTCGGGCGACCTGGGAATCGCTGGGACCAGGCCGTCAGGGCGCCGAGCTCGGCCCGGTGCGGGTCAAGGGCAAGCGTGAGCCCGTCGAGGCGTGGCGCCTCGACGCCGCCTGAACGACCCGTCGCGCGAGTGTCCCGTTCCGTAGGATGAGCACCGGCATGCCGTCACGCGCCGAACCGATGACGGAGTACTTCCCGGGTGCCAACCCGCACCCGGTGATGCGCGTCGCCGCCGACGGAACGCTGATCTACGCCAACCGGGCCAGCACGCCACTGCTGGAGGCGCTCGACCTGGCGGTCGGTAAGCTCGTCCCGTCGCAGTGGCTCGAATGGATCCAGACGGCTGCCGGCCCGATCGATGTCCGTGTCGGGCCACGCACGTTCGAGCTGCTCGCCGTATCGCTGGCGGAGCTCGGGTTCACGAACGTGTACGCGACCGACGTGACCGCCGAACGCGCGATCACGAAGTTCCCCGACCAGAATCCCAATCCGGTGTTCCGGATCTCGACGACGGGAGAGCTCGTCTATGTGAACGCGGCGGCGCAGGACCTGATCGCTGGTGTCGGGGGCGTGCTCGGAAGACCGTTGCCGTCGCCCCTCTGCGCGGACCTCCAAGCCGCGGCGCGCGAGGGAGCGCGGCGCACGGTGCGCGTCCATAGCGGCGACCGTGACTACGCGCTGCTGGCCGTGGATGTCCCGGAGTTCGAATTCACCAACGTGTACGGCACGGACGTGACGGCCGTCCTCGCGCTCGAGGAGGCGAACCAGAAGAACGTCGAGCTGCTTCTCAACATCCTCCCCGAGCCGATCGCGGACAGGCTGCGGAGCGGTGAGTCGTTGATCGCGGACCGGTATGAGGACGTGTCGCTGCTGTTCGCCGACATCGTGGGCTTCACCGGGATGTCGAGCGCGATGGACGCAGCCGAGCTCGTCACGCTCCTCAACGACGTGTTCAGCGTGTTCGACGGGCTCGTCGCGCAGAGTGGGCTCGAGAAGGTCAAGACGATCGGCGACGCCTACATGATCGTGGGCGGTATGCCGATCTGGCAGCCCGACCATCTCGAGCGGCTGGCGACGCTCGCCCTCGACATCGCCACGGAGGTCGGCCGAAACGATGCGGCCCGACGACTCGGGGTCGAGTTCCGCATCGGGATGCACACGGGACCGGTGGTGGCCGGCGTGATCGGGACGAGGAAGTTCATCTACGACGTGTGGGGCGATACCGTCAACGTCGCGTCACGCATGGAGTCGACCGGGATCCCGGGACGGATCCAGGTGACCGGCGCGGTCGAGCGCCGCCTCCGCGACCGGTTCGTCCTGACCTCGCGTGGCGAGATCGAGGTGAAGGGCAAGGGTCAGATGGAGACGTTCTTCCTGCTCGGCCAGGCGCGCTAGCGCTAGAACGTGGTCGTCGTCGCGTGGGACGCGCCGTCATCGATCGACGCATAGGCCTGCTCGATGATGTCGAGCACGTGGCGGGCGTGCTCGGCGGTCAACACCGGCGTGGCTTTGCCACGCAGACAGTCGATGAAATGGCGGACGCCCGTCTCCACCACGCCGTGCTCGTCGACCGGGATCTCGGGGTCGTCGTGCCACGCCTCGCGTGCCGCCGGTGATTCATCGTCGATGTAGATGCTGACCGGCGCCTGCGGATCATGCGACTGGCCACCGAAACTGACGGTCGCGCCGGTGAGGTGCAGCTCCAGCCAGGGCGCACGCGTGCTGGCTGTCCCGAAGCTCGCCAGCAGCTGTCCGAGGGCGCCGCTCGCGAACTCGAGGTTGATGAGGACGTGGTCCGGGGTCGTGACCTCGATGCGCTGACCCGTGAGCGGGCCGCCGCGGACCATCCGCGTCGGCGCCCCGATGGCGCCCATCGCCTGGACTCGGGTGACCGGACCCATGAGCATCGTCATGCCGTGCAGCCGGTAGACGCCGTGATCGATGACCGGTCCGACACCCGGCCGGTAGAACGGCCGCGGATCGCCCGTGTACTCCCGCCAGGCCGCGGGCCCAGGGTCGGCGTGATGGGCGACCACGAGCGTCGCCGGGCCGTGACGGCCGGAGCGGACCAGGTCGGCCAACCAGCGGAACCGCTGCGTGGCAGCAACGCCGGGCGCACACAGGAACGTGACACCACGTTCGTGCGCGGTCGCGATCAGCCGATCCGCCTCCGCGACGGTCTTCGCGATCGGCTTCTCGGAGTACAGATCGACCCCGGCGTCGAGGACGGCCTGGTTCACCGCACCGTGGTGCGGTGCTGGCGCCAGGTCGATGACCGCGTCGGGTTCGTCGGCACGGAGCATCGCGTCGAGATCGTCGAACACCCCGACCTCCGGCGCCCAACCCCCGACAGCGGCTGCCGTTCTCTCCGCGGCGTCCAGCCGCACGTCCATCAACGCCGAGAGCTGGACGTCCGGCGCCAGCTCGGCCAGCGCCGGAAGGTAGTGCCGGCTCGCCACATCGCCGCAGCCGACGATGCCGATCCTCAGTCGATCCGCTGTCACCCGGTGATGGTACGCAGCCGCCGGACGGGCGTCGGGTCGTCGCTACGCCGCGTAGACGTCGCGCGGCTCCGGTGCGTCAGGAACGCCGACCTCGATCGGGTTGTTGACAGGATCCTGGCTCCACTCGAACCAGCCGCCGTCGTACACCGCGATCCGCGGCCAGTCCTGCAGGAACGCGTAGAACCATGTCTCGCTCGCGCGCCAGCCGGTGCCGCAGTAGAACGCCACCAACTTGTCGGGGACGATCCCGGCCTCGGCCCAGTTCGCCGTGATCTCGGGATACGCGCGCATCGTGTTGTCGACGTTGCGGTAGTGCTGCATGTGATAAGCGTCGCTACCGCAGTTGCCCCAGACGTCGCCCTTGATGCGGCCGGCCGGGCCGATGTAGTTGTAGCCGCTGACCGCGCCGATGTGCTCCCGCCAGCTGCGGACGCTTACCAGCGCCGCGCCGTCGGGGTCGGCGATCATCTGCTTCGCCTCGTCGAGATCGACGATGACCTCGGGACGGACCGGGATGTCGGCCCCGAAGTCGGCGACCGGGGATGGCTCGCGGATGATCGTCTCGATCGGATTGCCGCCACGTACCCACCAGTCGTAGCCACCGTCGAGCAGCCGGACGTCCTCGACGCCCGCGTAGGTCAGAATCATCAGCGCCCGCGTCGCGGCGATCTGGCCGGCACGCCGGCCCGGCCATTTCTCGTTCGCGTGCCCCTCCGTATCGCGGCCGTACACGACGACGGTCGTGTCCTTGGTGATGCCCAGCGCGCGGATCGCCGCATCGAGGATCTCAGGAGGGCGGCGGTTCCAGTCGGCCGGGTCCTCGAGGACGTTCGTGTCGAGGTACAGCGCACCCGGGATGTGGGCCTCTGCGTACTCCTCGGGAACACCGAAATTGACGTGGAAGAGCAGGAGATCGCCGGTTGGGGCAGCCTCCGGTCGACCGCCGGCCAGCACCTCGCGAAGCCAGTCGATGTGGACGAGCTTCTGGTATGCGGGAAGCCGTTCGACCGGCAGATCGGTGTCGGCGGCCCAGGCCGCGAAGCCATCGGCATAGACCCGCACCTCGCTGATGCCGAGGGTCGCAAGCTTCTCGGCGAACGCCGTGGCGTCATCGATGCCCGTGCCGTAGACCACAACGTCCCGGTCGGCAGCGGCGCCCTTGCCCGCGACGAGGCGGGCGATCTCGGGTTCATCGACCGTCCTTAGCCAGTCGATGGGGAACGCGGCGGCTCCCGGGATGTGGCCACCTCGCGCCTCGCCGTCGAGGCGCCAGCCGTTGTAAGCGGCCAGCGGCCGGACGTCGATCAACGTCAGCGACGGATCCTCGAGGCGCTCGCGCAGTCCGCTGGTCGTGATGGGCTGGATGCTGGCTCGGTCGGTCATCTGGGTCGTCCCCTCGTGTCGTGCGAATGGTCGGAGCAATAAGAAACCCCTGCCTCCGGCAGGGGTCTGGGGTGACTGGCGTGCGGTTTCTACGTCAACCCACGCCTAGCGACACCACCTGCCCTGCTCGGCAGCGGTATGACACATGCAGTGGGGGTGGTGCCGGCGCGTCATCGCGGCGCATTGTCCACCAATCGAGTAGGGATTGCAACCGCCGGCAACGAGCGGTGCCGCGGGATGGGAATCGCTGCAGTCGTCAGACGACCGGTGGGCGATGGATGCCACGTCGCAGGCGAGCCGGTGAGAGCGGCAGGCAGGACACCACCAGGATGACCGCGAGCGCGACCAGCATCCAGAGGCTTGCCGCGAAATCCCCCGTCAGGTCCCGGGCTGCTCCTAGGATCACCGGCCCCACTGACGAGACCATGTACCCGCCGAGCAGCATCAAGGCGGCCACCGAGCCGACGCGCGCCGGGTCGTCGGCGACATCGAGCGGCAGCGTGAGCACCAATGGGAACACGGCCCCGAGAGCGAGTCCGAGCACGGCCACCCAGGCGAATGCGAGATCGGGCGCCAGGATGATCCCGACCAGCCCGACGACGGCGATCAGCGAGGCCACCACGAGCTGAGGTCGCCTCGGGCCGAGCCGATCGGCGAACAGTGGCACGCCGATCGTGGTGATCAGCCCGACACCGTTGAAGACGCCGATGAGCGCTCCGGCGTCCGTCGGGTTCCAGCCCCGCTCCACGAACGCATTGGGGAGCCATGACACGATCCCGTAGAACAGCACCGACTGCAGCCCGAACACGGCGACCAGCAGCCAGCCGGTCGCGTCGCCCCACGGCAGCCGCCAGGCGCTGGTCGCTCCGCCGGTCGGTCGGCGATCGACCCCGCCGAGGGCGAGCCAGGCCACGAGCGACAGGATCGACAAGGCAGAGATGATGAGCAGCGCCCGGCGCCAGTCGTCACCCACCGCCAGCGGCACGGCGAACCCGGCGGCGAGCGTCGACCCGGCGACGATGCCGCCCGCGTACGCACCGGTCCCGAGCGCCGGCCGGCCCGGGAGCCGTTGCGACACGATCATCGAGGGGATGGCGCCGGCGCTGCCGATCCCGACGCCGATGCCGAGCGTCGCGAGCATCACCAGCGGGATGCTCGGCGCGAAAGACCGAACCAACCCGAACCCGATGATCGCGGCCAGGCAGCCAGCGAAGGCCAGCCCGGATCCGAACCGGGCCGCCAGGCGTGGGCCCACCGGCGCGAAGATGCCCATGCACAGGACGGGGATGGTCGTCAGCAGTCCGGCGACGCCCGCGGAGAGCGCGAGATCCTCGCGGATGAGCGGCAGCAGCGGACCGATGGCCAGGATCTGTGGTCGCATCGCGAGCGAGGCGATGAACAGCCCCGCGATGATCGCCAGCGGGACCCCGGCGCGGCTCACTGGGACTCGGGGTCGGGCATCGACGCACTCTACCCGGGGGCGGACGCCCGCACTCGTCCGGCTCGCGTACCTAGGAAGTCGCTGATGACTACCTTGGCATCCGGCCGATCTATCTCCATAATGCCGGGATGGCACGCACGCGCTCGACGACCGGGCTCCGGGTGGGTCAGGCGGCGGAGATGCTCCAGGTCTCGGTCGACACCCTTCGCCGCTGGGAGGCAGACGGCCGCATCCGCGTCGACCGGTCCGAGGGCGGTCAGCGGGTCATCGCGATCGAGGAGGTCAGCCGCTTGCTGACCGAGCGTCGCGCGACGACTGCTGATCGGCCGATCGTCGCGCAATCCGCACGGAACCGGTTCCGGGGGATCGTGACACGCATCGAGAAGGACGGCGTGGCGGCGGTCGTGGAGGTGATAGCCGGACCGCATCGGCTGGTGAGCCTGATGACCGCCGAGGCCGTGGACGAGCTGCGGCTTGCTGTCGGGGACGAGGCGGTGTGCGTCGTCAAGGCGACCAACGTGATCGTGGAGGTGCCTGCCGGTGGCCGTGGCGGCGGCAGTTGACGCGGTCCCCGCGCGCCGCCTGATCGGTGGCGGTGTCGTCCTGGCGACGGCCGTCCTCTTCGCGATCTTCCTGGGGCTGCCGGTGCTGGTGCTGGTCATCCGTGCGGCAGCCGGCGGCGCGCTCGCCCGCGCGCTCGTCTCACCGGCGGTCCTCGACGCCATCGTTCTGAGCCTGCTCACCACGACCGCCTCCCTGCTGCTGACCGTGGTCATCGGCCTGCCGCTGGCATTCGTCCTCGCGCGCCGGTCCTTTCCCGGGAAGCGGCTCGCCGAGATCGTGATCGACCTCCCGATCGTCCTCCCGCCGTCGGTCGCCGGCCTGGCCCTGCTGCTGGTGTTCGGCCGGCGTGGCTTGCTGGGGGGCCCACTCGACGTCCTCGGCTGGGCGATCCCGTTCACGACTGTGGCCGTCATCCTCGCCCAGACGTTCGTTTCGGCCCCATTCTTCGTGCGCTCCGCGCGAGGCGGGATCGCCGGTGTCGACCGCGACCTCGAGGACGCTGCGCGCGTCGACGGCGCATCCGAACGCCAGGTATTCCGGCGCGTGACGATCCCACTCGCCGCCTCGGCCCTGGCGGCGGGGCTGGTGATGAGTTGGGCCCGTGCGCTCGGTGAGTTCGGCGCCACGGTCATGTTCGCGGGTAGCGTCGAGGGTCGCACCCAGACACTGCCCCTCGTCGTCTACGCCGAGTTCGGGGCGGGAGATCTCGATGCGTCGATCGCGGCCGCGGCGGTCCTGGTGCTGGCGGCGTTCGGCGTGCTCGCCGCAGTCCGCGTGTTCCACTGGGGGCGGGCGCTCGACGCCCGCGGATTGGGCTAGGCGGTCGCCACCGACCCCGGGGCGCCCTCAGCGCTCCGGTGGCGGCGCAGTCTGGACCAGATGTGTCGGGGTGTTGTGCACCGCCGGGATGCTGCCGAGCCGTCCTGCCTGGTAGTCGGCGACGGCCTGCAGCACTTCCTCGCGGGTATTCATGACGAATGGCCCGAGCCACGCGACGGGTTCCCGGATCGGCCGGCCGCCGAGCACGAGGACATCCATGGTCGGGCTGCGGCTCTCCTGGTGGGCGGCCGCCTGCACCGTCACGGTGTCGCCCGGACCGAACACGACGAGCTGTCCCATCCCGATCGGCCGGCCCTCGGGACCAGCGCTGCCCTGGCCGTTCATGACATAGACCAGGGCGTTGTAGTCGGGCCGCCACGGAAGCCGCAGGCGCGCGCCCGGACTGAGCGTGGCGTGGACGAGTGTCATCGGGCTGTAGGTCGAACCCGGGCCGTTATGACCGGCGATGTCGCCGGCGATGACGCGCACGAGCGCACCGCCATCGGGTGACGACAACAGCGACACCTCACTGGCGCGGATGTCCTGGTAGCGCGGCGCGGCCCACTTCTGGTCGGCCGGCAGGTTCACCCACAGCTGGAAGCCGTGGAACAAACCGCCGCTCGCGACGAGGTAGTCGGGCGGGCGCTCGATGTGGAGGATCCCCGACCCGGCCGTCATCCACTGGGTGTCGCCGTTGGTGATGACGCCACCACCACCGTTCGAGTCGCTGTGCTCGAAGACCCCATCGATCATGTAGGTGACGGTCTCGAAGCCCCGGTGCGGGTGCCACGGCGTGCCCTTCGCCTCGCCCGGCGCGTACTCCACCTCGCCCATCTGATCGAGGTGGATGAATGGATCGAGATCCTCCAGCGGGACGCCGGCGAACGCACGACGGACCGGGAACCCCTCCCCTTCCACGCCCTGGGGAGCGTTGGTGACGCCGCGGATCGGGCGTTCGCGGGCGATGGTTGGATCGGGTTCGGGGATGCGCTGCAGGATGGAAAGGTCTTCGACGACGACGGCGGGCATGGTGCTGAGGCTCCCTGGTTGCTGACGCATACGTTACGGGTTGATAGTTGTGCTGTCAACCACCCGTGGCGGGACTGTCCACCGATACCCAGGCGCGATCTAGCGTGAGCTGGATAACCGTCGAGCGCTCCTCGGCCAGGGCCTGTCGGAGCGCCGGCTCGACATCGGCGTCCCGCTCGACATGTACGCCCCGTGCTCCGAGACCACGCGAGATCGCCGCGAAATCGACCGTGCCGAGCTCCGTGGCCACGCCCTCGCCCCTGCCCCGGCGTTCCTGCCACATCCGGATCGTCCCGTAGCGCTCGTTGTCGAACACCAGGACGATGACCCGAGCCCCTTCGCGGGTGGCCGTCTCGAGCTCGGCCATCGTCATGGCCATGCCTCCGTCACCGACCAGGGCGACCACGGGGCGGTCCCGATGCACGAGGGCTGCCGCGATCGCCGCCGGTACGCCGTAGCCCATCGCGCCGGAGGTCGGTCCGACGAACGTGCCAGGGCGACGGAAACGGAAGCCGCGTCCCGCCCAGCCGGCGAAGTTCCCGGCGTCGGTCGTCAGGATCGCGTCGTCGGGCAGGACGCGCCGGAGCGTCGTGATGACGCGGCCGGGATGGACACCCGGGCCCGCCCACGCATCGGCACCCGCGTCGACTGCCGCGGCGCTCTCCCAGGCCTGGCGATCGGCGGCGTTGTGGCTCTGGCGTCGTCGGACGAGCTCCGCATCCAGGACGGCCTTGCCGATGAGCCGCTCGTTCGCGGCCCGTAGGAAGATGCGCGCGTCCGCCGCGACTGTCAGGTCGGCAGCGCGAGGTCCGGCGGTCGCCGCAGGCTCGATGTCGACATGCGCCCAACGCGTGCCCGAGGCCGGGATCGCGTCGTCCCAGGAAGTCGGCTCGCTCAGCCGGCAGCCGATGACCAGCATCGCGTCCGCCGCCTCGAGGCGATCACGGACGGTCGACGCTGCCGCGAGGCCGGCCATCCCGAGGTACAGCGGATGGTCGTTCGAGATCACGTCCGCCCGCCGCCAGCCGGCGATCACCGGAACCTGGAGCAACTCGGCGAGGCGCAACAGATCGGTCGAGGTCCGAGCGCGCAGGACACCACCTCCGGCCAGGATCACCGGTCGCTCGGCGGACGCGAGCAGCTCGATGACAGCGCGGATCTCGCGGTCCGAGGGACGAGCCGTGCTCGGGCGCTCGGCGAGGACCTGGATGTCGTCGGCCACGATCTCGTCGAGGAGGTCCTCGGGGAATGACAGGAGGACTGGCCCTGGCCGGCCGCTCGTCGCCTGCCGGAGCGCCTCGCGCAGGGCTGTTGCCACCTCGCCGGCATCGGTCGGTTCGGCGGCCCATTTGGCGAGGCCGCCGATCGTGGCGACCTGGTCGATCTCCTGGAACGCCTCGTGTCCGCGATGCGCCCGCTCGACCTGGCCGACAAGCGCGAACATCGGGGTCGAGTCCTGCCGGGCGGTGTGGATGCCGATCGCCAGGTTGGCCGACCCGACGGCACGCGTGCCGATACAGGCGGCGGGTCGACCGGTGAGGTTGCCATGGGCCTCGGCCATGAACGCCGCGCCGCCTTCGTGCCGCGTGGCGATGACCCTGATCCCGGCGTCGACGAGCCCCTCCAGCAGGCCGAGGAACGACTCACCTGGGACCGTGAAGGCGTAACGGACGCCGGCCGCGCGAAGCGCGTCCGCGACCAGGCGCCCGACCGTCCTGGGGCCGGTCGGGGCGGCAGCGGACTCGTCGTCATCGGTGGTGGCTACGGGGGCGAGCCCGGTGACGGGCTCCGTATCGACGTCAGGCTCCGCGGCCTCGAGTGCTTCGGCGGGTTCCGCCGCTTCGGGGGTGCCGGCGAGGTCGACCCCGCTCGCGCCGTCGGTCAGCGGCGGGTCGGCCGTCCGGGTCGCCTCGTCCGAGCGGGTGACGTCGTCCGTCATCCGAACGCGAGGGGGTACGCGACGGTCGACAGGATGAGGCCGAGCACGATCACGACGATCACCGCGATCATGACCACCTTCGCGAACCTGGATCCAGGCAGCACGTCCGGTCCTTAGCGATAGTTCTGGAACTGCAGGGGGACGGGCTCATCGAGCTCGCGGAGGCGCGTCATGACCCGCTGGAGCTCGTCCTTGCTCTTGCCCGATACGCGCACGGCATCGCCCTGGATCTGTGACTTCACCTTCGGGAACTCGTCGCGGATGAGCTTCGTGAGGCGCTTGGCGATCTCCTCCGTCAGGCCGCGGCGCAGCTTGATCTCCTGACGGACCTTGTTACCGCCCGCCGGCTCGACCTT